>CANGJP010000032.1 GCA_947454465.1 Pseudomonadota bacterium
GGAACCGGCTTTGACCAGTAATGAATCGGAGTGGCCGTGATAGCAGCCCTCAAACTTTACGATTTTGTCCCGACCGGTGTAGCCACGGGCGAGGCGAATGGCGCTCATGGTGGCTTCGGTGCCCGAGCTGACCATGCGCACCAGTTCGACGGCAGGCATCAACTCGCATATTTTCTTGGCCACTTCGGTTTCGATTTCCGTAGGCGCGCCGAAACTTAACCCTAAAGCTGCGCGTTCTTGTACGGCTTTGATGACTTGAGGGTGAGCATGGCCCAACACCATGGGGCCCCATGAGCCCACATAGTCGATATATCGTCTATCTTCAGTATCAAAAACATAGGCGCCACTAGCACGGGAAATAAAGACCGGTTCTCCTCCTACGCCACGAAAGGCGCGGACGGGGGAGTTCACTCCGCCAGGGATATATCGACAGGCATCACTATAAAGACTCATCTCATTTGACCTATGCGCAGAGCTACATCAGAAGCCAAGTTTAGGGGCTTCGGCGCGTACTTAACAGTTGAGATCGCATTTAGGTTGCGTGTCGGCTCGGTTCTCGCTTTAATCGTCTTTTCCCTTCGAGTTTGTTGATCGACATGAAAGCTTATTTGTGCGTCATTTGTGGTTATGTGTATGAAGAAGAGAAGGGCGACCCCGCAGCGGGTATCGCTCCCGGCACCAAGTGGGAAGACGTGCCGTTGTCTTGGCGTTGTCCCGATTGCGGGGCGGGGAAAGAAGAATTTGATATGATCGAGATCTAAGGGCCTTCGCTGAATGACCCATGACGTGTTGGGTGCAAGGAGTGATGTCATTCAGGTGCGTAACGGGTTGGATTTTAATCCAACCTACAGAGGCTTAGAGCGTGATGACGGTGTAGGTTGGACTTCATTTCAATTGGATTTTAGTAGGTTGGACTTTAGTCCAACACTCTTAAAAAACGGTTTTTCCTCGCTTACCTTATGAATTATTTCTGGATTGCCTTTGGGGGCGCACTCGGTAGCGTACTTCGTTTTACCAGCAGCGAATGGTTTCAAAGCCGTTGGCCGAGCTTTCCCTGGGGTACATTGTTTGTGAATGTGCTGGGCAGTCTACTGATCGGCATGCTGGCAGCCATGAGTGAAGCGGGTCGATTATCCGACTCGTTCTACCTGCGCACTTTCCTCATGATTGGTGTGCTTGGTGGGTTCACCACGTTTTCTTCTTTTAGCGTGCAGACCTTGCTCTTGGCACGCTCGGGCGCTGAATTGATGGCTGGATTTAATGTGCTCGCCTCGATAAGTCTTTGCTTGTGTGCGGCATGGCTGGGTTTTGTATTGGGGAGTCAGTTCATCAAATAGCTTTTAGCGGCTGAACCCAAATCACTTCAGTGGTGATTAATCCATCGCCATGTAACTCAATCGATCGATAAGCCGGAGGTTGATTGTCCATCGCGAATGAATCGCTCTTAGGCAAAAACTGCATGCAGGTTGAAGGTGTCGCCATGTAATGCACGCCATCACGCATGCAATCGTGTGCCTGATGGACGTGTCCCCACAGTACCCCACGTACCTGAGCGTGTTGCTTGATGCAGGCATGAAACGCCTCGGCGTCTTCCAGGCCTAATTCATCAAGCCACTGGCTCTGCATGGCAAGGGGGTGATGATGCATGCAGATCAGCGTGTGATGATGTGGGTGTGTTGTTAATAACGCAGCTAATTGTTGCAGTTGTGCCTTGCCAAGTTTGCCGCTGACTTGGTTGGCTTGCCACGAGCTGAGTAATACTACCAGCCAGTTATCCATGATTACGTGCGAGTCCAGTACAAATGGTGTACTGCTCAGTACCCGTTGCATGGTGTCAGGCTGATCGTGATTGCCAGGAATGCAATACACCGGCACGGGTGATGTTTTAAATAGCTCAGCTAACGATGCATAGCCCGCGACATCGTCGTGCACCAGATCACCGGTTAATAATAGGCCCGCATGATCGGGAAAGCGTTGCTGTGCATCCGCGAGTGTAGATTGCAGTGTTTTGAAGGTGCACACGCCATGTAATAGCGCATCCCGTGTGGCCATTAAATGGGTGTCGGTCAGTTGCAGTAAGCGGACAGCGCGATGTTCAGTCATGACGAGCGGTGGTGTTCATGTAAGCGGCAGCTTGGCGTGAAACACGCTGAAAAACAACAAGGCCGACGTGTGTCGGCCCTGTGTAAGTCAAGATCTGAGACCTAGATCAATAGTTTGATCAATACTTGTAGTGCGCTGGCTTGTACGGACCTTCTACCGGCACGCCGATGTACTTGGCCTGTTCTTCAGTCAGCTTAGTTAGTTTGACACCAATGCGTTCCAGATGAAGTTGTGCCACTTTCTCATCGAGGTGCTTGGGCAACACATACACATCGTTCTGGTACTTGCTGCCGTACTTGAATAATTCAATTTGAGCCAGCACTTGATTGGTGAAAGAGTTAGACATCACAAACGATGGATGACCGGTGCCACAACCCAAATTTACTAAGCGACCTTCAGCAAGCACGATGATGCGTTTGCCATCAGGGAAGATCACATGATCAACTTGAGGCTTGATGTTTTCCCACTTGTACTGCTTCAGTGCGGCAATTTCGATTTCGCTGTCGAAGTGGCCGATGTTGCACACAATCGCTTGATGACGCATGCGCTTCATGTGCTCATGGGTAATCACGTTCACGTTACCGGTAGTGGTGACAAAGATGTCGGCTTTATCAGCCGCTTCTTCCATTGTCACAACACGATATCCTTCCATCGCTGCTTGTAATGCGCAGATCGGATCAATCTCGGTGACCCATACTTGAGCCGATAGTGCACGCAGACTTTCTGCAGAACCTTTACCCACGTCACCGAAGCCCGCGACCACGGCCACTTTACCGGCCAGCATCACGTCGGTGGCGCGCTTAATAGCATCTACCAATGATTCACGGCAGCCATATAGGTTGTCGAACTTCGACTTAGTCACGGAGTCATTTACGTTGATGGCAGGGAAGGGTAAATGGCCGTCTTTAGAAAGTTGGTACAGACGTTTCACCCCGGTGGTGGTTTCTTCCGTTACGCCTTTAATTTCTTTAAGGCGTGCGGAATACCAGCCGGGCTGCGTAGCCAGACGATCTTTGATCGACTTGTACAGTGCTACTTCTTCTTCGTTAGTGGGGTTGGCAATCACAGAGGCATCTTTTTCAGCCTTGCTGCCTAACATCAGCAATAGTGTCGCATCGCCGCCATCGTCCAAGATCATGTTGGCATGCTGATGGTTGGGCCATTCAAAAATGCGGTGGGTGTAATCCCAATAGTCATCCAGCGTTTCGCCCTTATAGGCAAATACCGGTATGCCATTGGCGGCAATGGCAGCGGCGGCATGATCTTGAGTGGAGTAGATGTTGCAGGATGCCCAGCGTATTTCTGCACCCAATGCTTTCAGGGTTTCGATCAGCATTGCGGTTTGGATGGTCATGTGCAGCGAGCCAGCAATACGCGCGCCTTTTAACGGTTGGCTGGCGGCGTATTCCTTACGAATGGCCATCAGGCCGGGCATTTCAGTTTCGGCAATAGCCATTTCCTTGTGACCCCAGTCGGCAAGCGACAGGTCTTTGACCAGATAATCGGTGAATTGCTTTGAGACAACGGCGTTCATGAGCTTCTCCTAACTAAAGTAATGAACTGGAGTTAAGAGCGCGGTTGACTAGTTTGTGCTGTCACCGAGCCTGACGATTTATTTCAATCGCTGCAGCGCTCCTCGGTAGCAGGGGGGCGTAAGGATACAATCTAAATGCTCGAGTTGGAACTCGTTGGAATAAATTCCAACCTACGGGGTGATGATAATTTGGCGATGCGTAGGTCGCGATTGATCCGGATGGGTTGGTTAGTAAAGGATTAAACCTACCTATCCGTAGGTCAAAATTCATTACAACACGTTGGTTAGGAAAGGGTTGAATTGACCCATCCGTAGATCGGGATCAATTCCGACTATAGGATTTGATTGGGCTTTCTCCTAGCAGTGCGTCGATCCACGCTATTGTAGGCCGGATTTTAATCCGACCTACTCAGTATTGGATTGTTTGCCAACCTTAGGGTCGGCTCGCAATGCCGTTAAAGCTTTGCGTCTTTACGCAGCGCCTCGGCACGATCGGTCTTCTCCCATGAGAATGCGGTGAACTTTTCGTTCTTGTCCGCTGGATTGACCATGGCCACAGGAGTACGGCCGAAGTGACCATACGACGCGGTAGCTTGATACATGGGATGCAACAGGTCGAGCATCTTAGTGATGCCGTAAGGACGCAGGTCAAAGTGCTTGCGCACCAGCTTTTCGATTTTTTCATCGCTGATTTTGCCGGTGCCGAAGGTCATGACGGTAATGGAAGTCGGTTCAGCCACACCAATGGCGTAAGACACCTGAATTTCACAACGGTCAGCTAGGCCTGCAGCGACGATGTTCTTTGCGACATAACGTGCGGCGTAGGCGGCAGACCGATCGACCTTGGAGGGGTCTTTGCCAGAGAAAGCGCCGCCGCCATGACGCGCCATACCACCGTAGCTGTCCACAATGATTTTACGACCGGTTAGTCCGCAGTCACCGACTGGACCGCCGATAACAAATTTACCGGTGGGGTTGATGTGGATTTTTTTGGCGGGCACGTTCTCGAACCAGGCTTTGGGGAGTACTGGTTTAAGGATTTCCTCAATCACCGCCTCGCGCAGGTCTTTATTTTTGATGTTGGGGTCGTGTTGGGTGGAGAGCACTACCGCATCAATGCCCACGGCTCGATCGTTTTCGTAGCGGAGTGTTACTTGGCTCTTGGCGTCGGGACGCAGCCATGGCAACACGCCTTTCTTACGCACTTTGGCCTGACGCTCCACCAAACGATGGGCGTAATAAATCGCCGCAGGCATCAGTTCTTTAGTTTCATTACAGGCGTAACCGAACATCAGGCCTTGGTCGCCCGCGCCTTGTTCTTCGGGGTTTTTACGATCCACACCTTGGTTGATATCGGGAGACTGTTTGCCGATCAAATTGAGAATACCGCAGGTCGCGCCATCAAAGCCTACATCGCTGGAGTCGTAACCGATGTCCAGAATGACTTTGCGGGTGAGAGCTTCTAAGTCAATCCATGCGCTGGTGGTGATTTCACCGGCCACAATGGCAACGCCAGTTTTGACCAGTGTTTCGCAGGCGACGCGCGCCGATTTGTCCTGCTGCAGGATGGCGTCCAGCACGGCGTCGGAAATCTGGTCGGCGATTTTGTCTGGATGGCCTTCGGAAACGGACTCGGAAGTAAACAGATAGCTGCTCGACATGTGTTTTTAATCCCTGCGACATGAAAAAGGTGCCGAAGTATACCTAGGTGTGAGTAACTTGGCTGCACGGCGTAACGGGGTCTGGTCGATGCAATGATGAATTTAATTTTTACTATATGCCGCATTCTTGTTTGCCCAGACGGCACGCATCGGTGAAAATGTACGGCTTCGTTTACCTGCCTGTCCGGAGTTCCACTTTTCATGACTCAGCCGCTCAACCGTCGCGTACTTGCCAATGCAATACGCTTTCTCGCTATGGATGCGGTGCAACAGGCGAATTCCGGTCACCCGGGTGCGCCTATGGGGATGGCCGATATCGCGCAGGTGTTGTGGCGCGATCACTTGAAACACAATCCGGGCAATCCGTTGTGGGCGGACCGTGATAGGTTCGTCTTGTCTAATGGGCATGGATCGATGCTTTTGTATGCCTTGCTTCACTTAACGGGGTACCCGCTCTCTATTGATGACATCAAGCGTTTCCGTCAATTGGGTGCGCATACCGCAGGACATCCTGAACTTGATCGCCATTTGGGTATTGAAACCACCACGGGTCCTCTCGGTCAGGGGATTGCCAATGCGGTGGGTATGGCGCTGGCTGAAAGGCTGCTGGCCGCGCAGTTCAATCGTCCCGGTTTCAGTGTGGTCGATCACCATACGTATGCCTTCTTAGGCGATGGTTGCTTGATGGAAGGCGTGTCGCATGAAGCCTGTTCTTTGGCCGGTACGCTAAAGCTGAATAAATTAATTGCGTTTTATGATGACAATGGCATTTCTATTGATGGTGAAGTGCACGGCTGGTTTACCGATGACACGCCAAAGCGATTTGAGTCGTATGGCTGGTTGGTGATTGCCAATGTTGATGGTCATGATCCGGTGGCGATCGAGCGTGCCATTCAGCACGCTAAGTCTAGCGATCGTCCGACACTGATTTGCTGCAAGACGGTGATTGGGTTCGGTGCGCCTAATAAGCAGGGTACCGAAGCGACCCACGGGGCAGCGCTGGGTGTGGAAGAAGTCGCTGCGGCACGTAAGCACCTTGATTGGCCCCATGCTCCGTTTGAAATTCCCGAGGCCATTCGGGCCGGTTGGGATGGTCGTGATGCCGGCGCCCAGTTCGAGAATAAATGGAATGAATTATTCACAGCCTATGCCAAGCAGTTTCCTGAACTGGCTAGCGAGTTCACGCGCCGCATGTCAGGTGAATTGCCAATTAATTTCCAATCGGTACTTGATACTTACATCGCTAAAACAGTTGAAGCGGCTGCCACAGTGGCGACTCGCCAAGCGTCACAAGCCGCCCTCAATGGCATTGGTCCGAGTGTACCGGAATTGTTGGGTGGTTCTGCCGATCTAACGGGTTCGAATAACACCAATCGTAAAGACTCCAAGTCCATTACGGGTACAGATGCTAGCGGTAACTACTTACACTACGGCGTGCGTGAGTTCGGCATGGCTGCCGTCATGAACGGTTTAGCATTGCACGGTGGATTCATTCCCTATGGCGGCACGTTTCTCGTCTTCTCCGATTACGCACGCAATGCACTGCGCATGTCTGCCTTGATGAAGCAACGCGTGATTTATGTCTTTACCCATGATTCGATTGGCTTGGGGGAAGACGGGCCGACTCACCAGCCGGTGGAGCACGTGGCCAGTTTGCGGATCATTCCGAACATGCAGGTGTGGCGTCCCTGTGACACCGTGGAAACCGCAATAGCGTGGGGGGAGTCAATCAAGCACGCTAGTGGTCCGAGCTCGTTGATTCTGTCGCGTCAGGCGTTGGCCTTCCAAACGCGCACTACACAGCAAGTGGCTGATATTCGTCGTGGTGGCTATGTGTTGGTCGATTCGCAAGGGGCACCGGAATTGATTCTGATTGCTACCGGTTCGGAAGTTGCGCTGGTGGTTGAGGCCGCCAAACAGTTGGCTGCTTCAGGCCAAAGTGTGCGGGTTGTGTCGATGCCCAATGTCAGTGTGTTTGCCGCGCAGGATGCGGCGTATCGTGAACAGGTATTACCGTCTAAGGTCGAGCGCCGTGTGGTGGTTGAGGCCGGTGTGGGTGAGGCATGGTATCGCTATGTTGGCACCAAGGGTGCGGTGATTGGCATGGATACCTTTGGGGCTTCAGCGCCAGCCAAAGATTTGTTTAAGCAGTTTGGTTTCACAGTTGAGAATGTGGTTCGGGTGGCGGAACAGGTTCTGGCCAGTTAAGTCATTATATTCTTTGAATTTGACCCCAATGGGAGAAGCGGAGCATGAGCATTAAAGTTGGTATTAACGGTTTCGGTCGCATCGGACGCATGGTATTTCGTGCTGCGGTACAAGATTTCCCTGATGTCGAGATCGTAGGAATCAACGACTTGCTCGAACCCGACTACTTGGCCTACATGCTGAAGTACGATTCTGTGCATGGTCAGTTCAAAGGTAGCATCTCGGTTGAAGGTAATACGCTGGTTGTTAATGGCAAAAAGATTCGTCTCACAGCGGTGAAAGATCCGGCTGAATTGAAATGGGGCGACGTGGGTGCCGATGTGGTGGTTGAGTCCACGGGGCTGTTCCTCACCAAAGAAACTTGCGAAAAACATCTGGCTGCGGGTGCTAAGAAAGTCATCATGTCAGCTCCATCAAAAGATGACACACCTATGTTCGTGTTCGGCGTGAATGATAAGACCTATGCCGGTCAGGCTATTATTTCTAATGCCTCTTGCACCACTAACTGTTTAGCACCAATTGCTAAGGTACTGAACGATACTTTCGGCATTAAACGTGGCTTGATGACCACCGTTCATGCTGCAACTGCCACACAAAAAACTGTAGACGGTCCGTCGAATAAAGATTGGCGCGGTGGTCGCGGTATTTTGGAAAACATCATTCCGTCTTCAACCGGTGCTGCCAAGGCTGTGGGGGTGGTGATTCCAGAACTGAACAAGAAGCTCACGGGCATGTCGTTCCGCGTACCGACTTCAGATGTCTCTGTGGTAGATCTGACCGTTGAGCTGAAAACTGAAACGACTTATGAACAGATTTGTGCCGCGATGAAGAAGGCTTCTGAAGGCCCTATGAAGGGTGTGCTCGGTTACACTGAAGAAAAAGTGGTTTCAACAGATTTCCGCGATGACAGCCGTACGTCTATTTTTGATGCTGAAGCGGGCATTGCATTGGATGGTACCTTCGTCAAGGTGGTGTCGTGGTACGACAACGAATGGGGTTATTCGAGCAAAGTGCTGGAGATGGCTCGCGTCATTTCTAAGTAATGAATACAGGGTGTGCTTCGGCGCACCCTTTTTTTATTGGGGCTATCGCAGGTTTTAAGGTTGACCGAAATCCTAGAGGGACTCAACTTAAGTTGAGTTGAGAGAGACGTATGAAAGTGTTGCGAATGACGGATTTGGATTTGCATGGTAAGCGTGTCTTGATTCGCGAAGACCTGAATGTACCGGTGGCTGCAGGTGTGGTGAGTTCAGATGCACGCATTCGTGCTTCTTTGCCCACCATCTTGGCGGCGCGTGATAAAGGTGCAGCAGTGATGTTGATGTCCCACTTAGGTCGCCCTGATGAAGGTGTGTATGCCGAGGAGTTTTCTTTGGCGCCAGTGGCCAAGCGGCTATCAGAATTGCTCGGCTCTCCTGTGCGTTTGGTGAAAGACTGGTTAACGGGTGTGGTATGTGCCCCTGGCGAAGTGGTGTTGTTGGAAAACGTACGTTTTAACGTGGGTGAGAAAAAAGATAAAGAAGATCTAGCCAAGAACATGGCCGCGTTGTGTGATGTGTATGTGATGGATGCATTTGGTACTGCGCATCGTGCCGAGGCCAGTACGCATGGTGTGGCTCGCTTTGCTAAGGTGGCTTGTGCAGGGCCACTGCTGGTGAATGAATTGGAGGCGTTAGAAAAAGCGCTGGCCAACCCTAAGCGTCCGTTGACGGCAATTGTGGCAGGGTCGAAGGTGTCAACTAAGCTGACCGTTTTAGAAAGCTTAATGAGTAAGGTCGATCAACTCATTGTCGGTGGCGGCATTGCCAATACTTTTCTTGCGGCAGCCGGTTATCCCGTAGGCAAGTCGTTATACGAGGCGGACATGTTGGATATTGCCAAGGGCTTGCTTGAAAAGTCCAAGCAAACTGGTGTGGGTATTCCCTTGCCCCTTGATGTGGTTGTGGCTAAGGAATTTTCTGCTGCTGCCACAGCCATCGTCAAAGGAGTGAGCGAGGTGGCGGCGGATGATTTGATTCTCGATGTTGGGCCCAAAACGGCGGCACTGTTCGATCAACTCCTACAACAATCTGGAAGTATTGTGTGGAATGGTCCAGTAGGGGTGTTTGAGTTTGATGCCTTTGGCGAAGGCACTAAAGCTTTGGCACACAGCATCGCCAAGAGCAGTGCTTTTTCCATTGCGGGTGGTGGTGACACGTTGGCCGCGATCGAGAAGTATCAGGTCGAGAAAGACATTTCTTACATCTCGACCGGCGGCGGTGCGTTCCTTGAGTTTTTGGAAGGTAAGGTGTTACCCGCGGTAGCGGCGCTGGAAGCCCGTGCTTGAATCCAATCCCAGATCATCAACTGGTCTGATGGTTTGGGTGAATGTTGATGTGGAGTACATCACACCGTCATCTAATCTTGGTGATATACGCGAGCGAACGGATGCTGATCGTCTTACACTAAGGTTTACGTTGCACAAATCTGAATCGAGTTAACCATGTTACGTCGTACCAAGATTCTTACCACGCTCGGTCCTGCTACAGATAATCCTGAGACACTGGCGACAATGATCAGTGCGGGTGCTGATGTCGTTCGGTTGAATTTTTCCCATGGCAAGGCAGAGGATCATGTGCGACGTGCCGAAATGGCAAGAGCAGCCGGTGCCTCTGTGGGTAAATGGGTTGGCGTGTTAGGTGATCTGCAGGGTCCTAAGATTCGAATTGATCGCTTTGCTGAAGGCAAGGTGCAACTGATTGAAGGCGATGATTTCACGTTAGATGTCTCTCTGGGCGTACAGGATGGTACGGTTAAATCCGTTGGCGTGGCTTACAAAAACCTACCGAATGACGTGAAAGCCGGAGATGTGCTGTTGCTTAATGATGGGCAGATTGCACTGGATGTCATCAAGGTTGAAGGGCCGCGTGTTCATACCAAGGTTCAGGTCGGAGGTGAGTTATCGGATCACAAGGGGATCAATCGTCAGGGTGGCGGATTGTCGGCCGATGCGCTAACCGAAAAAGATAAAGAACATATCAAGCTGGCGGCCAGTATGGGTATTGATTATCTGGCGGTGTCTTTTGTGCGCAGTGCAGCGGATGTGGAAGAGGCGCGTCGCTTGCTGCGTGAGGCCGGTGGCGAAGCTAAGATTGTGGCTAAAATTGAGCGGGTTGAAGCCATCGACAACCTCACCGAAATTATCAAGGCATCCGATGCCATCATGGTGGCACGTGGCGATCTTGGTGTGGAAGTGGGTTATGCTGAGTTGACCAGCTTGCAGAAGCACATCATCGAAGAATCACGTAAACATCGTCGTATTGTGATTACCGCTACGCAGATGATGGAATCGATGATCACCAATCCGATTCCAACCCGTGCTGAGGTGTCGGATGTGGCCAATGCGGTCTTAGATGGTACCGATGCTGTGATGTTGTCAGCTGAAAGTGCCACCGGCAAGTATCCGGTTAAAGCTGTTGAAGCCATGTCTAACGTGATTAAGGGGGCTGAAAAATACGAAACGTCCCACAATCATGTGCGTCGCAGTGAAGACAGAAGCTTTCAGCGGCCTGATGAAGCGATCTCAATGGCGGTGATGTACACAGCCAATCATCTCGATGTGAAAGCCATCGTGGCCTTGACCGAGTCCGGTAACACGCCGCGCTGGATGTCGCGTATCCGTTCAGACATTCCAATTTATGCGTTTACCCGTCATGAGAGTACGCGTCGTCGTGTGACCCTGTATCGTGGTGTGTATCCGGTGCCTTTCGATATTACTCATACCAGCCCACATTTAGTCTATCCGGCTATTTTTAAGCTGTTGCTTGAAAAAAAGATCGTTGAAGATGGCGATAAAGTGATTTTGACCGGTGGCGAGTTGTCAGGTGTGTCGGGTAAAACTAACTCCATGACCATTCTGCAGGTCCATTTGTAAGGATTGGCATGTCTGTTCAATGACCCGCGTGCAGTTCGACTGGTACCCATGAACCTTTGCTAGAATCTCGCTTTATGGATTGCAGCGGGACTTGTTCTGTCAGGTAGTATGCATGCTGACTGAGATTCACGATGTGGATGCGATCCTTCATTGAGCCCATGATGTTATTCAGAAATAAGCGATTACTGGCGATTCTTCTTATGCTGCTGTCAGCATGGGTTGGTATGGTGGGCTCGTCAGTTGCTTATGCGGCGACCTCGGAAAAGCTCACGGTTTTGAGCTACCATGAAATTGCCAATGCGGATCAGGCGCTCATTCCTGAATACGCGGTGACGCCAACGATGTTTGTCCGTCAAATCGACTGGCTGCGTAATAATGGCTATCACTTTGTCAGTATTGATGATGTGTTGGCCGATGAGTCCCACAAGGCGCCTTTACCTGATAAAGCTGTGTTAATCACCTTTGACGATGGCTATCGCTCGGTCTATGACAGTGCATGGCCTATTTTGAAGATGTTTAACATTCCGGCTGTGGTAGCGGTGGTGTGCAGTTGGGAAGATGATAAGGCGCAAGTCAATTTCGATGGTAAGGAGATTCCGCGTAGTAAATTGATGAGTTGGCAACAATTACGCGAACTCAGTGATAGCGGTTTGGTTGAGATCGGTAGTCATAGTTTTGATCTGCATAAAGGCATTCAAGGCAATCCCCAAGGCAATCTGCAGCCTGCTGCCATCACACGGCAATGGTTGGCCACGAGCAAACGTTATGAAGATGAAGCACAGTATCGTCAGCGCGTTGCTGCCGATCTAAAGCGCAGTAGTGCCGAGATCGCTAATCACATCGGTCGTGCACCAAGGGTCATTGCATGGCCGTATGGTCGATACAACACCCCGTTACGTGACATGGCCGCCAAGTTGGGTATGAAGGTTGGGCTGACCTTGGATGATGGTGCCAATATGGCTGATACACCGCTGTGGGGGTTACGTCGTATTCTGGTTGAGCATGACATGCAGTTGTGGGATTTGAATCGGGAAATCACCATTCGTAACCAGAATTTGTCGGAAAATAGCTGGCCGAAAAAAATCATGCATGTTGATTTGGACTACGTGTACGACCCCGATCCGGCACAACAAGAAAGAAATTTGGGCCACTTGCTAGAACGAATTACCGCTACCGGTGTTAATACCGTATATCTGCAAGCATTTTCTGACCCTGATGCCGACGGTGCGGCCGATGCGGTGTATTTTCCTAACCGACACATGCCGGTAAGGGCGGATTTGTTTAACCGTGTCGCCTGGCAGATTCGTACTCGTACTCCGGTGAAGCGTCTGTATGCATGGATGCCGATGCTGGCTTGGGTCTTACCTGCCCAACTAGCTGCAGCCAAAGATCAAGTGGTTACGTTACCTAGCGAAAAGAGCGATCACGTTAATATGGGCTATAAGCGCTTGTCCCCCTTTTCGCCTCGTGCTCGACAAACTATTCGTGAAATTTATGAAGATCTTGCCAGCGCAGCGCCGTTCGAAGGCGTGCTATTTCATGACGACGTGACGTTGTCGGATTACGAAGACGCCAGTGATTTTGCCCTACAAACTTATCGCCAGTGGGGCTTGCCTGCTTCCATCGCTGCCATTCGCGCAAATGATGATCTGTTAGGCCGCTGGACGATTCTCAAAATTAATACTCTAGATAATTTTGCATTGGAACTCGCCACTGTTCTTAAAGTACGGCAGCCACAATTAAAAACGGCACGTAATCTTTATGCGCGGGTAGCCTTAAGTCCTAAGGCTGAAGTGTGGTATTCACAAGCGCTAGAAAATTCTTTGGTCAATTATGATTTCACTGCCGTAATGGCCATGCCATACATGGAAAATGCAGCCGACCCCGCGGTCTTTTATCGGGACTTGGTCGAGCGCATCAAAAGCCGGCCGGGCGCGATTGATAAAGTGGTGATCGAACTACAAACAGTGGATTGGCGCGGTACCAGTAAACCTATTCCTAGTGAGGAAATCGCTGCAACTATTTCCAACTTGTACAACATGGGAGTGCAGCATGTGGGGTACTATCCCGAAATGCTGTTTGATAATCATCCTAATGCGGCCTTGATTCGCAAGGCATTAAGTGCCAAGGCCAATGAACCTGCTGTCCATTAATAATTGATTGATGACTGAGTATTTGCAATCGTGGTGGCAGGATATGCTGGGGTTTGTGTTTTACTACCCGCTGTTCATGTCCTATTTATGGATGATCGGCGCGGTACTGTTTTATTTCCGTTTTGAACGCGCCCGCCCGCATTACACGCAGCCTCCTACGTTAAAAGACAGTCCACCGGTGAGCGTATTGATCCCTTGTTATAACGAGGGGGACAACGCCGAAGAGACGCTGGCACATGCTTTGGCCTTGGATTATCCCGAGTTTGAGGTGATTGCGATTAATGACGGCAGTAAGGACAACACGGCCGAAGTGCTGGAGCGCATGGCCGCCCACAATCCCCGACTGCGTGTGGTTCATTTGGCACAGAATCAGGGTAAAGCGATGGCCCTACAGGCCGGAAGTGTGTTGGCTAAGCACGAGATTCTGATCGGTATTGATGGTGATGCTTTATTGGATCGGCATGCGGCACATTGGTTGGTCAGGCACTTCGTTGAGGATCCGCATGTCGCGGCTGTAACAGGCAATCCCCGTATACGTAATCGGTCTACCCTGCTCGGGCGGGTGCAGGTGGGGGAGTTTTCTTCCATCGTCGGCATGATCAAGCGTGCCCAGAAAAGTTTTGGTCGTATCTTTACGGTTTCTGGAGTGATCGTTGCCTTTCGTAAATCAGCCGTGCACCAAGTAGGGTACTGGAGTGCTGATATGCTGACCGAAGATATCGATATTACTTGGAAGCTGCAGCGTGCTGGGTGGTCGGTGAATTTCGAGCCGCACGCCCTGGTTTGGATTCTCATGCCAGAAACCATTCGGGGTTTATGGAAGCAGCGCCTGCGTTGGGCCATGGGTGGCGCACAGGTTTTATTACGAAATATCGATGTGTTGTTTCGTCTGCGTCAGCACTACATGTGGCCGTTGTTGGTAGAAATGCTGGTGAGTTTGTTCTGGTCATACATGATGCTGGTCTTGACGCTGCTGTGGGTACTCGGGCTTCTGTTGCCCAAGGGACTGCTTCCGGTGATGGGTTCGCCCTTTATCCCTCAAAACAGCGGCATGATTCTGGGAACCACCTGTTTACTTCAGTTTGCTCTCAGTAAATGGCTGGATAGTCATTACGACCGAGGTTTGGGTCGGAATTACTACTGGATGATCTGGTATCCCTTTGTGTTTTGGATCATCAACATCGCCTCGACCGTGGTGGCTTACCCTAGGGTACTGTTACGCCGTGGCGGTAAACGCGCTCGATGGGTCAGTCCAGATCGAGGAATTCGCCCTGGCGGGCGGGTTTGAAAATTAAAATAGCGTTATTCACGGAATTTTCATTCCAGATAGCCGCTGACCTCGGCATACTCCGCGCCCAATAGCAGGGGGATGCTCCCTCGCTGATAGAACATATTACTGAAGCCATGAGTGACTCACTGATCATCAACGCCCGCCCGCACCTGCGCTGGTATCGCCGGATGTTTTCCGATGCGTCCACGGCCATGTTGTGGGGCTTCTGGTTATGGTTGTGGCGACCTGCCTTGAGTCTATATGGGTTTTTGGCCGGCTTACATGCGGGTTTACAGCCTGCGTTGATGAAACTGGCCAGCGTGGGTACACCGGTTTCAATTGAAGGCTCGGCGGTAGCGCTGTTCAGCACGTCCAGTACGTTGTTGTTGTGGAGTGTCTTGACCCCGACACAAGATCAAAGGCCGCAACCGAAGCAATTGCGTGATTATGCCGACCATTTTGGCCTGACTGAACAGGATTTGGTTCATGGACGTAATAGTTCTGTGTGTGTCGTCCACCATGATGAAAATGGGCGCATTGTCCGGATTGAACAACGCGCCTGACACTACTCGTTCGATTGAAGTTATTTTTTAGCTTGCAGTGCTTTGATGTCTGCAAGCACCATCAGCGAATGACCTTTTGGATCCACCTTCACATAGTGCTTGGCAATTTTGCCGGTAGGGTCAATCAGATACGTTTCACGCTGTGCCACACCAATGGCACCGGTCAGTCCCTTGATCACCCCATAAGCACTGGCTGTGGTTTTAGTCGGATCAGCAAGTAGCGTAAAGGGCAGGCCATGTTCTTCGGCAAACTTTTTGTGTGAGGCCGCATCGTCTACGCTAATACCAACAATTACAGCGCCGATATCCCGAAAGGCAAAAATATTGTCGCGAAATTCGCAGGCTTGTGTTGTGCAGCCGGGCGTATTGTCCTTTGGATAGAAATACAGCACTAACCATTTGCCTTTGTATTCTTCGAGGGTGTGTGTTTGACCGCTTTGGTCTTGTAGTTTAAAGCTCGGAGCGGCGCTACCGATATCGAGGGCATCAGCCGCGCGAGCGCTATTGATGCACAGCAATACGCTCATCGCAGCAAGGCAAGGGAGTAACTTAGCCAGTTTCATTGATAGGTCTCCGCGTTGATTTCAGGTCGAGTGTAGCTGAGTTCGCGAGCGTGACCCAGCGTGATGATGACTGTGTAATACTAAGCTTCAATCACATCACGGGTCAGAGGGCTGTGACAATCAGTATCTGTTACGGTTATGTCCCGATCATGAGCAGGCTCAGTGACCACTAATAACGAAACTGCCGCTTCTTCACCCAAAACGGCATTAGTGCTGCCAGGCGGTGGATCGCGTGCGGCCTATCAGATTGGCGTGCTGAGGGCCTTATCAGAGCTCTTGCCTAAACAAGTGGCCAGTCCTTTTCCGATTTTAGTAGGGACGTCAGCGGGGGCGATTAATGCCACCGAGTTGGCCATTCATGCGCATCGGTTTCGCGTGGCGGTAGGTAATCTTGATCGTGTCTGGCGTAACTTTTCCGTGCCGCAGGTGTTTGATGCCAGTTTGCCTACCATGCTCAAGGATGGTCTGCATTGGTTGCTGGCCTTGATGTCGGGTGGTTGGTTGGTGGATCCACCGCGCTCGTTATTTGATAACAGTCCCTTGCGCACTTTGCTCAGTAGCAATTTTGATTTTTCTTATATTGATCGGTCTATACAAAAAGGTCATCTACATGCGTTGGCCATTTCTGCTGCCGGTTACGATAGTTCGCGTTCCATGTTTTTTTATCAGTCGAAATCCGGCCAGCAACCCTGGACACGGGCGCGCCATGCCGGAGCACCGGCACAGATTGATCTGGATCACTTGATGGCTAGTGTCGCGGTTCCTTTTCTGTTTCCGCAGGTCAAGATTACTGATACTGCGTATGGCTCTGGCTTTTATGGTGATGGCTCCATGCGTCAGTCTTCGCCTTTTAGTCCGGCGATTCATCTGGGTGCCGATCGCATCATGGTCATTGCCACGCGCAGTACAGATCGGCAGCGTGTCGACATGCCGACTAAAGGTCCGAGTTTTGGGCAGATTTTTGGTTACATGCTGGATGCCTTATTTTCAGATGGGTTGTATGCGGATTTAGAGCGGTTGATTCAGATTAATAACATCGTTCGTAAAACCGGCCCGGTAATGATCAATGACCGATTGATGAAGCCCACTGAAGTGATGTTGATCATGCCTAGTCGTGATATTTCAACGATTGCACGCCGGCATGTAAGTTGTTTGCCACGAAGTTTGCGTGTGCTATTGCGCAGCATGGGTGCATTGAATGCAGGCGGTAGTGATCTCATGAGTTATTTGATGTTTGAAAGCAGCTTCACGCGCGAGTTAATCGAGTTGGGCTATCAAGATGCCATGCTGCAGCGTGGCAGGTTGGTTGACTTTATTCAGGGTAAGGATCAAATCATCGCCACCGATGCAGCATCCCTTTTATATTGAATGAAGCTTTAGCTTTAAGCTGAATGTGGCAAGGCACTTGCTAGGCGTTTAGGTGTGTCAGTGCAGCAGCAGGGAGGCCAACCCCAGCAATGCGGCAAAGCCAATGCAGTCGGTGAAGGTGGTGAGGATCACTCCGCTGGCCAGTGCCGGGTCCACGTGGATGCGTTTCAGTACTAAGGGCACCGTAACGCCAACCAGGGCTGCAGCCAATAAGTTGATCATCATCGCCATAAACATGATCGAAGTGATGAGCCACGTATGGAACAATAGATAGGCATAGATGCCGACTACGGTGGCCCACAGCAATCCATTCAACAACGCTACACTGGCTTCCTTGAATAACAACCAACGAGCACTGCTCCAACTGACCTGACCTAGTGCTAGTCCGCGCACAATCAAGGTCACCGTTTGTGTGCCGGCAATGCCGCCCATGCTGGCGACAATGGGCATGAGTACCGCTAGCGCTACCACACGTTGAATGGTGTCTTCAAAAATGCTGACGATGCCCGAGGCCAGAAATGCAGTGAGCAGATTGATTCCAAGCCATACTGCGCGGCGCCGAGTACTAGGAATAATGCTGGAAAATAAGTCTTCCTCATCTTGCAGGTTGGCCATGGACTTCATTGAGCGGTCAGCCTGTTCTTGGATCACGTCCACCACATCATCAATGGTGATGCGACCTACCAGTTTGCCGTCAGCACTGACAACCGGAGCTGAGAGCAGGTCGCGATTTTGGAACAGAAGGGCCACTTCGCTTGCAGCCAGTTCGGGTGCAATGCCATCGATACCGGTGTCCATGACTTCACCCACGGTGAGCTCTGGGTCGGTAGTGAGCAGTTTGGTCACATCCAGCGCACCGAGATAACGATCCAATCGTGTCACAACAAACAGTCGGTCGGTGCGTTCAGGTAGTTCACCGCGCATACGCAAATAACGCAATACTACTTCCAACGTCGCATCAGGCCGTACGGTGACAGTATCTACATTCATCAAACTACCGGCCGTGTCTTCAGGATAGGCCAGCATGGCGTTCAGTCGCTCACGGTCCTGCATGTCCATTGAATGCAGCACGCGTTGGGTCACCTCTTCAGGCAAATCTCCGATCAGGTCTGCGAGGTCGTCTACTTCCATGCCCTCAGCCACGGCAATCAATTCATCTGCATCCATGCCGTCAATGCGATCCACGCGCAACTGATCATTCAGCTCAACCAGCACCTCACCTTCAATCTCGGGGTCGATAAAGCCCCAGACAATTTCACGTTTGGCGGCGGGCAATGACTCTAGTAAGGCCGCAATTTCAGCGGGGTGCAGTGCATTTACCAATCGATGGGCGTGACGCATCGATCCCTGCGCCAGCGAGTGGCGTAGATCATCTAGACGGCTGGTTTTAGGGGCAGCGGTCTCGCTCATGGGGCGCATGGGTGGGAAGGTGGAAGAGGCGCGCAGTGTAGCTACTCAAGCCCCGATGGGTAAAGCAATTAGTAGAACCGATTAGGATGCGTTAATGCATAGGCAGAGTGTGCAGTCGCAGCATGCTCACGATAACTGCCGGCTTATATGCCACCTTGGGTTCTTATGAGGGGTAAAGAAATTTCATAGAGGCATCGTCAATGACTTTTTAGTGTGGTTTGCTGCACATATAACGTGATGCAGTTCAATATTGATCCTGAATTGACTGCATTGTTGAGAGGTATGGATACAAATAGCGCATATTTTCTGTTGGCAAATAGTGCATAAGCAGTAATACTTGCTCTACTTACATATGCAAGGTGATTTTGCTGCGGAAACATCATGAGATTAATGTTTACACCTTCAATCTCATTTGTGTTGCTGGCCGTGATGAGCGGTAGCATCGCTTTGCCAAGCGTGACGTTCGCTGCGACAACCAATAAACCTGCAACAACAACTAAGGTTGCCACAACGAGTAAGCCTGCAATGAAAGAGCCTGATCTCAAGTCGGGTTCGGTACTGGTGGTCGATGAAAAAAGCGGTTCGGTGCTCCTGTCACAGCAGGCCGATGTGGCGGCACCGATTGCGTCGATTACCAAGTTAATGACTGCCTTGGTGGTACTGGAAGCCCATCAGTCCATGGATGAAGTCATTCAGATCACGGCTGAAGATAAGGATTTAGAGCGCGGTAGTAGTTCGCGGTTGGCCATCGGTACCAAGCTAAGCCGAGCCGATTTGATGCACCTGGCTTTAATGTCCTCTGAAAATCGCGCCGCTCATGCTTTAGGTCGCAATTACCCAGGTGGGCTAACTCCCATGGTGAAGGCGATGAATGCTAAGGCTAAAGAATTGGGTATGACCACAGCGCATTTTGTTGACCCAACAGGGTTATCGAGTAATAACGTGGCGAGTCCCGAAGACCTTTCAAAATTGGTAATTGCCGCTTCGCATAACCCTTCTATTCGCAATTACTCCACCGACGATGCGTATCAAGTGAAAGCCGGTAAGCGGGTTTTGCAGTATCACAATACCAACTCGCTGGTCGCCAAATCGGATTGGGATATTGTTGTTCAAAAGACAGGCTACATTACCGAAGCGGGAAAGTGTCTGGTGATGAAAGCGGTCATTGCGGGGCGTTCCGTGGTGATTGTGTTGCTCGATTCGGTAGGGCAATACACCCGTGTAGCCGACGCCAAACGGATCAAGACATGGATGGAGTCCTTACCTTCTGCTGCATTAGCCAAACTCAATGGTCAAGTGACCAGAGACGGCACTTAGTTAGCGTAAGCGGTTTACTAACTGATCCAGTTTACCGTTGAACCATTCCTGAATTCTCAGGTACCAAGGCCGTTGTAGCCAGGTGGCGTACTGCATTTGCTCGCTGTCACGAAAATCCTGTTCCAGTAGAGCCTGTACTTGGTGTGCAAATCCGGCGTCATTAATTTCCTGATTGGCATCCAGATTCCAACGCAGATTCCATCGATCGAAGTTGGTTGAACCGAGGCTGGTCCAGTCATCGCAGAGTGCAATTTTGGCGTGAACGAAGCGCGGCTGATATTCATAAATGCGTATGCCGTTTTTTAGCAATCGTGCGTAGTAGCGACGTGATGCCTGACGGATAGCCGGGTGATCGGTGAATCGACCCGGTACCAGAATGCGCGTATCCACATGGCGTTGCGCCGATTCAACCAATAAACGCCGGAGTCGCCATGAGGGTAGGAAATAGGGTGTGACGATCCATACCCGTTGTTTGGCTTGCATAATCTGCTGATATAGCGACTGCATAACATGATGTGCATGGGGTCCATTGCTGGCGCAGACACGGCCCTGTTGTGTGCCTACTGTGCTGGGTACCGGGATCGCGGGTGGTGACGTCAGAAAATGTCTGCGTATTCCTAACCAGCTGCGCTCAAATAACTGACACCAGTCAGCAATCACTGGGCCTTGTATGCGTACCATGACTTCATGCCACGGCGTGCTATGAGTTGATTGAATATAAAATTCATCATTCAGGCCCGTTCCCCCGACAAAAGCTAGGTGCTGATCAATCAGTAATAGCTTGCGATGATTGCGCAGCATGTTGGCCGTACCTTGCCGCCAGTGAAGTGGGTTATAAAACTGCAACTCAATACCGGGTAGTGTGAGTAAGTGTTTATCATTGGTGCTCAGTTCCCGTGTACCAAAGTCGTCCAATAAAATGCGAACGATGACACCACGGAGTGCGGCAGCACGCAGAGCTTCGACGAATAGCGTGAAGAGCTGGCCGTGATGGGCCAGGTACATTTCAAGATCAATATGATGTTGCGCCTGCTTGA
Organism: Pseudomonadota bacterium; assembly: GCA_947454465.1. Classification (GTDB taxonomy): domain Bacteria; phylum Pseudomonadota; class Gammaproteobacteria; order Steroidobacterales; family Steroidobacteraceae; genus CAILZL01. The sequence continues at coordinate 21,101 of CANGJP010000032.1, forward strand.
TGGCGTTAAGCATGGCCGGAAAGTACTGCGTGCCGTCTACCAACAACTCGAAGTGATTACCTGCACGCCATTGAAAGCGGGGAGGTAGCAAGGTGGAGAGGGTTGGGTGACGCATTACTGAAATGTGTTATTTAGCACCCAAGCGATGCGAGCGCCGGCCTTGGTCAGTTGCTCGGGTAGATAATGCTTGGCCGATTGCACGTAATTCTCTGGTAGGGTGAGGGTAGCGGTGATTGGTGAGTGGCACACAAATCCAGGCAGTTGCCCATAGAGGCGTTCCACGGCCAGCGTATGGGCTTCATTGGCCCACGTTTTGATATCCCCTTGTTGCCATTGCCTGATTTGACTGCGGTACTGTGCTTGCAGTTGAGCGGTATAAGCGGTGATGCTCTTGTTGCCTTGTAATTGTTTGAGTAACACCGTATCCATAACCTCATGCAGTGAGTAACGCGATCCTCCCGTATACAGCCGTACATGAAGATTATTTCCACCCCGATCGGCGTTGTCTGCCAGATGCAGGGGTTGATGAATATCACCGAGCATGTGGATTAGCAACCGTAACGCCAGCGCACGTTCACTGCGAGGAGCATTGCGGTCGGCCAGTAGTGTGCGAAAGCGTTCGATTTGTCGCGTGGCGCAATGACCGTCAGTGCAGTACGGGACTTGTTGGCAGACACTTTGATTGTCATAGTGCCATTTTTCGGCTTGCGGCCATTGCTTTGCCAGCGTGGCACGTTGTGTGTCCATGTAGGTGGCGGCAACCGACAAGGATTCTTCGCCGAGCAGTTGTTGCACTTGCTGTTCAGCGCTGTGGTTCAGTAACGATGCGGCAATGATGCCGGTGATTCGATGTCCGACATTCCCCCAGGCGCCTGCAGAGGGTGTCCACAGCATGCCTAATAACAGGCTGAAGAAGGTGGTTCGGAGCAATGGGTTCATAGGTACAGCTTGCCACATGCTAAGCTGACGTGGCACCAGGAGATGATGATGAAGAAAGTGGTATCGAAAAAACCGGCTAACCCTACGGACAAAGAGCGGGTATCGCGTGAGCAAGCCGAGCAGGCCGTGCGTACTTTGTTGCGCTGGGCCGGTGATGATCCGCAGCGGGAAGGGTTGTTGGACACGCCAAAACGGGTGGTGACGGCTTACCAGGAATGGTTTGGAGGTTACACCCAAGACCCCGCTAAATACTTGCAGCGCACCTTTGAAGAAGTGGCTGGCTACGATGAAATGATCATCCTTCGCGACATCGAATTTGAATCATATTGTGAACATCATTTAGCCCCTATTGTGGGTCGCGTACACATTGGTTACTTGCCTACCGATAAAGTCGTGGGCATCAGTAAGCTGGCACGTGTGGTGGATGGGTATGCCAAGCGCTTACAGGTACAAGAAAAGCTCACGGCCGAAATTGCGCGATGTATTAACGACGTATTAAAGCCACGTGGTGTCGGTGTGGTGGTGGATGCGGTTCATGAATGCATGACCACTCGCGGCGTGCATAAGCGTGGTGTGTCGATGATCACCAGTAAGATGCTCGGCAGTTTTCGTGACGATGCGCGAACCCGTCAGGAGTTTTTGAGGTTTATTGGTATTCGTGGTGCTGAGTAACAGACGCGAGGGGATCGACCATGAACGCGGTGTTGGCAGATCTGATTCACGTCTTGCAGTTAGAGCAGCTGGAGATCAATCTGTTTCGGGGTGCCAGTCGTGATTTAGGGTTTCCTCAGGTGTTCGGTGGTCAGGTGCTCGGTCAATCGTTGACGGCGGCCAGCGCTACGGTGGCATCCGATCGCAGTGTGCATTCCTTGCACGCCTATTTCCTGTTGCCGGGGGATGTCACTGCGCCCATCATTTATGAAGTGGATCGTAGTCGTGATGGCGGTAGTTTTTCGAGTCGGCGCGTGGTGGCGATTCAACACGGTCAACCCATCTTTCACATGTCGGCTTCTTTTCAAGTAAGCCAGCAAGGGCTTGAGCATCAGTCCATGATGCCCGTGGTGCCGGCTCCAGACACACTACCGGATCTGCATCAACTGGTTGCTCAATCAACGGACGTGCCGGCTGAACTCAAACGCTGGTTTCAGATTCCCTTACCGGTTGAATTTCGTGCAGTGAGCGCTGAACAATTGATGTCGTCGCATCCCTCAGAAGCATCGACCCAATTTTGGTTTCGTGCCGTGGATCGCTTGCCGGATGAGGCTGTACTGCACCGCAGTGTGTTGGCCTATGCATCCGATTTTTATTTGTTACGCACGTCTACACAACCGCATGGCATCCCATTTCCCAATGCACATTTACGGTTGGCCAGTATTGATCATGCAATGTGGTTTCATCGGCCACTGCGTGTTGATGAATGGTTGTTGTACTGTATTGATAGCCCTAGTGCATCCGGTGCGCGAGGGTTGTCGCGTGGAGCGATCTATGATCAAACCGGCGCCTTGGTGGCCTCGGTGGCACAAGAAGGGCTAATCCGTTACACGTCCTGATAAGTTGTAGTCAATTGGTTATCACAAGGTTTTCAATGAAGCATTTAGGTACCCCGTTATCACCGGCTGCACTCAAAGTCATGTTATTAGGCAGTGGCGAATTGGGTAAAGAAGTCATCATCGCGCTACAACGTTTAGGCGTTGAAACCATAGCAGTCGATCGTTATGACAATGCCCCAGGGCAACAAGTGGCGCATCATGCGCGCACGATCACGATGAGTGATCCTATTGTACTTCGCGAATTAATACTCAAAGAAAAACCAGACTTAGTTGTGCCCGAAATTGAAGCCATTGCAACGTCGGTATTGCAAGACCTAGAGACTGAAGGCGTGGTGCGCGTGATTCCTACCGCGCGTGCAGCACGATTGACCATGGATCGCGAAGGTATTCGTCGCCTTGCAGCGGAAACCTTGGCTTTACCAACCAGCCCATATCAATTTTGTGACTCATTGGCCGATCTGCAATCGGCGATTGATGGTGGCATTGGTTATCCGTGTATCGTTAAACCGGTGATGAGCAGCTCAGGCAAGGGTCAAAGCAAAATTGATACGCCGAGTGATGTAAAAAAAGCATGGGACTATGCCATGGCGGGCGGTCGAGTAGGCCATGGACGTATAATTGTCGAAGGATTTATTGATTTTGATTATGAAATCACGCAGCTCACGGTGCGAGCACTCGGTGCGAATGGAAAAATTGAAACCCAGTTCTGTGATCCGATTGGCCATGTGCAAGTCAGCGGTGATTACGTGGAAAGTTGGCAGCCGCATCCCATGCATCCCAAAGCTTTACAACGCGCGCGTGATATTGCTAAAGCGGTGACCGATAATTTAGGTGGGCAGGGCCTCTTTGGTGTCGAGTTGTTCGTTAAAGGTGAAGAGGTCTGGTTTAGCGAAGTCAGCCCACGGCCACATGATACCGGCATGGTGACGATGATTACCCAGTGGCAAAACGAGTTTGAATTGCATGCCCGTGCAATTTTAGGATTACCAGTCAATACCGCGTTAAAAAGCCCAGGGGCCAGCGCTGTGATTTATGGAGGGGTCGATGCCACAGCATTGGAGTTTGAAGGAGTGGCCGAGGCACTTTCTATACCCAATACCGACATCCGATTATTTGGTAAGCCTGAAAGTTTCGTTAAACGTCGTATGGGTGTGGCATTGGCATTTGATGCTGATGTTGAAGTGGCGAGGCAGCGTGCAAATCAGGCTGCCACCATGGTGAAGCCCAAGGTCTCTGTGTCTTTTTCACATTGAGACTAAATTGAGGGGTGATAAAGCCTCTCATGCTTCTGCGTCTTATTCCTTGGTGTCGAGCCGCTCTTAAAAAACAAGCGACAGCATATTAATTCTGCGGCAATTGGTTGGACTATGTTAAGTCCTGCTGGCGCCCATCCTTCCTTTTCGGTATTTTATGTGACACAGGTCACAATAAATATTTCGACACTGCGCGTTATGGTTAATCAATTCTTCGTGAAGTTAACCATGAAACAAGGCTGATACGGGCTCGATCAATAACAACCGATGAGGTTACTGCAGGGGGTTCTACCTTGCGTAACTTAAGGGAGCGGCGGAGATGGGGATGGCCATGAAGTTTACAACGATGCAAAAAGCCCTCTCGGTGGGTGCAATTGGTGCGGTGGCTGCAGGGTCGGCACAAGCAACCATTGCAACGAACAGCGGTAACCAAGAGCTGGTTCTGTACGTGACGGCTACAGGTGGTACGGCAGCCGATGCGGCCTATGCTCGCGGTTTACAAGTGCAATTGACCCAAATTGCAGGTAACTACTCTGTCGCAGGGGTGGCACAAACAGGCACGTATGCAACCACTGCCGGCATGGTGATGGTCAAGGGTAATGCGAC
>CANGJP010000033.1 GCA_947454465.1 Pseudomonadota bacterium
CACGGCATAAGGCATGTTGAATCGTACCAATGCCAACGAAGGCGCAAGTCGATTCATCAATGGGTCAGAAAATTTAGCGAACTGCGTACTGGCAGGCTCGGGGGCTTCGACCACACCATCAGCCGGCCAGGCTTGGCAGGGCCATACGCCTTGCGCATCATCACGATGACATTCAGATGCCATAAACCAACGACGATCCATGCGCAACACGGCGATTCGGGATGATCGTGGATCTTCCATTGTATAAAAGCGTAATGCAGCACGCTCTCCATCTTTCAATTCACGAACGATCGTGCTGAAGTCTTGCAAGGTGTTTACCGGCGTTTCGTTCACTTCCGTAATCACAGCGCCGCGCGGCACCCCCGATGAGCCCAAGGCATAGCCTGGACTGGCAACAAAAACACCCGTAACCGGTTTGTTGTAATGACGCGCCATTTGCCAACTCAGCGCATGCACCACACCGTCACCAAAACTGACATAGCGATCGGGCGTCACTTCATATAAGTTTTGTACTTTGATGGCTGCCGTACGAACTTGATTGCCACGACGAATCTGCAACGTAATCGACTGATCCACCGAATCGTCAAGAATCTGTTCCAAAGGTTCAAACGTGGACAGTAAAGCGCCATTCACACGTAACAAAATATCTCCTGGTTCGAGCACTTGTGCGGCGACCGAACCGGGCTGAACCTCACTGACAACCAACATGCCCGTCTGATGCGGAAAGGTACGACGCACTTCAGCCTCAGTCGTAGTGTCAAGACCCAAACGACCCAATTCATCGTAAGGGGTATACGAAAATACAGTTTGCAAGGTGCCACGCGTAACGGGCTTGTTGTCTTGAATCAATTGCAGCGCACGCACCACTCGATTCAGCGGCAAATAAAAACTGGAAGCAGCTGAATTGCTGCCACCGGCATTTAACGCCACCACACGCCCTTCAATATCCAACACCGGTGAACCGGATGAACCACCAGACGTGCCGGATGCCGCCTGGATGTAAAACGTATTGAAATCATTAAACTTGAATGCACCGTATTCCGGCGCCTGACGATCTAATCGTGCCAGTGTGCCGGAAAGAATCGAGAGTTGTTCACCCGCATCATTACCCACCACGCGAATTTCACGACCTACGGTCGCACCTTGTGGATACAACGGCAATGCCGTGGGCTGAACGAAACGCAACTTACTAGGATCATAGCGATAGATACCAAAATCATGTACGGGATCGCGATACACCGGATAGAGGGTCACTTCTTCACGATTTTGAAACACCGCTTGTGACGTCACCGGTCCTGGCGTGACCACATGGCGATTGGTAAGAATCAACCCCCGCTTGGCATCCACAATAAATCCTGTGGCTTGTCCGGAACTGTTCGACTCAGTATCGAAGGCACGGGTTTGATCAATTTGAATACTGACCACACTATTGGCGATGCGCTCAATAGTTCGTGCCCATTTATTGTCGTCAACCTCTGCAGCGTGAAGACTTACACAGAGCAACAACCCCCAGGTCAGTATTAATATTTTTCGCATGGAATTTACCTGACTGTATCGAGCCTGCTTCGACCTGTTAGAGTCGAAGCCTAAAAACCAAGAAACGTTATTGAATACTTACCAAACCAACGCTTGAGAAAACGCCTGTTGATAAGCAGCCGCAAACTCATTACGAGTAAAGCGATGATTCTGTGGCCCGTAAGATGCAATCTTGATAGCACCGATCAAAGAAGCAATGCGGCCAGTAACCTGCCAATCCAGCTTATTCATTAAGCCGTAAATCAAACCTGCACGATAAGCATCACCGCAACCAGTGGGATCATTCACAGCAGCAGGGACTGCACAAGGAATGGTCAATTGCTGGCCTTTTGTGTAAATCACCGAACCTTGTGCACCATGAGTCACAATCAGCGCCTCCACTCGTTGCGCCAACTGTTCATGAGTCAAGCCAGTCCGCTCGGACAACAACTGACCTTCGTATTCATTTACCGTCACCCAAGTCGCCTGATCAACAAACTTCAATAGTTCTTCACCATTGAACATGGGCAAGCCCTGACCCGGATCAAAAATGAATGGAATTTTGGCTGCAGCAAACTCAGCAGCATGCTGCAACATACCGTCACGACCATCCGGTGAAATGAGCCCCAAAGTAATGCTGCCATCTGTGGGTACCGACTGAGCATGCGCATGCATCATTGCTCCTGGATGAAATGCAGTAATTTGATTGTCATCCAAATCAGTCGTGATAAATGCCTGTGCGGTGAATTCACTATTCACCGGTAACAGATATTTCAGCTCAATGCCCTGCTGCTTCAACCATTCCTTATACGGTGTAAAGTCATGACCGACAGTGGCCATGGGCGCCCCCTGACCACCCAGCAACTTCAGGTTATAGGCAATGTTGCCCGCACAACCACCAAAATTACGGCGCATATCCGGCACAAGGAAAGACACATTCAGCATGTGAATCTTGTCGGGCAAGATGTGTTCCTTAAATTGCCCCTTAAACACCATGATGGTGTCATACGCCATCGAACCACAAATCAATGCTGACATGCATGCAACCTTTTTGTTAAAAACATCAACATAAAATGGCAATTAAATTGAGTCACCGAACAGTATCAATCCCCACGTGACCGCCACCATCATCAACGATAAAAATACCGCTGCAGAACCTAAGTCTTTCGCCAGGCCCGATAACTCATGGCGCTCAAGTCCAATGCGATCAACGACCGCTTCAATGCTGCTATTTAGAATCTCAACCAACAGCACTAACAACACACTACCCACCATCACTGCACGTTCAAGTCCAGTATGTCCCAGATATAGACCTAACGGGATAAGCACAACAGCTAGCAACAATTCCTGGCGGAATGCAGCCTCATGATGATACACACCCACGAAGCCCTTCATAGAATTACCAAAGGCTTTAAACAACCTTGTCATACCCGTAGGCTTGTTTCTATCCGTCATGATTTACCCTTTTAGGCCACGGCATCGCGATAATCATCAGGCGATGGACAAATACAAATCAGATTGCGATCACCATATACATTATCGACACGACCGACAGGACTCCAATATTTATCGGTACGCGAACTACCCGCGGGAAATACACCCTGCTCACGCGAATAAGCACGCTGCCATTCGGCGTCAACCAAATCATGCACTGTATGCGGCGCGTGACGCAGTGGACTTTGCTCAATAGTGAACTTACCGGCTTGCACTTCTGCAATTTCGTTACGAATCGCAATCATGGCATCACAAAAACGATCCAACTCTACTTTAGCCTCTGATTCAGTTGGCTCAATCATCAACGTACCCGGTACGGGAAAACTCATGGTCGGTGCATGGAAGCCAAAATCAATAAGGCGCTTAGCAATGTCATCAACAGTCACACCACAGACATCCTTCAATGCACGCGGATCAATAATACACTCGTGAGCAACACGACCATTGTGATTGCGGAACAACACAGGGAAATGCGGATGTAATCTCGCCGCCATGTAGTTAGCACTGAGAATAGCCACTTCGGTCGCCTGTTTTAATCCCGCCCCCCCCATCATCAAAATATAGGCATAACTGATCGGCAAAATGGAGGCCGAACCAAATGGCGCTGCAGACACAGGCCCCACGGGAGACTGACCACCATCCAGCGCGGGATGCCCTGGTAAATATGGTGCCAAATGCGCCTTCACACCAATCGGCCCCATACCCGGACCACCGCCACCATGAGGAATGCAGAAGGTTTTGTGTAAATTCAAATGCGAAACATCGGCACCAAAATCACCAGGCCGTGACAAACCCACCTGTGCGTTCATGTTGGCACCATCCATGTACACCTGCCCACCATGCTGATGGGTAATATCGCAAATTTCACGAATACGCTCTTCAAACACGCCGTGCGTAGAGGGATACGTCACCATCAATGCAGCAAGATTGGCACTATGTTGCGCAGCTTTAGCACGTAGATCATCAACATCGACATTACCCTCAGCATCACAATTCACGACCACTACGTCCATACCCACCATTTGAGCGGTAGCTGGGTTAGTACCGTGAGCAGAAGACGGTATCAAACAAATATTACGGTTTAATTCACCACGCGCGCGATGATAAGCACGAATCGCTAGCAACCCTGCATATTCACCTTGTGCACCTGAGTTAGGCTGCAACGAAACAGCATCGTAGCCGGTAATTTCTACCAGCCACTTTTTCAAATCATCAAAGAGCTGGTAATACCCTTTGGCTTGCTCAGCCGGCGCAAATGGATGCAAGGCACCGAACTCAGGCCAAGTGACTGGAATCATTTCCGCTGTGGCATTGAGCTTCATGGTGCACGAACCGAGTGGAATCATGGCGCGATCTAAAGCTAGATCCCGATCAGCTAACTTACGCATGTAGCGGAGTAATTCAGTTTCTGAACGGTAACGATTAAATACTGGATGCTTTAGGCATGAACCCTTGCGATGCAAGTCTGGAGTAATGACATCCGTACCTGCGCTGACTTGATCGAACGATAATGATCCACCAAAGGCTCGCCATACCGATTCAATGATAGCCGGCGTAGTCGCTTCATCTACAGAAATACTAAGCGCATTTGAACCCACCCATGCAAAGTTAATTTTCTCTGCAGCCGCACGTTCAATAATAGATCTACGTTGAGCACCTACATCTAAGGTAATCGTGTCAAAGTAGCTTTGATTGTTGATCGAAAAGCCTAGTTGTTTAAGACCAGCGACCAATACCTTACAGCGAGTATGTACGGCCTTAGCAATGGCACTTAAGCCCTCAGGCCCATGATACACCGCATACATTGAAGCCATCACCGCCAATAACACTTGAGCAGTACAGATATTCGATGTAGCTTTCTCGCGCCGAATGTGTTGTTCGCGAGTTTGCAAAGAAAGTCTATATGCAGGCTGCCCACGTGAATCGACTGACACACCAATCAAACGACCCGGCATCGCACGCTTGATGGCATCACGCACTGCCATGTATGCTGCATGCGGACCACCAAAGCCCATCGGCACACCAAAACGCTGCATCGAGCCGATAGCCATGTCCGCACCCAAAGCGCCTGGAGATTCGAGCATTGCCAATGACAACGGATCGGCAGCCATTACGCTAATCGCGCCAGCAGCTTTTAAAGCTGCTATCGCAGCACGAAAATCACGTACTTCACCGTCGGTCCCTGGATACTGAAAAATCGCGCCAAACACATCCGCAGGGACTAAATCACAGTGGGCATCACCCACCACCAATTCCCAACCTAACGGTTCAGCACGAGTACGCATCACCGCAATGGTTTGTGGATGGCAGTACTTATCGACAAAGAATTTATTACTTTTGTTCTTTGCTACACGCTGGGCCACTGCCATCGCTTCAGCCGCCGCCGTGCCTTCATCGAGTAATGACGCATTAGCCACGTCCAAGCCCGTTAATTCACATACCATGGTCTGAAAGTTCAACAAGGCCTCAAGACGCCCTTGAGAAATCTCAGGTTGATACGGGGTATAGGCGGTGTACCACGCCGGATTCTCCAAAATATTACGCAAAATGACCAATGGAGTGAGGGTACCGTAATATCCCTGACCAATAAGCGACGTGAAAACCTTATTTTGGCTGGCCAAGTGTCGCAATTTCGCCAATGCATCTACTTCGGATAAAGCAGCACCCATAGTCGTCAGCGGCTGTTTGATTCGAATGCTGTCAGGCAGAGTTTGCGCGACCAACTCATCCATGGTTTTCACCCCTACAGCCTCCAACATCTGCTGGATTTCTTGTGGCGAAGGGCCGATATGACGTGAAGCAAAATCAGTAGCCACATAAGCCAGCGGTAAAGTTGTCAGATTGTTCATGGCAGATGCTCTAACGTTTGGATTACAGCGTAAGTGAGTAAAATTAATCGAACCAAGTTAATGAGCAGCATCCACTACGGCTTGATATGCCGAAGCGTCTAGTAACTTAGAAAGCTCAGAAGAATCACTTGGACGAAGTTTCATCAACCAACCTTCACCATAAGGCGCTTGATTAATCAGCTCTGGCGTAGCAACCAATGATTCGTTCACAGCGAGCACTTCACCACTGACTGGGCTATACACATCTGACGCGGCTTTGACGGACTCAACCACTGCAAAAGCCTCACCAGCTTTCAGTTGACGACCTACGTCAGGTGTTTCAACAAATACTAAATCGCCCAATGCCGATTGCGCATGATCGGAAATTCCTACGGTGAGTGAGCCGTCCTCATCAACGCGTACCCACTCGTGACTTGAAAGATATTTAAGATCAGCAGGGATGTTGCTCATGTGTGTTCCTAAATTTAAGTTGATTAACAAAATTACAATTCAATACAAGCTTTGCCGTTGCGTACAAATGGATACGACACGATACGCGCCACCAAGTGCTTGCCACGAATGTCGACTTTGACTGAACCCTGTGCCGCGACGGATACGCGCGCCAAGGCAATGGATCGCTCGAGGGTTGGCGAGAACGTACCGCTGGTGATTTCACCATTTGGCTGCCCCTCAACAATCACCGGTTGATGCGATCGCAAGACACCACGGTCCTCAAGTAATAGACCAACCATCTTTCTGGATAAACCAGCGCGCTGTTGCGCTTCGAGAGAGGCACGACCAATGAAGTTACGCTCAGTAGGCTCAAAAGCTACCGTCCAAGCAAGCCCTGATTCCAGTGGTGACTGCGCTTCATCCATATCATTGCCATACAAGTTCATACCCGCTTCTAAACGCAGGGTATCGCGTGCACCCAATCCACACTGAGCGATTCCCGCCGCATGAAAGGTACGCCACGTTTGTGCCACATCCTCTTTAGGCAGCAGCACTTCAAAGCCATCTTCACCGGTATAACCGGTACGCGCAATGAAGTAACCACCCAACTCTGCGCCTGAAAATATTTTCAATTCCAATGCAGATTGCGTCGCCTCACCCAATACACTCACCACTTTGCTGCGCGCATTGGGCCCTTGTACGGCAATCATGGCCAGATCGTCGCGTACTTTTACTTCAACACTAAATGCAATCGCTTGTTGCCTGATCCAGGCGATGTCTTTATCACGCGTGCCAGCATTGACCACCATGCGAAACCAGGAGTCATGCATGTAATAAACGATTAAATCGTCAATGACCCCGCCTTGCTCATTGAGCATGCAACTATAAAGTGCCTTGCCCGCTGTTTTTAATTTAGCAACATCGTTGGCCAGCAGATAACGTAGAAACTCGCGGGTGCGCGAACCGGTTAAATCCAGTGCACACATGTGCGAAACATCAAACATACCTGCATCGCGTCGTACCGCATGATGTTCATCAATCTGTGAACCATAATTGACCGGCATGTCCCAGCCGCCAAAATCGACCATGCGTGCGCCGGCCGCCACGTGCGTGTCATATAAAGGGGTACGTAAACCCATGAAGTGTCTCCGCTGTTGCCACACCTAACAAAAAGGCGCGGTCAACGTCATCCGGCACGTCACAAGCGTGCAGAATGGCCTTGGCCGCGCCCCTCTGTCCGGTTACCTGAGAGATCGGGTGCCAATGCCAGCACCGCTCCCCTTCGGTGGATCACCATCCCGAATTGCAGACGGGCTACAAGACTGGGTGATCGCTCTCCAGAGACCCATATCAATAACTTAATAAGTAACTTGATCCGTTCATTTGCCTGAGCGTTTCCGGGCGGTTGCGCCTTCGGCGGTCGGTTATCCGACACTCTCCGGTCAAGTTGTCATGGGTGATGCCATGGTAACGGAGCCCTGATCAAAGGTCACCGAATTTCGGCAACACGCAGACCCCATATCAAGTATGTTGAGTAACTCGTTGATTCATGCTGTTGTCAGGTAGAATCCACGGCTTCACGATCACTCCATTCCATACCCACCACACCATGCCAGCCCTACCGCGCCGCAAATCCATCCCCGTTCAGATTGGTGCCGTCACCCTTGGTGGCAGCGCCCCCGTGGTGGTGCAATCCATGACCAACACGGATACCGCGGATATAGAAGGCACCGCACAACAGGTTCGAGACCTTGCTCGTGCCGGCTCTGAGTTGGTACGCATCACCGTCAATTCCGATGAAGCCGCAACGGCCGTGCCGCACATTTGCGAACGGCTTGCACAGATGAATGTGTCCGTCCCCATCGTCGGTGATTTTCATTTCAACGGGCACAAGCTACTCAAGGCGCATCCTGCCTGCGCGGCCGCGCTGGCCAAGTACCGCATCAATCCTGGCAATGTGGGCCGCGGCTCTAAACGCGACACGCAATTTGCCGAGATGATTGAAGTCGCCTGCGAATACCAAAAGCCAGTACGCATTGGCGTGAATTGGGGCAGCCTCGATCAAGATTTGCTAGCACGCATGATGGATGACAATTCAAAACTTGCCGAACCTTTAGATGCCCAACAGGTGATGCATGAAGCATTAGTCAGTTCTGCGATTGACAGCGCCGCCCGTGCTGTAGAGCTAGGCTTAGCGAAAGATCACATCGTGATTTCCTGCAAAGTCAGTGGCGTGCAAGATTTAATCAGCGTGTATCGGCAATTAGCCACACGCTGCGATTACGCCTTGCATTTAGGCTTAACCGAAGCCGGAATGGGCTCGAAAGGCATCGTCGCCTCAACAGCCGCGATGGGTGTACTGCTACAAGAAGGCATTGGTGACACCATTCGTGTATCGCTCACACCAGAACCAAATGGTGATCGCACCAACGAAGTGATCGTCGCACAAGAAATGTTACAAACCATGGGACTACGCTCATTCACGCCCATGGTAGTCGCGTGTCCCGGCTGCGGGCGGACCACCTCCACCTACTTTCAAGAGTTGGCCAAAAACATTCAAACACACATCCGACATCAAATGCCGGAATGGCGAAAGCAATACATCGGCGTAGCGGACATGACCGTGGCCGTGATGGGTTGTGTGGTGAACGGCCCCGGTGAAAGCAAACACGCCAATATTGGCATCAGTCTTCCGGGCACCGGTGAACGACCGGTAGCGCCTGTTTACATTGATGGCGAAAAAGGCCCCACGCTTAAAGGCGAGCATATTGCTGAAGAATTTCAGGCACTGGTGGAAGACTACGTAACTCGAACGTATCAACGCAAGCAAGCATCATGAACGAACTGATCAGCAAACAGTGTGTTCCGTGTGAAGGCGGCGCCATACCGCTCAGTCGCGAAGCCGCTCAAGCACTACTAAAAAAACTAACGACCGCATGGGCATTAAGTGCAGACGCAAAATCTATCCAGCGGCATTACCGTTTCAAAAATTTTTATCGCACCATGAGCTTTGTGAATGCCGTGGCCCACATCGCCAACAGCGAAGATCACCATCCCGATCTGGAAATTGGCTTCAATTACTGCCGCATCAACTACACTACGCACGCCATTGATGGCTTATCTGAAAATGATTTTATCTGCGCAGCGAAGATTGATCTGATTCATGCATAGAGCCTGAATAACCACAACCCCAGCTATTCATTCCGGGAGCAGCCGCTAACCGAATATCCGGTTTACGAAAACTCACTAATACACAAGTTTAAGACTCAGTCCCAACAATACAGAACAACTAAAATGAACCCAATGGCCGACTGCAAAACAATAAAAATCGCGTTGTCCATGATGTTGAAACACCTTATAGTTAATTGTAGTTTTCTAATGACAAACCGCACTACTTGACTGACGATGAAGACATCGCTCTCGCCAACATCGTGCAAGACCGCCATTGATTCACATAATCCAACCAGGTGAGTTCTTTATCAAGAAAGAAAAGATGCACAGGACGCACCTAAATATAGATTAATCGACTGGCTATAAAAACCGAAAAAACAGTTAGTAGCTAATTGCATTCCATAGAAATGCTTGAAACGATACCCACCACTTAACGCATGGGTAAGTAATCGTCACTACCACAGCAGCCGACCTGATATTCACTACTGAGCCCATCGGACAGCGATAAGCCGATCAATTCAAATGGTCAGATCGGACTCAATAAGATCAACGCGTTTAGTATCAATAGCTACACACCGACGTCGACACCACCCTTGACGAGCAGGACGAAGGTTAATTGGTGCGATCAATAGGTAAATACCCTTAAAAGACTTTGCGTAACCAGATATAAGCGCGCCAAGACTTTAACCACTTAGAAAGTCTACCCGCGCTGGGTGCGTAGAGCCATTCGCCAGATTGATTAACTACGATAACAATAGACAGATAAAACAAAAGTTGCCCACTAAATAAAAGAAGAGGTCATAAAAGGGACTCATCTCTCATTCTTGAAATTAATAAAAAGTATATATTGATGACATTGTAGTCATTTTTATGACGCCACCTTAAGAACGCGGCAGTCAGCATGAAGCCTCACCTCACCTAAACCCAAGCTTTAAGCAAATTCATAATCAGGAACTCAACAGGATAGAAACTGCAGAGATGGATAAAGCCGAGAATACCTCACTTGTTTTTTCATTATGGGCCGCCGAACAAATTGAAATGCGGCACTGGCAAGAAAAACTCTTGCCCATCGGAAACAACATGGTGACCTATGACCTATTACTGCTGGTTTACTATCACACGCAAAACAATTCACCGCTGAATATAAAGAATGTCTTTCTGGGCTTACCGTATAGCAAGAACTGCATACGAAACCATCTTGAAGCCTTGATTAAAAATGACTGGATCGTGGAAAAAAGGAACAATTCCGATGGCCGGCAACGGCAATTACTCGCCTCTAAAAAAACACTCAGCTCATTTGAAAAATACATTGAGTACATAGCCCCTGTAATAGGGGTCAAACATCACATCAAGAACAGTGAAGCACATCATAGCGGCGGTCATTCTCGTGCTGCCAACATAAGAGCACAGAAACACATCAACCTCACACCAGCCAGCATTAAACACCATTCATGAAAGCACAGAACATGCGAAACACCATGTCAGGACACAATCAAGCCAAGCGCCTTCGAAGTACCCACACAGACATGCACGAACAGCACAGATTGGAAAGTGATTATCAGCAGGTAATTACCCATCTTCATCGCAACTCAACCAATAACGAAACCAAAATAATTAGATCGCTTGAAGAAGAAAACAAACGACTCAGAACGTTGATAGCCAGCTTGCTGGAGTTTTTTCGTTCGCCAACATACACGGCGTCCGGCGCTGCAAACCAGCTTTCAATTGAAGATAAAGGCGCTCCCGACTCAGCTGTTACAGCGCCATCAATAAGCCACACAACAAAATTTACCGCCATCAAAAAAACGGCAGATATTGACACCGTCCATCACCCACAAGCAAACCACAAGACGTCGGCACCAACAGACAACCCACCAAAAATAACGGATGCGGGAATAGATTTACGCTCACATTTATCAGCGATCGAAAATGAGCTGATACAAGAAGCATTAGAAAAATCAAGCGGCAGCGTTGCTAAAGCAGCACGATTATTAAAGCTGCAGAGAACAACTCTAGTGGAAAAAATGCGCCGATACCGAGAGACACTTTGAAACAACAGCAACGGAATGAATAATCAGACAGCATTTACTGCCACCTTACCCCACCGCACCAATTACGCCGTCAATGACATACTGCACACCCAATGCAGCCAAGATCACACCAAATAATCGACTGATCACATTAGCGCCAGTGATTCCCATCACTCGCATCATCGGCTCGGCCAATCGCATGGCCAACCACGCCAGCAGCAACACCAGCATCATCGCCAGAGTTAACCCGAGAAACAGTCGCCACGAATGATTAGCCTCGCCAAATGCCAGCAGAATAGTGGCCAAGGCTCCGGGGCCGGTGATCAACGGGAATGCCAAAGGAAACACTGATATATCTTGACGGCTCTTGACCTCGTCCTGCTCTTTAGTAGTAGTCGTTCGAATGGCAGAAGCGCGGGCAAACACCATGTCTAGCGCAATCAAGAACAACAAAATTCCACTTCCAATGCGGAACGCTGGTAATCCAATGCCCAATATTCGCAGCAACTGCGCGCCAGCAACCGCAAACACGAGACAGATACACGAGGAGATCAAAACTGCTCGTGAAGCCATACGGTATCGATATGCAGCATCCTGCTCTGAGCTTAATACTGCAAATATTGGTACTAAAGATAATGGCTCAACGACCACCAGAAACAGCACAAAGAATTTAACTATCGGTTCCATCTGCTCACCCTCCTGCGCGACTGAGTCGAACGCATGATACGTGAACAGAACCCCTAACGGACTTCCTGATACCCACCGGGCAGACCGTGAGGTGACAGCACGACCTGCCACAACTGGTCACGACGAGCACGAAAATAGGCTGCAGATGCCAGCAACCAAAAATTCCACATGCGCTTAAAGCGCTCGCCGTAATGGGGCTCTAACTCGGACCAATGCTGATTAAAGCGACGATACCATTCCATCAACGTGCGGTCGTAATCCACACCAAAGCCATGCCAGTCTTCGATCACGAAGGACTGTTCAGCAGCCCGCGCAATCTGCGCTATAGAAGGAATCGATGAATTTGGAAAAATATAGCGCTCAATCCAGGGATCATTGGCCTGCTCGGAAGTATTCTGACCAATAGTGTGCAATAACATTAAGCCGTCATTGGTAAGCAGTCGTCGCGCACACTGGAAGTAAGTACGGTAATTGCGTAACCCCACATGTTCAAACATCCCTAATGAATAAATACGATCGTAACGCCCTTCCAAACTACGGTAATCGCAAAGCCGTATCTCCACTGGCAGTCCTTTACAACGTGCATGAGCTGCCTCAGCTTGATTACGCGAGATCGTCAGTCCGGTCACGTGCACGCCATAGCGTTGCGCAGCAAACTGCGCCGCACCACCCCAACCACAGCCAATATCGAGTACTTTCATGCCCGCTTGCAAGCCTAACTTGCGACACACCAAATCGAGCTTCGCATCTTGTGCAGCCTCCAGCGTAGTTGCATGACGCCAATAGGCACAGCTGTAAATCATGCGCGGGTCGAGCATGCGTTGATACAGATCATCACCAATGTCGTAGTGTTGTTGACCCACCTTGTAGGAACGCGTGGGGGTTTGTGGATTGAATAATTTGGCCACGAACGCCGCCCACAACAAACGCAGCCCCGGTAAGTGGCCATCAATACGTGAGCGAAACACACGAAACATCATTTCATCGAGACGTTCGCAGTCCCATTGTGCGTCCATATAAGATTCGCCCACACCTAACGAACCTTGCGACAATACACGCTGGGCAAACACGGGATCACGTACCTGAATGTCCCAAGGCCGATTGCCATTGAGAAGCACCTCGGCATCGGCCAGCAAATGGCGCAACTTCGTCTGATAACGCAGGGCTGACATCGGACTCTCCACAGCGTATTACTTACACAGAGAGTCAGGTTGCCCTTAGGCCTTCATCGATGCAACGTGAGCCCTACCTACATGAATAGGCAAAAATCACGACGCGTTATTCAATATCAAGACGTTCCACTTTGCGCCAACCACGGGGCAAGACACCACCACGCTGTGCTCGCTCACCTCGATACTCTTTGAGTTCAGCAAACTTGAGCGTCATCTTGCGATCACCCGACCATATCAACAAACTTTGCTCCGGTGAAATGACCACCACGCTCACCATGAACTCTTCGCGCGTATCGAAGCGCTTGGTATCCACACCAAAAATCTTATTGCCCTTGCCCTTAGCCAGTTCCGGCAAATCTTTCACTGGAAACACCAGCAACTTGCCATCGTTATTCACGGCACACAGCAAGGCATGACTATCGGCAGGCACTGCTACCGGTGGCAATACATTGGCACCTTCCGGCACATTTAACACCAACTTACCGGCGCGGTTACGGGAATACATGTCTTCTGTTTTGATAACAAAACCATAGCCGGCATCGGTCGCCAGCACCCACTTATCTGCAGGATCGCCCATCAATACACCCGCAAAGGTTGCGCCATCGGGTGGATCAATACGCCCAGATAATGGCTCGCCATGGCCACGCGCGGCAGGCAAAGTATGCGCCAGCACACTATAGGTACGACCGGTGCTATCCAAGAACACCGCTTGTTGAGTACTGCGCCCTTTTACTGCTGCCTTAAATTCATCACCGGTTTTATAACCTAAAGCCTGTGCATCTACTTCGTGCCCCTTAGCGGCACGCACCCAACCACGCGCAGACAACACCACCGTAACCGGCTCACTGGCAACCAATTCATTTTCATCAATCGCTTGGGCCGCGGCACGTTCAATAATTTTGGTACGGCGTTTATCACCGTACTCATCAGCGACCGCTTGCAACTCTTCCTTAATCAACTTTTTGAGCATCGCCTCGCTACCGAGAATTTTCTGTAACTGATCACGCTCACGTGCCAATTCATCCTGCTCGCCGCGTATCTTCATCTCTTCCAGTTTGGCCAAGTGACGCAACTTGGTTTCGAGAATCGCTTCAGCTTGTAATTCTGACAAACCAAAACGTGCCATCAGTGCGGGCTTGGGTTCTTCTTCGGTACGGATAATGCGAATCACCTCATCCAGATTCAAATATGCAATGAGCAAGCCGTCGAGAATATGCAATCGTGCCAGCACCTTCTCTAAACGCCAATTCAATCGACGCTTGACGGTGTCGGTACGGAAGGTCAACCACTCACTGAGCATGCTCTTCAAATCCATGACACGTGGACGGCCATCAAGACCAATCACATTCAGATTAACGCGATAGCCACGCTCAAGATCAGTAGTCGCAAATAGATGCGCCATTAAAGGCTCAATTTCTACACGGTTTGAACGTGGCGTTATCACAATACGCGTTGGGCATTCATGATCAGACTCATCGCGAACGTCTGTCACCATGGGCAATTTTTTGTTATTAATTTGACCCGCAATCTGCTCAACCACCTTGGCCCCCGAAACCAAGTATGGCAGCTGCGTGATGACAACTTCCCCGTCTTCCACTTCATATACTGCACGGGCTTTAAACGTGCCGTTGCCACTTTCATAAAGGGCCTTAAGATCACTACGCGGGGTAATGATTTCAGCACCAGTAGGTAGGTCTGGGCCTTGCACATACTTACACAACTCGCGCACCGAAAGCGTCGGATCATCCAGCAAATGAATGCAGGCGGTCACCACTTCCTTCAAGTTGTGCGGCGGAATATCGGTGGCCATACCCACCGCAATACCGGTCGTACCGTTAAGCAGTAAATTCGGCACTCGCGCAGGCAATAAAGCTGGTTCTTCTAGCGTGCCGTCAAAATTAGTCGTCCAATCCGCCGTACCTTGACCTAATTCAGACAACAGCAATGCAGCGTATTTAGTCAACTTGGATTCGGTATAACGCATCGCCGCAAACGACTTTGGATCATCCGGCGAACCAAAATTACCTTGCCCTTCGACCAACGGGTAACGATAGGAGAACGGCTGCGCCATCAACACCATGGCCTCGTAACACGCCGAGTCACCGTGTGGATGGAACTTACCGATGACATCACCGATAGTGCGTGCTGATTTTTTTGGCTTACTGGTTGCCGATAGCCCCAACTCACTCATGGCATAAATGATGCGCCGCTGCACGGGCTTCAGGCCGTCACCGATATACGGTAAGGCACGGTCCAGAATCACATACATTGAGTAATCGAGATAGGCTTTCTCAGTGAAGGTGCGCAAGGGTTGGCGTTCAACGCCTTCGAAATTCAATGTTGGTTGTGTCGGTGACATGCTTATTTCTCGTCGCATTCGTTCATGTGAATCGCATCTTCATCACGACCGCGTAGGCCGCAATTTTTAAAGGTGTGGCGCCACGCATTGAGCTGACCACACACTTCATGTAGTACGATCCTATACTTGTATCTGTGCCAAATTGCCCTTGTCTTCCAGCCATTCACGCCGATCACTCGCACGCTTTTTAGCCAGCAACATGTCCAGCATCTGATCAGTGTCATCTGCCGCTTCAATCGTCAATTGCACCAGTCGGCGCGTTTCAGGCGCCATGGTGGTTTCGCGTAGTTGTAACGGATTCATTTCACCCAACCCTTTAAAGCGCATCACTGAAGGCTTGGCACGGGCATTTTCAGCGGCAATACGATCAAGAATCCCCTGTTTTTCAGCCTCATCCAATGCGTAATACACCTGTTTGCCCACATCCACGCGGAACAAAGGTGGCATGGCCACGTGCACATGCCCTGCTTGAACCAATGGACGAAAGTGACGCAGGAACAACGCACACAATAACGTCGCAATGTGTAAGCCATCCGAATCCGCATCAGCCAAAATGCAAATCTTGTGATAACGCAAGCCGTCAATCTTGTCAGAGCCAGGATCGACCCCTAACGCTACGGCAATGTCATGCACTTCCTGTGATTGCAGTACCTGCGCTGATTCCACTTCCCATGTATTAAGAATTTTACCGCGCAACGGCATGACCGCTTGAAATTCACGTTCACGCGCTTGCTTGGCTGAACCACCCGCTGAATCACCTTCGACTAAGAACAGTTCACTGCGCTCTGGGTCCTGCGCGGTGCAATCGGCCAATTTACCGGGCAAAGCAGGGCCACTGACTGAGCGCTTGCGCGCCACGATCTTCGAGGCCTTCATGCGCACCTGCGCCGATTCAATGGCTAACTGGGCAATCTTCTGACCCGAATCAGGATGTTGATTGAGCCACAATGCCAGTTGGTCTTTAACCACACCGCTAACAAACGCGGCAGCCTCACGCGAGGACAGACGTTCCTTGGTTTGACCAGCAAATTGCGGCTCTTTCATCTTGGTGGACAGCACAAAACTGACGCCGTCCCACACATCTTCAGGCGCAAGCTTAATACCGCGTGGTAACAAATTACGAAACTCGCAGAATTCACGAATCGCATCCGTCAATCCAAGGCGCAATCCATTCACATGCGTACCGCCTTGCGCAGTGGGAATGAGATTGACGTAACTTTCTTCGATACGTTCACCTTCATCAACACGCCACACCACGGCCCATTCAGCACCTTCTAACTGGCCGGCCACTTTGCCGCAGAACATTTCTGCGGGTAACCATTCGCCATTACCTAAACTTTCCTGCAAGTACTGACTGACGCCGCCGGTGTATTGCCATTCTTCCCGCTCACCGGTGGCTTCATTGATGAACGTGATATGCAACCCCGCACACATCACCGCCTTAGCACGCAGCACATGACGCAATTTCGGAATATGGAACCCAGGAGTTTCAAAATATTTGGCATCTGGCCAGAAGCGCACCGTGGTACCGGTGTTTTTCTGACCCACCTCGCCAACAACTTTCAGCGCAGTCTTCATGCGCCCATCATTGAAGCTGATCAAATACTCCTTACCGCCGCGACGCACCCGGCATTCCAGCAAAGTAGACAGTGCATTGACCACCGACACACCAACACCATGCAAACCGCCGGAGAACTCGTAGTTTTTGTCTGAAAACTTTCCGCCCGCATGCAAACGGGTCAGGATCAATTCCACACCACTGACTTTCTCGATGGGATGAATATCCACCGGCATGCCGCGACCATCGTCGGTGACCTCTAGCGAACCATCCTTATAAACTGTCACCTGAATACGTTTAGCGTGCCCAGCCAGCGCTTCATCCACCGAGTTATCGATGACTTCATGGGCAAGGTGATTGGGACGACTGGTGTCGGTATACATGCCCGGGCGACGACGCACGGGGTCAAGACCACTCAGAACTTCAATATCAGCAGCGTTATAGGTTTGAGCCATTTCAGTGAGGAATTCCGCCATGAAAAAATGCGCGCGGATTCTAACACCCGAAATTGATGTGCAGGCGGATAGCTTTATCCATGTAACCATTAACCGGGAAACAAAACTGGCAATTGACGCTAGCCACTTCGCTGCGCACACTTGCCACCCACCTCCATGCATGAACTCTGAGATGAGCAAGAAGTCCCGCCCTGCAGATTCAATTGATTTCGAGAAATCACTGACCGAATTGGAACAAATTGTCGAGCGCCTTGAGCTCGGCGAACTGTCGTTGGACGAGTCCCTGAAGCAATTTGAGCGCGGTATTGCCTTAACCCGCAGTTGTCAGCATTCCCTGCAGCAGGCGGAGCAAAAAGTAGAAATCCTGATGCGCCAGCACGGCACTGCTGAACCACTGGATACCGCTCCTTTCACTGCTGCTGAAGACGAGGCTTGAGAGCGTGCCAATCTCGTTCATCGCGGATCTAAGTCGCTGGCAGGCAGACACTGAAGCTGCACTCGACCGCTACCTGCCCGCTCCCACCCAACTCCCCACCCGCCTGCATGAGGCCATGCGCTACAGCGTGCTAGGTGGAGGCAAACGAGTTCGGCCAGCACTGGTCTATGCCACGGCTGAGGCGTTATCCATACCGCAAACCGCTGTAATGGCTGCAGCCTGTGCGGTAGAAATGATTCATGCTTACTCGCTGATTCATGATGACCTCCCCGCCATGGATGACGATGATCTGCGCCGTGGCCGACCCACCTGCCACAAAGCCTTCGATGAAGCCACGGCGGTGTTGGCCGGCGATGCCCTGCAAACACTTGCCTTTGAAATTCTCACCACTGACACACACTTACCTCCCGACCCGGCCATCCGACTGTCACTGGTACGACTGCTGGCTCAAGCGACCGGCACAGCGGGCATGGCCGGCGGTCAAGCACTGGATTTGGCTGCCGAAGGCCAGATCGCCGATCTGACCACGATTACGGACATCCACGCCCGCAAAACCGGGGCCCTGATTCGCGTCAGCGTGTTGCTGGCCGCGGCCTGCAAGCCCAACCTCAGCCTCGCCGATCATGAAGCACTGGATCGCTATGCGCGCTGTGTGGGACTGGCCTTCCAAATTCAGGATGACTTGCTCGACATTGAAGGTGACCCCGCCATCTTGGGCAAAGCGACCGGCGCGGATCTGGCGCTACAGAAACTGACCTACCCTGCGGTGGTCGGCATCCAGGAGGCGCATGCCAAAGTCGCCGCATTGCACCGAGAAACCTTGGCAGCCATCGATCATTTTGGCCCTAATGCGACCTCGTTACGGGATTTGGCCAACTGGCTGGTACTTCGTCAGCATTAATCTCTAGCAGGAGGTGCGCGATTAACAGCCACCTTCTAGTACACTGCACGCCCAATGACGTCATCCTCAACATTTCCTCTGCTGCAAACCCTCAATGCGCCCTCTGAACTGCGCAGCCTCGCCATTTCACAACTTAAACCATTGGCCACAGAACTGCGCCAATTCTTGATCGAAACCGTGAGCCAGCGCGGAGGGCATTTCGCTGCCGGACTCGGCACCGTGGAACTTACGATCGCTCTGCACTACGTATTCAATACTCCCGATGACCGACTGGTATGGGACGTGGGCCATCAGGCTTATCCGCACAAGGTGCTCACTGGTCGTCGCGATCAATTACATAGCATCAAACACAAAGACGGTTTAGCCCCCTTCCCCACACGCAGCGAGAGTCCGTACGACACCTTTGGCGTCGGCCACTCCAGCACATCGATCAGTGCGGCCTTAGGTATGGCACTGGCAGCAAAACAAACAGGCATTCAGCGGCGAGCTGTTGCCATCATTGGTGACGGTGCAATCACGGCTGGTATGGCCTTTGAAGCGCTCAATCATGCCGGCTCGCTGGACACCGACCTACTAGTTATCCTGAACGATAACGACATGTCTATTTCAGAAAATGTCGGGGCCTTCTCTAACTATTTCGCACGCGTGTTATCCGGCAAGCTGTACGCGCACTTGCGTGAGGGCGGTAAAAAAATACTCAGCCGCGTGCCACCGATGTGGGAACTCGCTCGCCGCTCTGAAGAACACATGAAGGGCATGATTCTGCCTGGCACTATTTTTGAAGAAATGGGCTTTAACTATATCGGTCCGATCGATGGCCACGATGTTGAAGCCTTAGTCGCGACATTAAGCAATTTGCGTGACTTAAAAGGTCCACAATTTCTGCACGTCACGACACGTAAAGGCAAGGGCTATGCCCCCGCGGAAGCCGACCCGATTAAATGGCATGGTCCTGGTCCTTTCGATCCAAAAAGCGGCGTCATCTTCAAAGAAACCGTGCAAGGCCCCAGTTACTCGCAAGTCTTTGGTGATTGGCTGTGCGACATGGCCGAAGCTGATCTACGTGTCGTGGGTATTACACCGGCCATGCGCGAAGGTTCTGGGATGGTGGAGTATTCACGGCGCTTTCCTTCACGTTATTTCGACGTGGCCATTGCTGAACAACATGCGGTCACCCTCGCTGCCGGCATGGCCTGTGATGGCTTGCGCCCCGTGGTGGCGATTTATTCCAGCTTCCTGCAACGCGCCTACGATCAATTAATTCATGATGTAGCTTTACAGAACCTCCCTGTCACGTTTGCATTGGACCGAGCAGGACTGGTGGGCGGTGATGGCGCCACCCATCAAGGTAGCTTTGACCTTAGTTTCCTGCGCTGCATTCCTAATCTAACCATCATGGCACCTGCAGACGAAAACGAATGCAGACAAATGCTTTATACCGGCGTCCAACTGGGTTCACCTGCAGTAATTCGTTACCCACGCGGCCAAGGCACCGGCAAGACTATTGAACGCAACATGCAAGCAATGCCAATCGGTAAAGCCACCAGAATCAGGGAAGGACGCAGTGATTTAGCTATCCTTGCTTGGGGACCGATGGTGGGCTTCTGTGCACAGGTTGCCGAACAACTGGACGCGACGCTCATCAACATGCGCTTTATCAAACCACTCGATGAATCATTGCTGCTGCAACTCGCTACCAAGCACAAGGCTCTCATTACGGTGGAAGAAAATACTGTCGCGGGTGGCGCAGGCAGCGCTGTAGCCGAATTTCTCAACGCGCAGGGCATATCCATTTCGATGCTACATATCGGCATTCCAGATCAATTCATCGAACATGGATCACGCCAGGATTGCCTGATCGCTGCAGGCCTTGATATTCAGTCCATTTCGACCACCATTCGGCAATGGTGGCCTGCCCCAGCACGCGCTGCGGGCAATTAGCATTAGAGTACCTCATGACCAGTAAGCCACCCTCGAACATCGAGGACGTTCAAAATCGTACAGATACGCGTCATCTACCCATCAACAAAGTGGGAATCAAAGACGTCTATCACCCAGTACGCATCAAAAACCGCTCTGGCGATGATCAACACAGCATCGCCAACTTCAACATGTATGTTGCCCTGCCTCATAATTTTAAAGGCACACACATGTCTCGTTTCGTGGAAATCCTTCATCAACATGAACGGGAAATATCAGTTGACTCATTCAGGAGCATGCTCAAAGAAATGACCACCCATCTCCATGCAGAGGTGGGCCATATTGAAATGAGCTTTCCTTTCTTCGTCACCAAAAAAGCACCAAAAAGTGGTGTTGAAAGCCTAATGAACTATCAAGCCTCGTTAATAGGTGAATATAGAGATGGCAATACACAGCTGTGGTTGAAGGTAGTGGTCGCTGCGACCAGCTTGTGCCCGTGCTCAAAGGCCATTTCAGAATACGGCGCACACAATCAACGCTCTCATATCACGCTAACGGTACGGATTGCTGAACATCTGTGGCTAGAAGAACTCATCGACATCGCTGAACAAGAAGCCTCCTGCGAGGTCTACGGCATTCTCAAACGCGCTGATGAAAAGTTTGTAACTGAACGTGCCTACGATAATCCCAAGTTTGTCGAAGACATTGTGCGTGACCTGGCTGTTCGCTTAAACAACGAACCGCGCATTCGCGCTTATGCCATCGAAACTGAAAACTTCGAGTCCATTCACAATCATTCAGCCTATGCCTTAATTGAGCACAATAAGGATACCGTTTAATGCAAGGCTTATATTGAATTAAAAAGAGCGACCGAGAAAAAGATAAAACGCGGTACGACGGCGATCATCCACCCCGGCAGCCAGATACACCGGCCCTAATGGAGAATCCGCGCCAAAAAACAAACTTGCATCGTGATGGAGACCGGCAAAGTCAGCATCACTGCGTTTATTCCAAACGTTGCCCGCTTCAATTGAAATACCCGCATAGGCCGGCAATTCCAGTACGCCGCTACCGCCGCGACCAATCTGCCGGAAATAAATAAAACGTCCCACTGCATAATGCGGACCAGCTAATGAACCTGCGGTTAAACCAGAAAGATTCAAAAAACCACCCAAAGTGAAATAATCTTGAGCGGGTGTGTGATCGGACAGACTCGAACCGGCATCTACCGACAGCACCATGGTGTAACGATCAAATGACTTCGCGTACTGCCATTCTGTGAATACCTTATTCGAATCATAGTCGGAACCCAAGGCACGCCGCTCACCATTCCATTGCACCGTAAACTGCTGACCATGACGAGGAAAAAACACATTATCTAAAGTGTCATAGGCAAATCGTGCCACGTAGCCACCAGTACCATAATGCGTAGTTGGTAACAATGGATCACCGACCAATACCTCAGATGATCCGGAGCCACGCTGAAGTCCCACACGCAACTCACCCCAACTCGACAACTCTCGACCCACATCAACACCGGCTAACGAATTACGCACACGGTATTGAGCTAAGGTCGTGTCATCACGCAGCATCGGTACAGTATGGAGTTCGTATTCCATACGGGGAGCGACGAAGAATGGCTGCGTCCATGAAAGCGGCTGAAGAAATTCCGTTGCAAACCGAGGTCGATTACCAATCTGAATATCAGTCAACCATTCCGCACCTAGAGCATTGAGATCCGTCATGATCAATCGCCCTGCAAGGTTGTAACGGCTGTTACCTGCAAAATCGTCTTCTAGATTAATGCCAACTCGAACATAGTCAGGCCCCCAGCTTTTTGGCTCAAGATGAAACTCAAGACCATTCGATTCACCATGATTTATCAACTTGTAATCGATAGTCTCGAATAAATCGAGCGCGTATAAGGAGGCCAACCCTTCATTAATCAATGCTCTATTCAATGGTTTACCACGTAACCCTCCAACTACCGCGTTAACAGCATCGGCATAACGTGAAGAGTCCCTATCCGTTTGAATAAAATCAATGTTAGGTGATTCAGTGTGGCGTGGAGCCCTCATCAATACATGGCTCTCATAATCGTCGCTATTAATTGCCAGCTTGTTGAGTTTTTCTTTACTTGAACGTGCCGCCAGCTCTCCGGCAAGCAGTGCCTTGGCCACGCGCGAGAAATCACCAGGACTCATAGTGCCTAGTTGCGGCTCAATGAGAAGATCATCGCCGTGTAAACCCCGTCGTTTTTCCCCTGTACGATTGCGCACCATGATCGCCGCTGACTGATTGGTCACTGCCAAGGGTGAAGTCAGTTCATCACGCGTATACAGCGGGGTGCTTACATCTACAACAATCAATACATCGACATTCATCTGACGGGCAATGTCTATCGGTAGGTTATTAACCAAGCCCCCATCAACCAACAGTCTTCCATTAAATTCTACCGGCGTGAATACCCCCGGGGCAGACATACTGGCACGCATCGCCGTCACCAGATCCCCAGAGTCCATGACCACTTCACTACCCGATTCCAGGTCGGTCGCGATTGCACAAAACGGAATCGGCAACTGATCAAAACGGCTGATGCCAGCAACACTCAAGGTGGCACTGCGCAATATTTGCGTCTGGTTTTGTCCCTGAATCAATCCAGTCGGCAATTCAAGACCATCTTTACCAATACCTAACGAGTACCGAACCAAAAAATTTCGATCATCCTGCTTACGGCGAAAACCGAGCATGGTACGGGAAGGTCGATCACGGAATGCGGCCTGCCAGTCCAGGGAATTGATCAGTCTTTCAATTTCGCTGGCAGGCATACCTGAAGCGTAAAGTCCACCGACCAATGCCCCCATGCTGGTTCCTGCAATTGCATCGACAGGGATATGCAGCTCTTCCAAGACTTTAAGCACCCCCACGTGGGCAATGCCTCTGGCACCCCCGCCACTGAGCACCAGACCAATTCGAGGCCGGTTGATGGGAGCGGCAGACACCGGCTCCTCAGCGACCGCAGAGAAGCCCGTCAGCAAACCGACCATCAAGCTCACCAGTACACCGATACCTCGCTGTTTGATGACCTTACTGACATCAGGAGGTGGAGCTCGTTTTACTGAAATTGACGATGTCATAATGTACCGGACCGTTTAGATGCACATGGTATACGAAGCAGGTTTGGTTTTTTATCTTCACTTTACATGTGAGTACCTGATCACCGCGTGGTGGTGAAAAACGGCTGGTAACCCAGATCGAGCAAAAGTATGGTGAAAATACCGGTCAACACGCGTCTGGGCGGTGACTCAATCCGCTCACATTGTGTACGATAGCCATCTATGCGACATTGCACCTTTGATGTGAACTCACCCTCTCCGATTACTAATACCAAGACTTAACCTGCAAACACTCGCCGTGCTGACCGCTCACTACAAAATTGATCAAGCCACGAGGACGGCATAATGCGACCATGCATGCACGCCGTGTTAGCCCGATTTTCGCTGCGGTTGAGCTCAGTTATCACAGCCCTAACGCTGACTGGACTGCTGGCTTCCTGCGGAGGCAACCAGGATCAAATTCGTATTGGCGCCGGTCAATCTAACAATGGTGGCAGCACCAGTTCGATCGACTTCCCAATCTTTTATGTGAAACGCACGACACCAGATATCAACGCTGCATATAGCAATCATTGGGATGATGTTCGGCGACTGCGCGTTTTCAACACTAACGCAGATTTATA
>CANGJP010000034.1 GCA_947454465.1 Pseudomonadota bacterium
CGATACGGTATACGTCTGGGGAAAACGCCAAGATGGCATCGGTGCAGTAGATTCAGCGAGTGAGGGAACTGTCTCGTTTGGTGAGTTTGTAGATCGCCCTTTGCTTCGAACAGGTGAAATTGCTGAGGTCATTCCCGGGCTCGCTGTCACACAGCACTCAGGCACAGGAAAGGCCAATCAATATTTTCTCAGAGGTTTCAATTTAGATCACGGTACGGACTTTTCTGTTTCTCTAGATGGCGTTCCATTAAATCTACGAACAAACGCACATGGTCAAGGTTATCTTGACCTTAATTTTATAATTCCTGAGCTGGTTGAAACGATTCAGTATCGAAAAGGTCCTTATTTTGCTCAAGTGGGAGATTTTTCTGCCGCAGGCTCTGCATCCTTCAACACTTTTTCTCGTTCACCCGCAAATTTCACTGCATTAACTTTAGGTAAGCATGGTTACGGGCGACTAACAACTGTCAAATCACTCAGTAATGACACATTCGCCGCGGCGGATTTAACTACTTCAGAAGGGCCATGGTTACACAGTGAAGCATTACGTAAAGGGAACCTGATCGTGCGTCATACCTTGGGTGACTGGGCGTTTACTGGTGTTGCATATTCCGCCAAATGGAACTCAACAGATCAAATTCCATTACGAGCAGTTCAGAATGGCTCAATTTCCTATTTGGATACTATTGATCCTACAGACGGTGGCGACACATCACGTTTCCTATTGTCTGCACGAATGCAGGATGATAACGGCACTGATGCGGTAATTTATGCTCAGAAATATGCGCTTAATCTCTGGTCTAATTTCACCTATTTCCTCGACAACCCTGTCCAAGGTGATCAATTTAAGCAAGCTGAAGATCGATGGATTACAGGCGGTTCATTCCGTAAACAATGGAATCCTGCCAACAGCATATGGTCTTACCAAAGCGGTTCAGAGATTCGTTACGACCGCATAGGTAAAATTGGGCTTTATCGCACACAAGCTCGACAAGTCATTTCAACTGATCGAGAAGATAGCTTGCATCAGGGCTCCATTGGGCTCTGGGGCTCTGCCGATTGGAAGCTTTCTGCATGGCGAGGCAGCTTTGGGCTACGCGCCGATGAAATGGGCGTTAATGTAAATTCAAATAATCCGCTGAACTCAGGAACCCGTTGGCAGGGCATTCTCAGTCCAAAAGCGTCAGTAGCATATCGTGCTGCTGATCACCTTGAGCTGTACGCTGATCTTGGGCGTGGGTTTCACTCCAATGATGCACGTGGTGCAGTAGCGACGGTCGCGCCATTGTCAGGAGATCCAGTATCATCGGTGAATTTATTTGTGCCTGCCTGGGGCGGTGAGCTCGGAGCACGGTGGGAACAAAATCAGCTGTCTACAAGCATTGCGCTGTGGGGATTAAAGCTGGATTCAGAGCTGGTTTATTCGGGTGATGCAGGTGACACAGAGAGCACCAACGCGACAACACGTACAGGCATTGAAACGCTGATTAACTGGACTCCTATTGAGGGTATCAACGTTGAAATGGCTGCTGCTGCAACAAAGGGACGCTATGACAATGTATCGCAAGCAGATCGCATACCTAATGCCATTGAATACATGTTCACCAGTGGCATCACTGCACAACTCAGTCAGCGGTCTTCAGCAGAGGTTACTCTTCGTAGGCTGGGGCCTGCACCCTTAATAGAAGATGGATCTATTTCATCTTCGCCTTCTACCTTGACCAATCTGCTGTATCGCTATCAATTTGATCGCCTCAGCCTGACGCTTGAAGTGCTGAATGTTTTTGATCGTAAAGATGACGACATCACTTATTACTACGCTTCACGTTTGCCAAGTGAGGCAATTGCTGTGGATGATATTCACTTTCACCCGATGGAACCGCGCACGTATAGGGTCGGAGTCAAAGTCATTTGGTAAATTAATTATTTAAACTATTTGATTTATCACTGTATGCACAGCTCTGGCACGAGTACTAATGAAAGCTGAACAGGCAGCAAATCAGGTGCTGATGATTCGTCCGGTTGCCTTTGCGGGTAATATCCAGACTGCAATCTCTAACCATTTTCAGCGGTTGGAGGATGCGTCATCCGCGATGGATGCGCAGATGTGCGCGTTGTATGAATTTGATTTGTTGGTTGCAAACTTACGTGCTGCAGGTGTTGTGGTGCACGTTATAGAAGACACTCTCATTCCCAATACTCCTGACTCAGTTTTTCCCAATAACTGGGTGAGTTTTCACGGTGAAGGTACCGTGGTGTTGTATCCGATGCTTGCAATGAATCGCCGCCAAGAGCGACGTATCGATATATTGGAACATCTCAGTTTAGAGGGGTTGCGCATCAATGAGCT
Organism: Pseudomonadota bacterium; assembly: GCA_947454465.1. Taxonomy (GTDB): domain Bacteria; phylum Pseudomonadota; class Gammaproteobacteria; order Steroidobacterales; family Steroidobacteraceae; genus CAILZL01. The sequence goes on from CANGJP010000034.1 coordinate 2,351, forward strand.
CATCGATTTAAGTCATTACGAACAGCTAGAGAGATTTTTAGAAGGTACGGGCAGTATGGTTTTAGATCGAATCAACCACATTGCCTATGCCTGTGTCTCGCCGCGTACCGATCTTAATGTGTTGGGCGAGTTTGCTCAGAGGTTGGATTATGATGTAGTTAGTTTTCATGCCATGGATGCCAATGGCATGCCGATTTATCACACCAACGTTCTGATGTGTGTGGGAACCCATTTTGCTGTTGTGTGCAGTGACGTGATTACTGAACAGGAGCGCTTTGCTGTGCTGGAAAGATTGCGTGGCAACGGTCATGAAATTATTGAGATCAGTACTGAGCAGATGTATGCATTTGCTGGGAATATGCTAGAGCTTAAAACCACTGCTGGCGATTTTCGGGTGGCGATGTCGCAGCGGGCGTTTGATGCCCTGTCTGCAACTCAGCGTGCCACACTTGCCATGCTAAGTGGTCCGCTCATCGTGACGCCGATACCGACGATTGAGCGGTTGGGAGGTGGTAGTGTGCGTTGTATGTTGGCGGAGATTTTTTTACCCACTAAAGCAATCGCTGGTTGATTGCGCATTGCCTGTTAGAATTCGCGTTCCAGTCAGCTTACGGAATACTGAAATTGGTTGAATTCATCCTCAAAGTGGTATGTGCCTATTTATTGGGTTCATTACTCGGTGGCCTCATCGTAGGTAAGTTAAAAGGTGGTGTGGACATTCGCCAGCAGGGCAGTGGCAATGCGGGAGGAACCAATGCCTTGCGTACGCAGGGCTGGTATTTCGCTATGTGGGTGATGTTGATTGATATTGGTAAAGGCTGGTTGGCAACCGCATTTTTACCGGGTTTGTCATTGCCTTCTATCGCGGCAGCATTTCCTTTAGTGTGGGTACAAATCAGTTGTGCGATTGCGGTGGTGGTGGGGCATGTATTTCCAGTTTGGTTTGGTTTTCGTGGTGGTAAGGGTGCGGCAACCTTGGTCGGCGTAGTGGCAGGGCTCGTGCCGGCGGCATTGCTCTATGTGCTCGGCACTTGGCTGGGTGTATTGATGCTTACAGGCTTTGTGGGTCTCAGTACTATGCTGGCCACTGCCGCATTTACTATCTGGGTGAAAGTGGCTCAACCGACGGATAGTCAGCCCTTGCTAGTGTTCGGTGTAACGATGCTGGTATTTGTGATTTACACGCATCGCAGCAATATTCAGCGCATGATTGTAGGCACTGAAAATCGTGCCAAAAAAATATGGTTGTTTAAACCCAGGGCATGATTCAAGCATGACTGAACTCACTGTTCGTACGGGTCATCGTCGTGAGCAATTGCTTGCATTGTTAGCCGATGGTCAATGGCATTCGGGTGAGCAACTGGCCGAGCGGTTAATGATTACTCGGGCAGCAGTATGGAAACTCATTCACGGATTGACTGATCTGGGTGTCTTGATTGAGGCGCATCATCAGGGATATCGCCTAGCACATGCCATTGATTTGTACGATGCTGCGCAACTGAGTGTATTTTGTGGCGAGCGGGCAGGGGACCTGCAGCACATTCACACGTTGTTTGAAGTGGACTCAACGAACACCTATGTGTCACGTTGTCCCGTTGTCGAGAGTGGTAAAGCAGTGTTGTGTGTTGCGGAGTTGCAGCAATCTGGTCGAGGGCGGCGTGGGCGTAGTTGGTATGCGCCTTTCGGTGAGAGTATCTGTATGTCATTGGGATACATGTTTGACTATCTGCCACCGCACTTTTCATCCCTGAGTTTGGTTGTCGGGATTGCTTTAACCCGTGTGCTTAGAGATTTGGGCGCGCGTGAAGTGGGTGTGAAATGGCCGAATGATCTGCTGTGGCAGGGGCGTAAGCTAGCTGGCGTGTTGATCGAAATGCGAGGTGAGCCGGATGGTCAGGCGCAGATGGTTATTGGTATAGGTCTTAATCATTGGTTGTCGGATGTTACGCGCGCGCACATGGTTGCTCAGCAATTAGCTGTATGTGATTTGCATGAAATACTTGGCGAGCAGTGCCCCAGTCGTAACCGGCTTGTGGCGTTGTTCACTGTAGAGTTGATGCAGTGCCTTAAGTTATTCACCCAATCCGGTTTTAGTTCGTTCATGGATGAGTGGCGAGCTTATGATGTGCTGAATCAGCAGGCAGTACAGATTTTACAGGGCGAGCGTTCTATTGCTGGTATTGCCCAAGGTATTACCGTGGATGGCTTGTTGCTGTTGAATACCTCTGAAGGGTTGCAGCAATTCAATTCGGGTGAGGTTAGTTTGCGTGCGAGGCCGAGTTAATGCATTTGTTATTGGACATAGGCAATACTCGAATTAAGTGGGCACTGCTGACTGCCCATGGTTTATCTGTTCAGCAGGCGCTGCCCCATGAAGGCCTTTCCATCGCTCAAATCGTCTCTAAGGTATTGGAACCCTGCGGTGCAGTTGATGCGGTGTGGGTCGCTAATGTTGCGGGTGATTCTATGGCGGAGCGGATATGCCAGGCCGTGCATTCACACTATCGATTCCAGCCACTGTTTATGCAGGCCAATCGTTCCGTAAATCTTTGCGGTCGAATGCTGCACAATGCCTATCAGCACCCCGAGCAATTGGGCGTTGATCGATGGTTGGCGATGATTGCGGCTCGTGCAATGTTTCCGGATACGGTGTTGGTCGTGTCGGTAGGTACGGCGATTACCGTTGATGCCGTGGATACTCAAGGACAGCACTTAGGAGGATTGGTTGTGCCAGGTCTAAATTTGATGACTGAGACTTTGTTGCGAGGTACCAGTGATCTTGCTGAGCGTGCAGCACAACCCATTAATCTGGAACAAAGCGGATCACGTTATTTTGCCGATAACACTTTGGCTGGGATACAGCTCGGGTCGGAAACCGCTGCTTGCGGGTTGATTGAGGCGTCATTCAGGGCATTGCAGGATAGCGGTGGTGCTCGTTTGATATTAACGGGTGGGGCGGCGCTCAAATTGCAGCCACGCTTGAAGGTGCGCGGTGAGTTCATTGCCGATTTAGTGCTACAAGGTATGTCTTGTCTTGCTGCAATTGACTTGCCTGTCTCAGGTATGATCAGTCATTCTTCCTAGGGTTGGAGGATAATAAAGTGCGTCTTTTGACTGGTGTCTTGCTGACTGTCATTGCTACCACGTCGGTATCTTGGGCGGCGGATAACAATCCGGGCAAAACAGTGGCACAAAGTAAATGTGTCAGTTGTCATCAGCCGGCTGATTGGCAAGGTGAAACGGAGCGCGGTCTAAGTGCGCTCATTCGGGACGTGGCGTCTGGCAAAGTAAAACACAGTAAATTTCAGGTGCAACTCAGTGAGGCCGAAATAGCCGATCTGACTGCTTACTGGCTTTCTGGTAAGAAATAAACTTAAACCCTTATGCGTGTTCTAACGTTATTGCTGATTTTGGCGAATGTAGCGGTGTATTTCTGGGCGCACTATGTGGATGTACCGGCACCGACATGGGTGTCTACGCCCGTGGAGATGCCTGCTCAAGCCGCGCCGATGTTGCGGTTAGTTAAGGAGCAAGCTGCGCCTCCTCAGACGCAGATGGCTGATGTGCCTTCTGGCTGTGTGAGCGTCGGACCGTTTGCCCATGAGGAGCAGGCGAGTTCATTGGCGCAGCGAATACAAGGAGCGGGTTTAAGTAGCGTTCAACGTGCGGAAACCGTGGATGAGTTTGCAGGGTATTGGGTGACATTGGATAATTATTCCAGCAAGGCGTTGGCTGATAACGCATTAAAACAATTGCATGCCAATGGGGTTACAGATGCCTATATCTTGACCGAAGAACAATCGCCAAATGTCTTATCACTCGGGTTGTTTTCAGATCGCGCGCGAGCCGAGGCGCGTCGTCAAGCGATGATTAAATTAGGATTTCATCCGGTTATTAAGGATCGCACCCGAAAGGTAGAGACGTTTTGGTTGGATGTCTCGTTACAGGCGCCTGTACAACAACTAGATTCAGCGCTGTTGCATTCCGAGGGCGATGGTATTGTCCGGTTGGAAACCAAGCCTTGTCTTTTAGGTGCATCAAGTAGTGAGCAGTCCGTTTCTGCGGCAAGCATGCCGTAGTCGGTTAGGATGACTTCGCCCAACTGTAGCATGTAGATCAGGTGTGGTTTGCCCGATCCAGTGCGATTCAGCGTGAATTTTCTCTATTGACCCGTTACAATCCCGCCCCCAGTAAAGTTCGCTGGGTTGAACATCCTTGTGATGTCGTGGTTTGCCGGCTTAGCACAGTTGGTAGTGCACCTGACTTGTAATCAGGGGGTCGGGAGTTCGAGTCTCTCAGCCGGCACCATTTTAGTTTTTAGTCGCACCCTGCGTACCCCCCCCCCAATCGTAATGCTTTAATGGCCCTTTAGACCGTGCGAGTTTAATTGTAGAAGTGGGTGGTCTATTTGCCCGACTTGGCTGCTGGAGTAATGCTGACTGCTGTGGGTGAGGGTAATCCTACTGCGGGTGGGATTGCGTTAATCACCGGTGTTTCTGTGCTGGTGGTTGAGGGAGTATTGGGGGCGGTTACGCTGGAGGCTGAGCTGCTGCTCACAGAGCGGATAAATGCGGTTTCTTGCCTGATGGCTTGTTCGGTCCGTGGATTCATCACGATGATGGAAATGCGACGGTTGGTTGGATTATTGGGGTTTTGCGTGTCAAGCAATGACATGTCGGCGAGGCCTACCACGCGACCGACTTTGTCATTGGGTAGTCCCCCGCTGGCAAGTGCTCGTCGAGCCGCATTGGCGCGATCACTCGAGAGTTCCCAGTTGCTGTAATCCTTACGGTTGTATTTGGTTTGATCGGTATGGCCGCTGATGCTGATGCGGTTAGGTACTGTTTGAATGACCTTGGCCAATTCAACTAATAATTTATAGCTGTAGTCTTTCATACTCGAGTTGCCGAGATCGAACATCGAGCGATTTTCTTTATCGACAATCTGTATGCGCAGTCCTTCCGCCGTCATGTCCATGATGATTTGATCCATGAAAGGTTTCAAAGCGGGTTGATCTTCTATTGCTTTTTCAATCTCTTCTTTCAGTTCTTTAAGTTTTTCAGTTTCAATTTTTTCGGCAGCTTCTGCTGCTTTTTGGTCCGCTTTATTAAGATCTACTTTAAGTGGATCGGGTTTTTCTTGGTCTTCGGCGGATTCTTTATGTTTATACATTTCAGTGGCGCCTCCAAACTCAATGATTTCCGAGCTCGCGCCACCAGGGCCTTGCACGGCGCTTGAAGAAGGAATTGAACTGGTGCCTTCAACAATCGAGGGATCACTAAAATATTTTGAGATGCCACCTAATTGTTTGGGTGTAGCGCTCACCATGATCCACATTAGTAGAAAGAACGCCATCATCGCCGTTGCAAAGTCTGCAAACGCAACTTTCCAGCTGCCGCCATGATGTCCATGACCGCCCGCAATGCGCTTTACGATGATAGGTTGAGGTGCGCCTTCCATTGCGAATTACTTCTTCTTGCCCTTGACATAGTTTTCTAGTTCTTGGAAACCCGGGCGGAATGCGGTAGGCGCTGCTTTACGTCCAAATTCAATCGCGATCAACGGTGCATAGCCCTGTACCATGGCGATGATGCAGGTTTTAATGACAGTGAAAAACGCGGCTTCTTCTTTGAGTTTTCTTTCCATGCCAGTGGAAATTGGTCCTAGAAAACCATAGGCGAGCAGAATACCGAGGAAGGTACCTACCAGAGCGGCGCCCACTTTTTCGCCGATCTCAGTCACCGGGCCGCCGATGGCCGCCATGGTATTAACAATACCCAGCACCGCCGCGACGATGCCAAAGCCGGGCATGGCGTCTGACATTTTATTCACAGCGCCGGCTAGGGCTTCCCCTTCGTGGTGATGAGTCTGCAGTTCAATGTCCATTAGGTTTTCCAACTGAAAAGGATTCATTTCTCCGCTGACCAGCATGCGCATGTAATCTTGAATAAATTCGATGGCGTGGTGATCTTTCATTACCTTGGCGTGTTTGGTGAAGACTGCGCTTTTACTAGGATCCTCAATTTCACGTTCTAGGCCCATGACGCCGTCTTTTCTGGCGATACTAAACAGGTCGAACATCAGTCCGAACAGGTCAAGATAATCGTCTTTGCCATATTTGGTGCCCTTGAAGCTGGCTCCAATGGCACCCATTGTTGATTTGGCCATTGATAAACCATTGGCGATGATGAAGCTTCCGAGGGCAGCCCCACCAATGATGACCAGTTCCGAGGGTTGCCATAAGGCATGGACGTTACCGCCATGCTCGACGAAGCCCCCAATGACGCAGCCAAAAACTACAACGACGCCGATGATAAAGTTCACAAATCTATCCCGATTTCAGTCCATAACGATCAAGTGGTGTGCCGCTTCCTAGGTGTCGGCAGTGATTGCGCCAATTTGAGGGATTCGAACGGAAAATGTTCTCATCCCTTCATTCAGAGTACTGACTCTACCGGTCATTGCTGAATAAGACTGGGAACCAAGTCAAAAAATAGGCCTTAGGACACCTGTTAGCGGCAGGCAAAGTAAGTGTCTAGTAAAGCCGGATAGGTGATATTTTCATCACTGGCTTGGCGTAGCTGTGGGGGATGCTGTATTCTGACCAGAACGCGCTGAGTTCAGGGGTCGGCATTGTGGGGCGTGGCTGGCACCTTAGGTTTAAAATTATTCGTTACGTCATGGTGTACCGATCGGCGCTTTAGCAGGGTGCATCATTGTTTTAATAATTAAAGAGGGTCGTTATGAAGCATGTAAAAATTTTGTCAGTTCTGGGGTTGATGGCGGTAGCTGGCGCGGCCCATGCGGGCGTCACTTCCACCGTGACTGCGGCCACTGACTACAACCTGCGCGGTATCAGTCAAAATGCTAAGGGGCCTGTGCTTCAGGGTACCTTGGATTATGCGCGTGACAGTGGCGTTTATGTCGGTCTGTTCCTCAGCCAGGTTGATTTTGAAAATAATGGCGCGAAACAACCTGCGGTAGGGTATGCCGATTCGACGGATTATTTTCACCTTGAGCGCAGTGTTTACGCGGGTTACAAAACCAAGCTGGGCGATAATTTGGCATTGGATGTGGGTGGTAAGTATTACACCTACAATGCGAACAGCCTAAATCACGGTGAGGTATACAGTTCCTTGACTTATAAGTCAGCGGTCAAAGCCTCTGTATATTATTCGCCTAACTTTATTAATGGGAATATGAATGGCAATGTACCCGACGAGGCAAAACCTCTCAGTAAGCCTGCTTACGGTGCTGCGTTGGACGGTACGGTTGCTCTGCCTGCTAACTTTTCCTTTTTAGCGCATGTGGGTGGCAATACCGGTGAATACTGGCGTGACTACGGTAAAGGTTCTTATGTCGATTATTCGGCTGGGTTTGGTTACAAGATGGGTAAAATCGATTGGGCCTTGCAGTACGTGAATACCAATACGACCATGGCTAAGGGAAATCGAGTGACTCAGGTCAATTCACCTAACGACAAGCTAAATAATGCAAATCGCATTATTTTGTCAGCTGTGACAACTTTCGCTTGGTAAGTAGGTAACCCTGTTTACTATCAAGTTTCTTTAAGACTTGTAATAAAAGCCTCGGATTTAACATCCGGGGCTTTTTTATTTTTTGAGTCAACTATTAATTGGTGATGTAAGGGGCTGCGCATTAAACTAGGTCTTACTCTTTGGATGAGCGTTGTAAGTGAACAAGTAAGGTAAGATGAACTACACAAAATCGCTGCTACTGTGCGGTCTTTTTTTATTCATGGGTGCGGCGCAGGCGGAATTGTCCTCTGGTCTACTCCTTACCAGCGATTATGATTTTCGGGGTGTCTCCAAGACAGCAACCGACCCTGCGTTGCAAATAGGACTTAAGCATATCGATGAGCGTCAGGGCTGGTATCTCGGTGGTACGGTTAGCAATGTTGACTTTGGGCATGCGCAAGTGGAGTTGGCGCTCAGTAGCGGGTTTGCAGCTGAGACAGATGTTGGGTTGGGATGGGATGCGGGCATGGTCTATTACGCCTACGACCAGAATGAAAATAATTTCCCTGAAATCTATACTGCCTTTAGTTACGACTACCTGAAAGCCAAGCTAAGTTATAGCGGTGATTTTGCAGGACAAGCTGTTGCCGGTCATACCAAGGCTTTTAATCTGTCTGTAGATACAGAGATTCCTACGCCGTTGAAATCTGTTTATATGACTGCACACCTTGGGCGCAGTGAATTTTCACAAACTCAGCAGGACTATACCGATTTTGCGGTGGGGGCGATCTACCGACTGCAGTACTTAAATGTGAGTGTTAAGTATGTGGATACAACCTTGCCTGATCAACATGCTGATGTGTTGAGTGCGCAAGGACGTCTGGTCGTTTTCATGGGTACGTCTATTTCATGGTAGGGCTCTGGTTTTATGCACGTGTTGTCCAAGTCATGCCCTTGGTCGAGGGTATGCTCGCGATGGGTTATGCATGAGCGATGCTCCAGTTCCACCCGGTGAAATAAAAACATGTCATGCGCTGCATGAGCAAACGCCTATGCAGCGTGCAATCAGGGCGCGCGCCTTACAGACAATCGAAATTCACCAGAATCAGCCCCGTTTATCACTGCATCGTAAATTGATGTTTGCTGCCTTATCAGCGTTGACTGTGATTGGTTTGATGATCCTGATTAATTACGGCGTGGCGATCATGCAGCATATATTTGAACTGTGGATGAAGGAGGATGCCGCTGTACCTACTGAATTCAGATCCGACCAGCCTTTTTACATCACTGTCGAGCCTGCTCGGTCTTCTGATTCCAGTGAATCTAGCGCGGCGAAGGTTGCCAGATGAGTTGCTTCACGCGCCTGTCCCGCGCGGGTGGTTTTTCGTTTCAGTCATATTTGGTTATCACTGCGCCCTACACTCGAGCAGCAGTTATCAGTAGGTTGGAATTGCTGTCATGACTCAGTCCTACATCGGATTTTTGATTGAGCAGTGTCTTAGTCGGCGTGGGTTGCTGCACTCGGCTTTACTTGCTACGGCGTTACCCTTGGCCTCATTACAGTCAAGGGCCGCGACGCACTCGTTGGGTTTTAAGTCGATTACTGGTTCTAAAGAAGATCGCATTATCCTTCCAGAAGGTTATGTCTACGACGTGCTGATTCGATGGGGTGAGGCACTTAGTCACCGAGTACCTGATATGGATGCGACAGGGATTCAGAAAGGTGGCTTGTTGACAGCGGATGCGGCACTCAATCAATTGCAGCAGTTTGGCAGTAATTGTGATGCTATTCATTTTTTTCAGTTGAATGCTGCGATCAAGAGCACTCAGGGGGTGCTCTGTATTAACAATGAATATACCAATGACTGGCTCATGTATGCCGGTCGAAAACAGGCGTTTGGTAATGATCCTCAGCACGTTCGAGATTATATTCTTCAGCATCCTTCGATTGTTGCAATGAGCAAAGCTGCGCATGGTATTTCAGTGGTTGAAGTACAACGCGATCATGGGCCATGGCGTTATCTGAAATCTTCGAAATACAATCGGCGGGTCACTGCAAGCACCCTTATTGAAATCAAAGGTCCCGCACGTGGTTATGCGTGGTTGAAAACTCAGGCAGATCCGACTGGTACTCAGGTAAGTGGTACGTTCGGAAACTGTGCGGGTGGGCGCACTCCTTGGGGAACCTATTTATCAGCAGAAGAAAATATCCAAGATTACTTCGGTAATTTTGCTGGTTTTTATGCGCGTAAAAAAAACGATTCGGCGGTGATGGCGGCGCATCAACGTTGGCGCATGTGGTCCGATGTGTCGCCGTATGGTTGGGAGGTGATGGATCAACGCTTTGATGCAAGTTTGGAGCCCAATGAAGCGTTTCGGTTTGGCTGGATTGTAGAGGTGGATCCACTGAATCCGCATAAGCCGCCTGTTAAGCGCACGGCGTTGGGTCGATTTGCCCATGAGGCAGCCAGTCCCATTGTGGCTGCCAATGGCAAGGTTGCTGTCTACATGGGTGACGATGACAAATTTGAATACGTGTACAAATTTGTGAGTGCTCAGCGTTTTGATGCCAAGCACCCTGCCGCCAATGCTGATTTACTTGATCAAGGTATTTTGTATGCCGCACGTTTCGATGCAAATGGACGGGGTGAATGGTTACCGTTGGTCTACAGCTCCGATGGTCCACTCAATGCAGAGAAGGGTTTTCGCAATCAAGCCGAGGTGTTGATTAATGCGCGCGCTGCGGCCGATGTGTTGGGCGCTACCATGATGGATCGTCCTGAGGACGTGGAGCCCAATCCGTTGACTGGCAAGGTGTACATTGTCTGTACTCGCAATGAATCACGCGCTGATCAAAACGTGCAGGGTACTTATGGGCATCGCAAGATTGATGTGGGCCCCAATGCAGCCAACCCGCGTGGTAAGAATGTATGGGGGCATATTATTGAATTGACTGAAAATAATAATGATCACAGCGCAGTGAAATTCAGTTGGGAAGTGTTATTGATGGGTGGTGATTCTTCTGCTGGTTCAGCTCGTCAATCAGAAAACACTGAAGATGTTAAAACCGATCATCCTGTCAGTGCCATTGGCTCGCCCGATAACATTGGTTTTGATGCGGCTGGAAATTTATGGATTGTGACCGATGGTCCACAACCGGAGAATAATAATAACGGTTGCTTCGTTTGTCCCGTTATGGGGCCACAGCGTGGCGTGATCAAGCAATTCATGAGTGCGCCCGTGGACGCTGAAGTTTGTGGATGTGTATTCACGCCAGATAATGAAACATTATTTTTGAGTATTCAGCATCCGGGTGAAGGTGGTACGTTGGATAACCTAAGTAGTCATTGGCCGGATGGAGGCAATGCAGTCCCGCGCTCTAGCGTCATTGCCATACGTAAAAAAGATGGCGGTGTTATTGGGTCGTGACTGCCTTGCAATCGTCAGTACGTCGATTTAATCGACTGATAAAACTTTTCCAGGATTCATGATGCCTTGGGGGTCGAGGGCTTGCTTTATAGCCTGCATAACTTGCATCGCGACGGGGTGTTTAAATGTCGCTAACTCATCGCGCTTGAGTTGGCCGATACCATGTTCAGCGCTGATGCTGCCTCGAAAATGGTGAGCTAGTTCATGGATGGTATGGTTTAGGCTCGCTTTCTTTGCAAAAAAATCAGGGTGCGCGCCGGCATCCGGCGTGTTGATATTGAAATGTAAACTGCCATCACCTAAGTGGCCATAAATTACTAGCACGCCTTCTGGTGCGATATGCTGACACAATGCGCTGCCTTCCTCGATGAATTTGGGCAGATCACTGATTGAGACTGAGACATCATGCTTGATGCTGCCGCCAGCACGCGTTTGTGCTTCCGGGATTGATTCACGAATGCGCCAGAAAAAATCGCGTTGCGTGCTGTTTTGGGCTAATAGGACATCGCGTACTAGATGATTGTCCTGGGCGTGCACAAGAAGAGTACTGAGTTCTTCAGTGAGTTGATCAGTACATTGAGTGCTAGTCGCCTCGAGCAGTACATACCAAGGATGAGTGTCTTCAAACGGATCATGAATCCCTGCGATGTGTTTGCAGACTAAGTCCATACCTATGCGGGGAATTAATTCAAAAGTAGTTAAAGTATCGCTACCGCTGCTGCGTAGATATGAAAGTAATTCAACGGCCGTCGCTGGATCATTGACTGCTACCAATGCCGTAATATACGTGTGTGGTAATGGATATAGTTTTAAGGTGGCGGCTGTGATGATGCCCAATGTACCTTCAGCGCCGATGAACAAGTTTCTTAGATCGTATCCAGTGTTGTTTTTACGAAGATCAGATAAGTCATTCAGTATTTGGCCATCGGGCAATACCACTTCCAGTCCTAAGACTAAGTCACGTGCCATGCCATAGCGAAGCACTGCCGTGCCACCGGCATTGGTTGAGAGATTACCGCCAATTTGGCAGGAACCTTCAGAGCCCAGACTTAACGGAAACAGTCGATTGACCGCTTCGGCGGCTTGCTGCACGGCGGCTAATACACAGCCGGCTTCTACGGTGAGCGTATTATTATCGATATCAACATGACGTATGCGCTTTAAGCGTGACAGCGACAGCACGATTTCATTACCGCTGCTGGAAGGTGTTGCCCCACCGCAATAACTGGTGTTGCCGCCTACGGGTACGATGCCGATCCGATTCGCATGACAGAGTGTGAGAATTTGAGAAATTTGATCGGTTGAGTCTGGTCGTAATACCAGCGGTGTTGCGCCCCGAAATATTTTTCGATGATCGACCAAATATGGGGCAATATCTTCCGGCTGGTCGAGTGCGCCAACCGGCCCGACAATTTGCCGTAATTGCTCAAGCAGTTCAGGAGTTGGGGTGTTCAGCATAGGGCCATTCTACTGGCTTTGCCGAAACAGGTAAGATGTGAATGTCTTTGATTAGGTGCCAATAGCATGCTTTCTTATTTGATCACCGTCTTGATCACGGTTGGCCTCATTGCCCATGTGGTCAAAACGGGCCGAAATACCATTTGGATTTATCTCTTCGTTTTTACGGCGCTACAGCCGCTGCTTTCGCTGATTTGCTGGCTGGCGTACTTGGTTGTAGAAATGGTACCGGAGCTTAAGCAAAGCCGCATGGCTAAGCGCGCCGCATCGGGTTTACGAAAGACTGTCGATCCGCATCGAGATTTACGGCAAGCTAATCAACGGCTTTCTGTAAACGACAGTGTGGACAGTCGACGCAAGGTCGCCGATCAATTGCTGGAGCGTGGCCGTTTTCAAGAAGCTATGGATCATTACCGCGCCGCGATGACGGGTGTTTATAGTCATGAGCCTTTGTTGATGTTGGGTGTGGCGAAAGCACAGTTTGCATTGAACCAATGCGTTGAGGCGCGTCAGACTTTAGATGAGTTGATTGCAAATAATCCTGATTTCAAATCAGCTGAGGGTCATTTGCTCTTTGCCCGTGCATTGGAGGCCGAAGGAAATATCGAAAAAGCTTTAAGTGAGTATCTGTCGTTGAGTAAGTATTACTCCGGAGCTGAGGCCATGTATCGTCATGCGATGTTGCTTAAGCGTCAGGGGCAAATCGAACGAGGCAATGCTTTGCTAAAAGAATTATTGGCGAATGCTGAATTGGCTGGCGCAGTTTTTCGTAAAGAGCAGCGGGAATGGATTGAGGCGGTAAGAAAAGAGTTAGGTTGATGTAATTTTTAAACTTTATGAAAGATAATTCAATATTGCCCAAAGCAAAAAAATGCAGAGCCAAATATTAATACTTCTGTCATCCATTGTTATTCCAACACTAATGGCTTTGTTTTTTAGTGGTCGTTTTCATGATCGGAAAGCTTGGTTAATTTCACTTGCTGCAATCGCAGTTGTAATTCTCAACGTTCTTAGTCTTAGTTTGGGTTCTAGTTTGGGGGTATTGGAGTCACTTGAGTGGAACTGGTTTGGTAAGATTTTCGCGATAGTTGCTACTTTCGTGATGTATTTTTTTCTACCTCCTTCGCTTCGAATTGAGTCCGGTCTGTTTGCGCTACCTAGCACAACTAATTGGAAACTTGTGGTAAAAGTTTCGATTGGTTTGCTGTTGTTTTTCTGGACTTGCGGTTACTACTTCAGAGATGGGGCGCTAATATCTATCGAAACTTTGCTTTTTCAGGCGTCAATGCCTGGTATGGATGAAGAGTCGCTCTATCGAGGTGTTTTATTGGCAATCTTCATCGCTGTGTTCGGAAAGCCATTCAGGATTGCTGGCATACAGATTGGTTGGGGTGCATTGCCAATCGTTGCTTTCTTCGGATTAGTTCACGGCCTATCTCAGGATCTAAATGCTGATGCTGTTAAGTCTATCGTTGCAGCAACCGTTATGGGTGCAGGTTTTTTATGGTTGAAGGAACGAACTGGGTCGATATGGGTTGCCGTCTTAGTTCACAACCTCGCTAATCTAGGTGCAACATCAATGAACTCTCTGCCAGTGGTGAATTAAGATTTCTCCATTGGGTTCTATAGATTATTGAGAGTTATGCTAGGTCAGTGCTGCCGGAGTATATTTTTATAGTTTGATTTCTTTATACGCTTCAAGCGCCGCATCGCGGCTGAGTCCTAAATCTGCAATTGGGGTTGGATAATCACGACCTAGTGTGATGCCTGCTTTGTTCAATTCAATCTCTGGTGCTTCCCAAGGTTTAGTGATCCATTTGTTGGGCAAACGTGCAATCTCGGGCACCCAGCGACGAAGGTATTTATATTCGGGGTCAAAGCGTTCGGCTTGTAGTGTGGGATTAAAGATTCGAAAGAAGGGTGCGGCATCGGCACCGCACCCTGCCGTCCATTGCCAGCCTTGTGTGTTGTTAGCCAGATCGGCATCGACCAAGGTATCCCAAAACCAGCGTGCACCTTCCAGCCAATGAATACGTAAATTCTTGGTGAGAAATGAAGCGACTACCATGCGAACGCGATTGTGCATCCAGCCGGTGTGCCACAACTCACGCATGCCTGCATCGACTAAAGGAATACCTGTTTGCCCGCATTGCCATGCTTTCAAGGCAGCTGCGTTGTTATCCCAGGGAAATTTATCAAAGCGTGTATCGAGTGGCGCATTGGTGGTGTGCGGAAAGTGATACAGCAGATGATAAGAGAACTCGCGCCAACCTAATTCACGTACATAACTTTCTGCAGGGGTTTGTTGATCCTGTAAGGCGGTGACGATTTGGCGTGGACTGATTTCGCCAAAGTGTAAGTAAGGCCCCATGCAGGATGTGCCGGTTTTATCAGGGCGATTACGTTCGTCGGCATAGTCGCGTGCGCCTTCATCAATGAAGCGTTGTAGCCTTGTATGTGCGCCCGCTTCACCCACTTGCCAATGACTTTGTAAGCCGTTATCCCAATTGATGCGAGGTAATAAATTGAGTGTGGATAAATTATCTGAGACCAGAGTTTTATTTACGCTAGGTAGCGAGTCGGGCGTGATAAGCGGCAACGGTTGTTCAGACATGCGAGTTTGGCAATGTCGCCAAAAGGGCGTGAACACACGAAATGGTTTATCTTGTTGAGTACGTACTTGCCATGGTTCGAATAACAACGCAGCGTTATGGCTGCTGCATTCAATATCTTGTGCTTTCAGGGCGCTTTTAATTTCTGTGTCGCGTGCGATGCACGTGGGCTCATACACGCGATTCCAACATACGAGTGTGGCGCCAGTTTCTTTGATGAGTTGCTGTAATGTGCTTAGGCTTGCGCCCTGTCGCAGTATGAGTCGACCACCCAGCTTAGAAATATCTTTGCTTATTGATTCTAGGCTGCGATGTAACCACCACAGACTAGCCGCACCCGGTGCCCAGGGCGTTTCTTCTTCTGGGGCGTGAATAAAGATCGGAATCACATTGCGCGCTTCACTGAGTGCATGGGTCAACGCCGGATTATCGGCAAGCCGTAAGTCGCGGCGAAACCAAACCAGTGCGGTTTGATGAGCGTGTGTCATACAAAAACAGCGGCGAATAGCTGATAACTACCGCCGCTGTTTTCCTTAAAGATGAAGGTGTTCAAAGAGTCGTGTCGCCTAATGAGCCTAGTTACTGCGCATTCTTCAGGGCTGCAATACGTTCTTCCAGCGGAGGATGGGTCATGAATAAGTGGCTGATACCTTTGCCACCAGAAATACCAAACGCTGCCATTTTTTCAGGCAGGGCGGCTTCGCTGTGGCGATTCATTAGCCGCTCTAATGCGGCGATCATGTTGGCTCGACCTGACAATTTGGCACCACCGGCATCGGCACGGAATTCACGCTGACGCGAAAACCACATAACGATCATGCTCGCGGCAATACCGAGCACCATTTGGCTAATAAACACGCTGGACATGTAAGCCATGCCATTACCACGTTCGTTCTTCAGGATGATTTTGTCTACGACATAACCGATAACGCGTGACAGGAAGATAACGAAGGTGTTGACCACGCCTTGAATGAGGGTGAGCGTGACCATGTCGCCATTGGCGACATGGCTAATTTCATGACCAATGACCGCTTCAGCCTCGGCTTGCGACATGCTATTTAGTAGTCCGGTACTGACGGCGACCAAGGCGTTATTTCGGCTGGCACCCGTGGCAAAGGCGTTCATTTCAGGGGAATCGAAAATGCCCACTTCCGGCATACCGATGCCGGCTTCTTTAGCACCCCGCTGAACGGTATTGACCAGCCAAATTTCGCGTGGAGTACGGGGGTCGGTAATAACTGCTACGCCCATCATGCGCTTGGCTGACCATTTGGAGATGGCCAAAGAGATCAGTGCGCCGCCAAAACCAAAGATGGCGGAAAACACAAGAAGGTTATTGATGTCCAGTCCGCCGTTGGCCGTTTGGATTCGATCCACCCCCAGCAGGTGCAGGACAATGTTAAGTACAAAGACGATGGCAAGGTTGGTGACCAAGAATAAAAAAATGCGTTTCATGGAATACCTATAAAGATGCCGGTGGAGAATGGAGCAACAACGCAGTCAATTATGAGGCTCGCTGATGACAATTCAAGGGTGGGATTACAAGGTGTGTCCCATGTTTTAGGATGGCATATTGGTTGACACCGTCTACAATGGGTGGAGCTGATTGCTTAGGAAACCGTTATGTCTACTTCTTCACCCGTCTATTCTGAAACCCTTGCACAGATCGGCGAGATCATGGAGCCGATGGGTCGCGCAGCAATGGATGCGGCGAGGGTCCTTGCGCAGACCAATACAGACACTAAAAATCGTGCCCTTGTTGCCACCGCTGCCGCGCTGCGCGCTCATAGTGTCGAGATTCTGGCTGCTAACGCAAAAGACATGGCCTCAGCCCGCGAACGTGGGTTGAGCGGAGCGTTGCTAGATCGCTTGTTGCTGGATGCAAAGCGAGTAGAAGCCATGGCTAAGGGGGTAGAAGAAATTGTCCAACTTTCAGATCCGATCGGAACCGTCATTGCTGAATGGACCCGGCCCAATGGTATGACCATTCAGCGCGTACGAGTGCCGTTGGGCGTGATTGGGATTATTTTCGAAAGTCGTCCGAACGTGACTGTGGATGCCGGTGCGTTATGTCTGAAGTCTGGGAATGCAGCCATCCTGCGTGCTGGTTCAGAAAGTTATCACTCCAGTCGTGCGGTGCATGCCTGCTTGATTGAAGGTCTTAATGCCGCAGGCTTGCCTGTTGCGTCGGTACAATTAGTGCCTACTACCGATCGTGCAGCGGTGGGGTACATGCTTTCGGGCATGGCAGATTACATCGATGTCATTGTGCCACGTGGCGGCAAGAGTCTGATTCAGCGCGTGCAGCAAGATGCTCGTGTGCCGGTGATTGGACATTTAGAAGGCAATTGCCATGTGTATGTCGATCGCGATGCCGATGTAAATATGGCCTGTGAAATTGTGAAGAACGCTAAGCTGCGTCGCACCGGGGTGTGTGGTTCTGCCGAGACGGTGTTGTTTGATCGTGCGGCAACGGTACAGATGAGCGCCGTCGTGAAGATGTTACTCGATGCTGGATGTGAAGTGCGCGGTGATCACAGCGTGCAGGGGCTAGATGCCCGTGTGATGGTGGCCAGCGAAGAAGATTGGTACACCGAATATCTGGATGCCATCATCGCAGCGCGAGTGGTAGATGGCGTGGATGCCGCTGTCGAGCATATCGCCAAGTATGGTTCGGCGCATACCGAATCGATTGTCACGAGTAATGCTCAAACCGCGCAGCGGTTTTTGAATGCAGTAGATAGCGCAATCGTTTTGCACAATGCATCTACGCAATTTGCCGATGGTGGTGAATTTGGTATGGGCGCAGAGATTGGTATCTCTACCGATAAATTTCATGCACGCGGTCCGGTAGGGGTGGAACAACTGACCAGCTATAAATATGTAGTGCGTGGTTCAGGTCAGGTTCGCCCCGGATAACTGCGGAATGCAAAAACAATTACAGCAGGGCATATTGTTGGTTGTGGCGTGGCTCACTATGGGCTGTGCGCATGCTCAGACTGTACCTGACAGAGAGATATTCTTCGCTCCATTGTATGCGGCAATTACTCAAGCCAAAGAACTACGAGCGGACATACTGGCTCCTGGTTATTTTTCAGATGCAAATCAAGCGTTGAAAAACCTCGAAAATTACTATGGCGGTAAACCTAAAGCAGATCGTTTGCTCAAGGATCAAGTCGCAGTACAGCAAGCGATCACTAAGGCTCAACAAGTTGCAGCAGAAAGCAGTAAGGTGCTGGGCTCGACGGTTAGAGCGTACGATGATGCCATTACTGCGGGCGCAGCTCAGAGTCAGGCGGAGGCGTGGAAAAAGGCTGAACAGCGATTTGCTCAGGCGGTCACAAAATTGGAGAGTAATGATTTAGACGCTGCGCGTAGCAAGGCCGCTGAGGCTGAAGTGCTGTTGCGTGATGTGGAGTTGCTGGCTATCAAATCAAATGTATTGAGTGAAGTGCGTGGGCTGATGAGTCAGGCTCAGGTTGCTAAAGTGCCCGACTACGCGCCAAAAAGTTTTGCTATGGCGCAACAGCAGTTGACGTTAGCGGATCAGCACTTGACTCGTAGTCGTTACGAATTAGACGACCCTAAGCGCTTAGCTGCTCAAGCGGTGTATGAAATAAAGCATGCGCAGTATCTTTCTGAATTGATTCAGCGCGCCCAAGCAAAAGAAGGCCTTAAGCAGCAAGTGGCTGAAGCACAGTGGTTGGCGTTAGAGCCATCGGTGCGTGAATTAGCAGCGGAGTTAAATGTACCGGATGTATTTGATCAAGGTGTGGTGCCTGTTTTACAGATGGTGCACAACAACGTATTGCAACAGCAGCAACAGATTTCTGCCCTGCGTAGTACGGTGGTAGATCGTGAGCAGCAGATTGCTCAACTAAAAGCCTTGGTTGCTGATTTGAATGCTGCTATCAGTAAGGTTGAAGCAAAGTTAGGTAGTGAATCTCAGGAGCGTCAGGCTTTGATCAAGCGGCTCAGTGCGCAAGATCGTGTGCGTGAAAATATAACTAAAATAGAGGGGTTGTTCACTGCAGAAGAGGGGCGTGTCTATCGTCAGGCGCAACAATTAATAATGTCGTTGAATGCCATTAGTTTTCGTAGTGGTAAAAGCACGATTGAGCCAGCCAGTTTTCCTGTGTTGGATAAGGTGGGGCAGGCGCTAAAGTTATTCCCAAATGCGGGGCTTTCGGTTGAGGGGCATACCGATAGTGTAGGTTCGGATTCTACTAATACATTGTTGTCACAAGATCGAGCAGATGCGGTGCGTGAGTATCTGGTTTCAAATTTTGGTGTGAGTGTCGAAAAAATAAGTTCGGTGGGTTATGGGAAGTCTAAACCCGTAGCCAATAATGAGACGGAAACCGGGCGGGCGCGTAATCGGCGTATTGAGATTGTCATGGAGTTGGATGAGGCTAATTGAGGGAGAGAGACTTTGTGACTTGGTATGAGTTATTAATAGAGGTCAGTGAGGAATAGGATGGAGGGAATGCTGACCGGTGCGCTCCATAATGATCCTTGAAGGGCTAGTAATGCCTTGAAGGTTGGTCAGATTGAATGTTTATGTGGGGCAGTAGAGGTCGCGAGGTGTTTTTGTCGGCGCCTTAACAAGAAGTTACTTATCTTGACAATTGATCCGTCTAGTATCCTCGGCCGCAAACTGGTCGATGTGGTGTTGTAAGTCGTCGGCTAAGTGATTCCACGCATATAATGGAAGGTCTCACGTATTCGATCATACGAGCCCCGCTTGTTGAAAATGGTGTTGGGATGCGTCGCGGGTGGGTTGCCGTTGGAATGGAAAGTGGTTGTTAGTAATCTTTAAGGTGTTATGAGTCAAATGAGCAAATTTATTTCCATCCGATCATTCGGTTTGCTGGGTATCAGTGCGGGTGTCGTAGCGATCTTGTCTATAACGGCATTGTCCTTTACGGCGACGGCGCAAAAAGTTGAGGGTACCGGCACGATTACTCCTGCAGCTCGTTGCGTGGCCATTAAGAAATCCGTTGAGGATGCTGGGTTTGCCAGTAAAGTCACTGTGAATTGCGATGATCCAAAGTACGCGAAAATTTTCTCGGACACGATTGCTGATCACCCAATGATGAACGGCATTACCGGTACGAATGATCAGGTGGTAATTGCTGCGCCAGGCTATAGCTCCCCAGTGACGTTGTCACCGAGTAGAAATTTGAAGCCGGTGTCAATTGATGCCGCGCTGGGTGTCGCGGTTAATGGCATTCCTATTTATGATTACACCTCTCAGGGTGAAGATGATCTATACAAGTATGATCCTAAAGCGGACACCCTGTTGACTGGTGAACTGGACATCTGTGGTGGTCATGCCGGTCGTGGTGACGATTATCATTATCATGTTGCCCCCAATTGCATGATGCAAGCCATGAAGAATAAGAGTAATCCGGCAGCAATCATCGGTTGGGCGTTCGACGGTTACCCGATTTATGGCAACAATAATCCAGATGGTTCTGCCATTTCTAAGGGCGCTCTGGATGCTTGCAATGGTCAACCCGATCCTGTGTTTGGTATGCGTTACCACACATCAGTGACTCCACCGTACATCATTCAATGCTTGGACGGTAATTTCGATATGAGTATGGCCTCCCACGTACCTCCCCTAACTAATATTGCTGGTGGGGGTAAAATTACAGGCAGAAAACCGTCTGGCGGTGTCAAAGATTTGAAACTGGTGTACAACGCTAACGGCGTAAGTGAAATGACTTATGTTTGGCAGGGAAAGACTTACTCTTTCAAATATTCTCCCGCCACTCAGCAAAATTGCTGGAACTTTACTGAGCAGTCATTCACCACGGATGGCAAAGTTGTGAATAGCGTGTACTGCCGCACCGGAAGTTACGTGGGTGGTCCTCCAGGTGGTATGGGTGGTGGTGGAATGGGTGCTGATGGAATGGCCGCTGCTGACGGGATGAGTGCCGATGGCATGGGCGGTGGTATGGGTGGTGCTGGTCCGCAGTGATTACATCGAGAAGGTTTGTTGTAGGGCTGTCGCTGCTCTCTGCTTTCCAGTTGGGAGCAGTGGCCGCTGGCCATACGCTCAATGTGAACACTGCCCGTATTACCTTGCGTGATGAGCACATTGAGGTGGCGTTAGAGTTGGATTTGCTTGGGTTGATCAGCGCGGTCAGCCCAAAGCATCCCGATCCAACTGACTTGGCTGTATCTGATGAAGCGGCTCTGACTGTGCTGGTGCAGCGCACCAAGGATGCCTTGCAGTCTGGCAGTCGTTTAATAGTCAATGGGTCGGCTGCGGCCTTGGTGGTGACAGCGTTTCCCACGGCCAGTGAAGTCAGGTTTCTTGCCGCTTACGCCTCAGCCAATCAGCAGGCACAGCACGAACTGGTTGCATTGCGTTTGGAAACGCCCAAGCCTGTCA
>CANGJP010000035.1 GCA_947454465.1 Pseudomonadota bacterium
GATACCCCCAATGTGATTGAAATCCTTCGCGGCTGTGAGGCCGATGCCCAGAAACTGCGTAAAGAGCTCGAGGAGTTCATTGACCAAACCACTCCACGACTCAAAGAAGGTGATGAACGGGAGGTTCAGCCTACGCTGGGTTTTCAGCGAGTTTTACAGCGAGCGGTTTTTCATGTTCAGTCTAGTGGCCGTAAGGAAGTGACTACCGCCAATGTGTTAGTAGCTATTTTTAGTGAAAAACATTCTCATGCTGCCTATCTACTTTCCATGCAGGACGTTGCAAGGTTGGATGTGGTTAATTTCATTTCGCATGGTTTGAGTAAAACCGGTGAAAGTGCGTCCACGAAAGACAAGGACGAATCCAGTGCTGACTCTTCTGAACGAGACAACGAAGGTTCGGCCCTAGAAAAGTATGCTACCAATCTGAACAAAATGGCGGTGGCAGGGCGTATTGACCCATTGGTGGGGCGGCAACAAGAAATTGAGCGCACAGTGGAAATCCTGTGTAGACGTCGAAAGAACAATCCGCTGTTTGTTGGGGAGGCTGGGGTCGGTAAGACGGCTCTGGTCGAGGGGCTTGCCTTGCTGATTGTTGAAGGTAAAGTCCCGGAAGTGTTGGCCGATGCGACGGTCTACTCATTAGACCTAGGTTCACTGATTGCCGGTACCAAGTATCGAGGTGATTTTGAAAAACGCCTAAAAGCAGTATTGACCGAGCTCAAGAAAATCCCCGGTTCCATCCTGTTTATTGATGAAATTCATACCGTAATTGGTGCAGGTGCTGCATCTGGCGGCGTGATGGATGCTTCTAATCTGATTAAGCCCGCCCTGTCTAATGGTGAATTACGTTGTATTGGATCAACCACTTACAGCGAATATCGAGGAATTTTCGAGAAAGATCATGCACTTGCAAGGCGTTTTCAGAAAATAGATGTGCTTGAGCCTACCGTGCCTGAAACCATCGAAATCTTAAAAGGATTACGCCCCAGCTTTGAAGCGCATCATGGTGTGCGTTATGAAGACGCAGCACTCAAAGTGGCGGCAGAACTGTCTGCTCGACACATTAATGATCGCCAGTTACCCGATAAAGCCATTGATGTAATTGATGAAGCAGGGGCCCGCTTACGTTTGATGCCGGCAGCGGTGCGGCAAGACGTGGTGACAGTTGCCATGATTGAAGATGTGGTTGCGCGTATTGCCCGTATACCTCCTAAAAACGTGTCTACTTCTGATCGCGATCTACTCAAAAACTTAGAGCGTAACCTTAAGCTGGTCATTTATGGTCAGGACCCAGCGATTGAGTCATTGGCATCGGCTATCAAAATGGCTCGGTCGGGGTTGAATGATCAACGTAAGCCTGTAGGGTCGTTTTTGTTTGCCGGCCCAACTGGGGTGGGCAAAACCGAGGTCACCCGTCAGTTGGCGTTGGCTTTAGGTGTTGAATTGATTCGCTTTGATATGTCCGAGTACATGGAGTCTCATACGGTATCGCGTCTTATTGGGGCGCCTCCTGGATATGTTGGTTTCGATCAGGGAGGCTTGTTGACAGAGCAAGTCAATAAGCACCCACATGCCGTGTTATTGTTAGATGAAATCGAGAAAGCTAATCCACAGGTATTCAATCTCCTCCTACAAGTGATGGATCACGGAACCCTCACAGATAACAATGGACGTAAGGCGGATTTCCGTCATGTCATCATTGTGATGACGACTAATGCAGGGGCATTTGAGATGAGTCGTCCTGCCATTGGCTTTGTGGCCAGCGATAATTCCAGTGATGGAATGGAAGCCATTAAACGTCTATTCTCACCGGAATTTCGTAATCGGCTTGATGCCATCATTCAGTTTAATTCGCTCGATTCTAGGACTATACAACGTGTTGTTGATAAGTTGCTGGTCGAGGTGGAGTCACAATTGGAGGAGAAAGGTGTTCAGCTCCATATTGATGATAGTGTGCGAGAGTGGCTTTCAGCTAAGGGATACGACCCGAAGATGGGTGCAAGGCCGATGGCTCGCCTGATTCAAGAATCAATTAAGCGCGCGTTGGCTGAAGATTTGCTATTTGGCAATTTGGTCAACGGTGGACATGCTTTCGTAAGTGTTGGAAAAGACGACAAGATTCGAATTGAAACTCGTGCTGTTGAAGAGCCGGCTTTGTTGGTTTGAGTCAGTCAATTGAACCGCACATAATTAATGCGGTTTAATCAGGGGTTGAGGGGTGTCCCTAGCGGGCTCGGTAGACAATTCGTCCTTTGGTTAAATCATAAGGGGTGAGTTCTACCGTTACCGCATCACCGGTTAGGATGCGGATATAGTTTTTTCGCATTTTTCCAGAAATGTGGGCAATAACCACATGTCCGTTACTCAATTCAACGCGGAACGTGGTGTTTGGCAGCGTGTCAATCACGCGGCCTTCCATCTGAATGGCATCTTCCTTCGACAAGTTAACTCACAAAATAAATATAGGGTTTATTGGGCTAGACCGAAATCGCGCGCGAATTGTGCATAAGACCACGCTGCAATGCAATCAAAGCTTGATGGGGCCGCGTCTCGCCGGTCAATTCCTAAAGATTCAAAGCTAACAGTCTAATAAATTCCTCTCGAGGGATGCTGCGTGCTCCGAGGCTACACAGATGGGGGGTGGCCATCTGGCAATCGATGATCGCTATTTCTCTTCCTAGCACACCTTGGCACAGTGCCTTGAGGGCAATTTTCGAGGCATCGCTGACCCGACTAAACATGGATTCACCAAAAAAAACAGCACCCAAGCGAACTCCATACAGTCCACCGACCAGGTTACCTTCAAGCCAAGTCTCCACGGAATAGGCGTGACCTAGTTGGTGTAGCTTTAGATATGCGGCTTGCATATCAGGAATAATCCAGGTGCCCGTTGCGCGCAGGTCGGGGGCAGCACAGTGAGACATAACGGCTGCAAAGTTCCGATTGACTGTAACAACAAAGCCTTTATGTCGGGCGGTTTTTGCCAGGCTCCTCGAGATTTTCATCTCATTGGTAAATAGGATGGTTCTCGGGTTGGGTGACCACCAAAGAATGGGCTGTCCTTCTGAGTACCATGGAAAAATACCACGTCGATAGGCGGCCAGTAGGCGTGCTACGCTAAGGTCGCCACCAGCAGCAAGGAGTCCCTCTGGGTTCTGAAGCGCCCGATCCACTGGTGGAAAAGAATCAGGAGGGGCGTTTTCTTCAATCCAGATTAGGTTGCCCATCACTCATCAACCGGATGCGTTTGTCGATGATATGGCACATGTTGCCTCAATTGCGCCGCATACTCATTCACCGCTTGGCGTTCTCGGATCAAATGCTGAGCTAATACTGAGTGAAAGCGGTGATCACTGATATGGTGAGCGGAATAGGCTAGGGTCGGTTCGAATCCTCGAGCAATCTTATGTTCGCCCTGAGTCCCAGGTTCGAATAACTGCAAACCTCGCTCGATGCAATATTCGATGCCTTGGTAATAACAGGTTTCGAAATGTAGGCTATCGTAGTTATCCTGCGCTCCCCAGTAACGACCATAAAGTGTATTTTTACTCTGGAAGAATATGGCGGAAGCAACAGCTTTGCCATGATGTTCAGCCAATTTGACCATGACTTGGTCTGGTAATGCCTGCGCCACAGCATGAAAGAATTCAGGTGTCAGATAATGTTCATGGCCATGTTGATGGAAAGTCGATTGCGTGAACGAAAATACCTTGCGCCAGTCGTTAATTCCAAGATCCGCGCCCTGTAATGTCTGAAATTGAATGCCATATTCGTTCAGAACTCGCCGTCGTTCACGACGCGACTTTTTGCGTTTGTCGGCACGGAAAGTACCGAGGAACTCATCCATGCACTGATAACCGCGGTTATGCCAGTGGAATTGGCAACTGGTTCGAGTTAACCAGCCGTTTTCAGATAAAGATTGGTAGTCCTCTTGACTAGGAAATAAAGCGTGAGTACTAGATAAATTGAGCTCTTGTGTGAGCGCGACAAGAGCTTGAATCAATGCTCGACGCTGATGGTTTCGTTCTGGGGTGTCAGTCACCAAGAGTCGAGGTCCGGTGGCAGGCGTGAAGGGTACCGAGGCTACTAACTTGGGGTAATAAGCAAGATTATTCTGAGCAACAACTTGGTCATAGAACTGAGCCCAACTAAAATCGAACACAAACTCGCCCATGGAGTGACTCTTGAGGTACAAAGGAACGGCCCCAACAAGACGATGGTTAGTGTCCAATATCACAAGATGTTGTGGCGTCCAGCCCGTAGCGGTTGATGCGCAGCCTGTGTCTTCCAGTGCGGCTAAAAATTCATGTCGCAGGAACGGTTGTAGGTCTAGATCCAAGCCATTCCAGGCGTTGGCTGGAATGTCATGGATCGACTGCAGAACCTGCACATACATGGTGAATTAACTGTTAGTGTGCATCAACCTGATCGAGGTATTTGTCTGCATCTAGAGCAGCCATACAGCCTGTACCGGCAGAGGTAATGGCTTGACGGTAGATGTGATCAGCTACGTCACCGGCAGCGAATACACCCGGTATGCTACAGGCCGTGGCCATGCCATTTGTTCCTGACTGTACGACGAGATAACCATTGTTGAGGTTTAGCTGACCCTCGAAGAGTTGGGTATTAGGTGCATGTCCAACAGCAATAAACACGCCGGTTAGCTCAAGATCCTGTTTGGTGTTGTTTTGGGTGGACACAACCCGTAATCCATTCACACCCGAATCGTCACCGAGTACCTCTTCAACGGCGTGATTCCACAAAATGCTTACCTTGCCTTCCTTCTCCTTAGCAAGCAGATGGTCCTGAAGAATCTTCTCCGAGCGTAGCTTATCGCGTCGGTGCACCACCGTGACGTGTGAGGCAATGTTAGAGAGGTACAGGGCTTCTTCAACAGCGGTGTTGCCGCCACCGATGACCGCTACTTTCTGATTCCGAAAGAAAAAACCGTCGCAAGTGGCGCATGCTGAGACGCCACGTCCGCGATATTCCTGTTCGGAAGGTAACCCGAGGTATTTAGCTGTGGCTCCTGTGGCAATAATCAATGCGTCACAAGTGTAATGGCCTACATCCCCAATGAGTACGAAAGGCCGTTGGGACAGATCTACTTTGTTGATATGGTCATTAACGATGTCAGTGCCGAATCGTTCAGCATGAGCGCGCATGCGCTCCATGAGGAGGGGGCCCGTCAGGCCGTGAGCGTCACCAGGCCAGTTGTCTACTTCCGTGGTGGTCATTAACTGACCGCCCGTTTCCATACCGGTAATCAATAATGGCTTTCGGTTAGCACGAGCGGCGTAAACCGCAGCTGCATAACCAGCAGGGCCAGAACCGAGAATGATCAAGCGCGAGTGAACAGGGGCCGTCATGTATACTCCAAAATTGACTGATGCCGTTGCCGGCTAGGTATATTGCATTGCCTAGTGCGTCCACATCAATGCAACAAGCGGTATGACTGGCAGATTGAAGGATATTCCACGCCCTCAATTCCGGCAAAGTCAGTATAGTTGTTCATGTTATGCGAGCGGCGTCGACGCGCCAAGCTGATTAGATGAACTTAAGTGGAAAAGGGTTTGCCCGATGATCTCTTCACCATAGTTGAAGAGCTGTACGACTTGTTATGCTTTAGACGAGAAAACTGAGTGGCTAGTTCGACAACACAAGAAAAAGGGTTAAGTGGCGTGGTGGCGCGAGCCTTGCGTGAAAGCGCATTGTTTGTGCTGGGCTCTCTTGCGCTGATTCTGTTGATTGCCTTGTTGACGTTTGATGTTGCTGATCCCTCTTTCTATACCACCGGAGAGCCGGGCCCCGTTAACAATTGGGTTGGTCCGGTTGGAGCCAGTATTGGTGGTTTTCTGATGGGATTGTTCGGATGTGCATCATTCCTTTTTCCCGTGATGCTCGCCATCTTCGGTTGGTTTGTGTTCCGTGGAGAACGAGTTGATAACCAGAGTCGATCATCACTGGCATTTCGAATCGGTGGTTTTGTACTGACAGTGTTGACCAGTTGTGGGCTGGGAACCTTGCATTTCTCGGGTGCCGATTACCTGAATACGGCGGGTGGGGTGCTGGGCGATATTATTGGTACGGGCCTGCTGCATAGTTTAAATATCCTTGGGGCGACGTTGCTGTTATTAGCGCTATGGTTGGCCGCTGTGTCGTTATTTATTGGGGTATCTTGGATCGAAATCATGGATCGGATTGGCTTTTGGGTACTTGCTGGTGCTGACTGGCTTCAGCAACGTTGGCAGGACGCTCAAGACCGTAAGGTTGGCCGTGAATCCAAGGAGGCACGCAATGAATTGGTGCGCGAAGAGAAGAAGCGTGTGGCCAAACGTGTGCCCTTGAAAATCGAAGCCGTAGCACCGAAAGTCGAAGCCAGTGCACGGGTCGAGAAAGAACGTCAAGTACCGATGTTTGATAACGTGACGGCCACGGATTTGCCGCCCTTGTCGTTATTGGATGATGTTCCGCCACATGAGCCAAGTTATTCGGCAGATGCGCTTGAGGCAATGTCTCGGCTTGTTGAACTTAAGCTTCGTGATTTTGGTGTAGAGGCAGAAGTCGTGGCTGTGCATCCAGGACCAGTTGTCACTCGATTCGAGCTACAACCTGCCGCCGGCGTCAAGGTCAGTCAAATCAGTAATCTTGCTAAGGATTTGGCGCGTGCGTTATCCGCGGTGAGTGTACGAATCGTTGAGGTGATTCCTGGAAAGTCTACTGTTGGATTGGAAATCCCCAATGAAAAACGTGAATTGGTGACGTTGGGTGAAATTATTAAATCCAAAGCTTATGACGACTTGTCGTCCCCTCTGGCTTTAGTTCTTGGTAAAGACATTAGCGGCGCACCGGTGGTGGCGGACTTGGGTCGTATGCCTCATTTATTGGTGGGCGGTACCACGGGATCAGGTAAATCAACAGCGGTTAACGCGATGGTACTGTCGTTGCTGTATAAGGCGACAGCAGAACACGTTCGTATGATCATGATTGATCCAAAAATGTTGGAGCTTTCTGTTTATGAAGGCATTCCCCATTTGTTAGCGCCGGTGGTCACTGACATGAAGCAGGCAGCCAATGCGCTGCGTTGGTGTGTTGCTGAGATGGAGCGTCGTTACCAATTGATGTCGGCGCTTGGTGTACGTAACCTTGCAGGCTTTAATCGAAAAGTAAAAGATGCTCACGATGCTAAGCAACCGATTCGTGATCCTATTTTGCTAAAGCGACTTCCGCCTGACCAAAGTCCTGATACGGTTCCTTTCTTAGAGCCGATGCCTTTCATTGTTGTCATTGTTGATGAATTAGCAGACATGATGATGATTGTCGGCAAGAAGGTTGAACAATTGATCGCACGGCTTGCGCAGAAGGCTCGAGCTTCTGGTATTCACCTGGTGCTGGCAACTCAAAGGCCTTCCGTGGATGTGATTACCGGCCTCATTAAAGCCAATATTCCAACCCGTATTGCCTTCCAGGTTTCTGCAAAAGTTGACTCGCGTACGATTCTTGATCAGATGGGTGCAGAGCAATTATTAGGCCACGGTGACATGTTATTCCTGCAGCCCGGCACGTCCGTTCCGGTTCGTGTTCACGGCGCTTTTGTGTCTGATGCGGAAGTACATCGGGTGGTTGGTGCGCTGAAAACTAATAATGGTCCATCCTATATCCAAGAGATTCTTGACGGGCCTAGTGGATCTATTCCTGGTTTACCTAACGAAGAAGGTGAGGATGGCGATGGTAATCCGGATTCTGAGCAGGATGCCTTATACGATGAAGCTGTAAAAATTGTTGTTGAGAGCCGTAAAGCGTCGATTTCTTATGTACAGCGACGTTTGAAAATTGGCTATAACCGTGCGGCGCGTATGTTAGAAACCATGGAGAATGCAGGATTGGTCAGTTCGTTGCAGTCAAACGGTTCACGCGAAGTGCTCGTCCCGGGACCAAATCAGGAATAACTCATGTGTCGGTGCGTGCGATTGGTGTTTGCTGCTCTTATGTTCCTGTGTGTATTGTCATCTGTTGTTTTTGCTCAAAGTGAAGTGACTGTCGATTCTGGTTATATGCATCTGCAGCGCTTTCTTGATTCTCTGACGAGCTTGCAAGCTAGTTTTACCCAAACAGTACGTGATAGTCGTGATCAAGTGATCGATACTAGCAAGGGTACGTTGCTCATCAAGCGGCCAGGTCAATTTCGTTGGAATTACGAACAGCCCAATGCACAAATTATAGTTTCTAATGGTGAACGTATATGGATTTATGATTCTGAATTAGCACAAGTTACCATTAATCGTCTTGATCTATCGCTCAATGGAACTCCAGCACAGCTTTTATCAGGGCAAAATAAAATACGTGACACTTTTGAAGTGGAGCATGTTGAGCAGCGTGCGGATTTATTGCTTATCAATCTGGCGCCAAAATCATTAAATTCTGACTTCAAGGTTGTGCAGTTCGTTTTGCGTAAGGAGCAACTGATGGGTTTGTCACTGACGGACAAACTAGGGCAAATTACGCAACTTCATTTTTCTGAAGTAAAAAACAATCCAAAATTGCCTGAATCGCAATTCATATTCATTCCGCCTAAGGGTGTCGATGTAATCGATAACAGCGGTAAGGCCGCTAAGGCTAAATGATGTTGGGAGATTTGCGTTTTGGTCGTTTTTGGTTGGTATTCGGTTGGCTTGCTGTGGTTGCTGCCTTGGTTCTTAGTCTTCTGCCTCCTAAGGCGGTCGATATCCCCGGAGCGAATGATAAATTAGAGCACCTTATAGGTTACTTGTTACTCACTTTCTGGTTTTGCGGCCTTTATCCGCGGCGTCGATACGCATTGATTGCATTAGGAATGCTTGCGATGGGTGGATTGGTTGAGGTGTTACAGGCTGCAATGCATTTAGGTAGACAAGCTGAATTGGGCGACCTGATCGCTGATTCAATGGGTATAGCATTGGCTGTGATATTGGCAATGACGCCGCTAGGTCGTTGGCCGCGGTGGTTTGAAATACTTTTTCAAAAAAATCTCCCATAAGTGAGGCTAAGTGATCGCGTGACTCTCGACGTAAGGCCACTTGCTGATCGGTTACGTCCCCAATCGCTGGATGAGGTGGTGGGACAGGATCATTTACTAGGGTTAGATAAACCTCTACGTCGTATGCTCGAAGGGTGGCATTTGCATTCGATGATCCTATGGGGGCCACCTGGAACAGGTAAAACCACCCTCGCACGACTAATAGCTCTAAAGTGTGACGCTGAATTTGTCGCCCTGTCAGCGGTCATGGCCGGGGTGAAGGATATTCGAATGGCCGTCGAGCAAGCCCAATTGCTACTTAAACAATCGGGTCGTCGCACGTTGCTGTTTTTAGATGAAGTACATCGTTTCAATAAGTCACAGCAGGATGCATTTCTTCCTTGGCTTGAAGACGGCACCATTGTGTTCATTGGCGCCACAACTGAAAACCCGTCTTTCGAATTGAATAACGCCTTGCTTTCACGTGCTCGTGTGTATGCGCTACGTCCTCTAAATGAGGCACAACTCTTGCAACTGTTGCATCGTGCTATTCGCATCGAAGCGCCCAGCTGTGAAGTACAGTCCGGTGCATTGGAGCTCCTCTGCACTGCAGCTGATGGTGATGGCCGACGTGCGCTGAACATACTTGAGTCCATGCTGCAGTTGGCTCAAACAGAATCAGGGGGCGTCTTAACTTTGGCTATTGCTGAACAGATGGCAGGAAGCCCTTTGCGCCGCTTTGATCGCAAAGGTGATGTTTTCTATGATCAAATTTCCGCGTTGCATAAATCAATAAGAGGTAGCGATCCAGATGCTGCCCTGTATTGGTTGTGCAGAATGCTAGATGGGGGCTGTGATCCTCGGTATATTATTCGGCGAATTTTACGGATGGCGTCAGAAGATATTGGTAATGCTGATCCGAGGGCATTGACCCTAGCCCTTGAAGCCAGTGAAGTATATGAGCGTCTCGGCAGTCCTGAAGGCGAGTTAGCTATTGCTCAAGCAGTTGTTTTTCTTTCGTGTGCGGCCAAAAGTAATGCGGTATATATAGCCTTCAATGAAGCGATGAACGATGCGAAAAGCATGGGTTCGCTTGAAGTGCCCAAGCATTTACGTAACGCGCCAACACGTCTCATGAAGCAATTAGGGCACGGTGAGGGATACCGATATGCGCATAATGAACTTGATGGGCATGTAAGAGGGGAGAACTATTTTCCTGAAGGGATGCGCACAAAAGCCTATTACCGCCCCGTGTCACGCGGTTTGGAAATCAAGATAGCTGAAATACTTACAAAACTTCGTGGAGGTCAGACTTAGCGACTGAGATGGCTCCCACCAGAATCGACTTAATTTGTATAATCCAAAGTCTATTCAGCGGGCTCACCCATACTTTTAAGTTTTTAAATCATGCTAGATCCAAAGTTATTGCGTACTGAGACTGAAAAGGTTGCTTCGAATCTTGCGCGCCGTGGTTTTAAGCTCGACGTACTTCGGCTTCAGGCTTTGGAAGAGCTGCGAAAGAAATGGCAGGTTCGTGTCGATGAGTTGCGCAATGAACGCAATGTCAACGCGAAGTCAGTGGGAAAGGCTAAGGCGCAGGGACACGATATTGCGCCTTTGTTAAAGCAGGTTGATGACTTGGGTAATCAGTTGACTGCTGCTGAAAAAGAGCTCGCTGACGTTCAATCTGAGCTAGATCAATTGGTGATGGGATTGCCAAACTTACTGCAGGACACGGTGCCGGATGGTGGAGATGAAACAGGGAATGTTGAAGTGAGACGCTGGGGTACCCCCCGTGAGTTTCCTTATACGCCGTTGGATCATGTCGCCTTAGGTGAAGGGCTGGGTATGCTCGATTTCACTAATGCTGCAAAAATTGCGGGCGCGCGATTTGTCGTACTGAATTCTCATCTGGCACGACTCCAGCGTGCGCTCACCCAGTTTATGCTTGACTTACATACCACAGAGCATGGCTACCAGGAGTTGTATGTTCCTTACTTGGTCAATGCTGCCTCGCTAATGGGGACGGGTCAGTTGCCGAAGTTTGCAGCGGATTTATTTGCTTTGAAAGGTGAGCAAGAGTTGTTTTTGATCCCGACAGCTGAGGTGCCAGTAACCAATATGGCCCGTGATGAGATCATTGAAGCCAGCCAGTTGCCCATCCGTTACGTTGCTCACACCCCTTGTTTTCGTTCTGAAGCAGGCTCTGCGGGTCGGGATACTCGTGGGATGATTCGTCAGCATCAATTTGAGAAGGTCGAGATTGTTCAGTTAGTTGCCCCTGAGGATTCAACCGCCGCACATGAGTCACTGACAGGGCATGCGGAAAACGTGTTGAAGAAGCTTGGCTTGCCTTACCGGGTCATGGCCTTGTGTGCAGGTGATATCGGATTTGGCTCAGCCAAAACCTACGATCTTGAGGTTTGGTTACCGGGGCAACAAAAATACAGGGAAATTTCCTCATGTTCGAATTTTGAGGCGTTCCAATCACGGCGGATGCAGGCTCGTTGGAGGAATCCAGTGACCGGAAAGCCTGAACCGCTTCATACCTTGAATGGCTCCGGTGTTGCGGTTGGGCGAGCTTTGGTGGCTATTTTAGAAAATTATCAACAACCTGACGGCAGCATCGAGATCCCTGAAGTTTTGCGGCCTTACATGGGTGGACTGAGCCGTATCCAGAAGTACTGATTTCATCGTTTTGGTTTGGTTTGGTTCAGATTGATTACGAACTTGATTTGGTGTTTGCTAGTTTAAGATAATTATATATCTTTATGATTTAAATGATTTTTTATTTTTATCTGCGTGGCTTTATGTCGATTTTTACACCTATGTGGCAGGGTGATTTTGGTGGCCAAGCTTAGAACGCGTCATACCTTGAATGGCCTAAATTAAGTGCTTGGGATGTTATATAAAGGGCTGAAATTTAGGGGTGGTCTTTCAGGGCAACACGGAAGGCATTGAAAACCGCCCAGCATCGTATATAGTCCGCGCTTCGTAGGGGGACCTATACTCCTGAACATGCTGATTTACGTGGAATTTCTGTAGGAATCCGAGCGTGGAAAGAGACGACGACCAATTTGATATTGATGATGATTTCGTGCCGCCCAGCGAAGAGGTGACCGATTACGATCGCATGATCGACCGAAGCGAGCGTCGTGCCCGTGCAAGTAATACGGTTGTAAAAAAAGGACCCGCTGCGTGGAGTAAGTTAGAAGATGTGCTGGCTGAGAAGCGACTACAGAAAGCTCTTCAGGAATTCGATATCGACTCTTAAAATCCTCTTGATACAGCTTCTGACCTGCCGGTAATCACCTCTGGCATGTTTCAAGAACGGGGCCACAGAGTATGTGTACCCCGTTTTTATTTGTGTACCTTAGTGGGTACAAATAACAATAGGCATTGATGATGAATAACTTCAATTTATCGCAACCCACTACCTCATCATGGGTGGTGCTTAAGTTTGGCGGAACTAGCGTTTCTTCTGTTGCAAATTGGAGCAATATCGCTGATATCGTGCAGGCCCGTCTTGCTGAAGGACTGCAGCCTCTGATTGTGCATTCGGCCATTTCTAAAATGACTGATAGCCTTGAGCTGTTATTAAGCAGCTCATTAAAAGGTGGTTGGGAATCGGTGCTGGATTCCATTGTGACCCGACACCGTACTTTAGCCCGTGACTTGGGAGTTGAAGTCAGTGCTGAGCTGGAAGAGCAGTTCAATAGGCTCAGGCAGATTGCTTCTGGCATTGCCTTGGTCGGTGAGGTGAGCGAAAGACTGCGGGCTCGTGTTATGGCGCAAGGCGAATTGATGGCAACGCGTTTGGGTGCCTTATATCTAGCATCACGTGGATTAGACGTGCAGTGGGTTGATGCGCGTAAGGTCCTCAAATCAGTGGTGCTTAAAAATGCCACCACCCGTGCCAGTTATTTATCCGCAACTTGTAACTTTGATCCAGATCTTAAGCTCCAAGCTGAATGGAGTCGCTCTGGACGAGTCATCATTACTCAAGGATTTATTGCCAGCGACGCGGCGGATGATACAGTCCTTTTAGGACGCGGTGGATCAGACACATCGGGAAGTTATTTTGCAACGAAGCTTCAAGCACAAAGGCTCGAAATTTGGACGGATGTACCAGGCATGTTTAGTGCCAATCCACGGGCCATTCCGACGGCGCGTTTACTAAAAGCGTTGGATTACGATGAGGCCCAAGAAATAGCTAGTGCCGGAGCTAAAGTATTACATCCTCGTTGCATCATGCCTGTTAAGCAGTTCGGTATTCCGCTGTTTATTTATGCAACTCAGACACCAGATTTAGAAGGAACCATCATTACTTCACACGGTGCTGAGGGGGATCCTCAGGTGAAGGCGGTCACCGTTAAAACTGGAATTACCCTAGTATCGATGGATACAGTTGGGATGTGGCATTCAGTTGGTTTTTTAGCTGATGTATTTCAGATTTTCAAAAATCATGGGTTATCAGTAGACTTGGTATCCACCTCTGAAACCAATGTCACGGTATCGCTAGACCCTGCAGCAAATACCCTTACACAAGATGCTGTCGATTTGTTGGTTCAGGATCTTGCGCAGCTGTGCAAGGTTCAAGTCTTTGGGCCTTGTGCAGCGGTGAGTCTGGTAGGTAAGCATATTCGTGCTATCTTGCATCGCTTAGGGGATGCGCTCGAATTGTTTGAAGAGCAAAAAATCTATCTGGTTACTCAAGCCGCTAATGACCTGAACTTAACCTTTGTATTGGATGAAAATCAGGGAGACAGACTGGTTTCACGTCTGCACCAAATCACAATTCATGATGCACCTAATAGTCATGCATTGGGGCCCACTTGGGAGCAGGTGTATGGCTCGAAGCAGGAAACCACTAAACGAGAAATAACATGGTGGCAGCAAAAACGTCCCGAGTTATTGAAGCTCGCTGCTGAAAATAGCTGCGCATACGTTTACGATCGTGACATGCTTCACCGTCAAGTGCATGCTGTGAAGAGTATTGCTGCAGTCGATCAAGTCTTCTTTGCCATGAAGGCCAATCCCCATCCCGAAATTCTGCGTCTATTTGCCTCGCATGGCCTGGGGCTTGAATGTGTCTCGCGTGGCGAGCTCGAACATGTGTTCAATTCGGTACCTAACATGGATCGGAAACGGATGTTGTTTACGCCTAATTTTGCACCTCGCAGCGAATACCAGTTCGCTTTGGAGCAGGGCGTGATGGTGACGTTAGATAATTTGTATGTGTTACAAGCGTGGCCAGATCTCTTCAAAGGCAGAGAAGTTCTGCTAAGAGTAGATACGGGTTACGGTCGCGGGCATCATCATCATGTCCGTACAGCCGGTGCACATTCCAAATTTGGTATTCCACTATCCGACTTTGATGAAGTACAAAAATTAGTCCAAGATAACGATGTCTGTGTAGTAGGGCTGCAAGCCCACACTGGTAGTGGCGTATTTACTGTCGATAATTGGCGAGAAGTTGCCGACACACTGGCTGATGTGGCGACACGCTTCAAAAGTATCCGCATAATCGATATTGGTGGTGGGCTCGGTGTTCCTGAAAAGTTGGGACAACCAGAGTTTGATATAGCGGCACTGTCTTCGCTTTTATCTATCTTCAAGGCCAAGCATACCAATATCCAGCTATGGATGGAGCCGGGTCGATATCTTGTTGCTCAGGCCGGTGTGTTATTGGCGACCGTGACGCAAACCAAGGGAAAGGGGGATGTTCAATATGTCGGCATTAATACAGGTATGAATTCATTAATACGTCCAGCCCTGTACGGCGCACACCATGATATTTTTAATCTAACACGGCTGGAAAATGAGGCAACTTCAACCATTAACGTTGTGGGGCCGATCTGCGAGTCTGGTGACGTACTGGGGTTAGATCGTCTACTGCCTGATACTTACGAAGGTGATGTGATCTTGATCGCTACTGCCGGTGCTTATGGTCATGCTATGGGGTCTCGTTATAACCTTCGTGAGCCTGCGCAAGAATTTATGATCTGACCGTCTTTGAATTTAGAGTTTGCAATTGAGGCTGGGTGTTACGGCCTGCTTGCTATTAAAGGACCGAGTCATGCCTTGTATGGGTCTGCCGCACTTAGGTAAGCATGTGTGAGGCATTTATGCGATTGTTCAATTTTCGTGTTAAACCTGAATCAGATGTGGTGCTTAAGGACTGGCCTACCCGTATAGATCCCATATATCAAACTAAACAGCACTATTCAGAGCTGTTGCAGCAGCAGATCACGTCCATGAGAGACTGGCAGAATAAGCTCTATGCTGAAAATAGACAGGCATTATTGATTGTCTTCCAAGCTATGGATGCAGCTGGTAAAGACAGCGCCATCAAGCATGTCATGTCTGGTTTAAATCCCCAAGGCTGTCAGGTTTATAGCTTCAAACATCCGAGCTCAGAAGAGTTGGATCATGATTTTCTTTGGCGAACAACTCAATGCCTACCTGAGCGTGGGCGAATTGGTATTTTTAATCGATCCTACTACGAAGAAGTCTTGGTCTTGCGCGTACATCCAGAGCTATTAAGTGCGCAAGGAGCGGTATGTGTGAATAGTGATACAGAGCGTTTCTGGCAGGACAGATATGAGTCTATATTGAATCTGGAGAAGCACCTGTGGCTCAATGGAACACGAATTATTAAGTTTTTCCTACACCTTTCCAAACAAGAGCAGTGTGACCGTCTTTTAAAGCGCATTGATCAAGCAGAGAAAAACTGGAAATTTAGTCTCGATGATCTTAAGGAGCGCGACTGTTGGCAGCGTTATCAAGATGCCTATGAGCGTTGCCTCAGTGCCACTAGCACTAAATATTCACCTTGGTACGTTATTCCAGCTGACGACAAGGCAAATGCACGGCTTCTAATTGCTGATCTTGTTGTCGACACCTTGCGTGACATGAATCCTGAATATCCGAAGCTTGATGCACAGCAGCAACATAATTTGCAACTTGCAAAAGTAAAGCTACTTAAGGAAAAAACCAGATAAGAAAGATTAAAAACTGCCTGCTATCGACAACGGATGACGTCCTTGTGAGTCTGCTGCTCCAAGGTACTGTAAAGCGGATTTAATATTGGGTGGTGCGTCAGGTTGGGCTATCAATTGTGTGTCTAATAAATAGTTTCGATCACGGGTCAGTTTAAATTGACCTGAAACGATTAAATTGGCACCTTCAAGATTCTTGATGTCACCAATTAAGGCTTCTGTATTACTGCTCCTGGCCGGGAAGGTGATACGATAACTACCCATATTGATCGATTTCTGTGCCGGACCAGTTAAGTCAAGAATGTCCAGCGTGCCCTTGGCTGAGATTGGTAGATTATTTTTGATATCCACCTCTGTGAACTTGGCTCGAAGTGTACCCGCCCAACTATCTGTGGTTTTTTTTGTATTCATCAGTGAGTTCAATGAAAGGGTGGCATCGAGATTCTTGATTTGGATCAAGCCAAAAATATTGATGCCTATTTGGGCGTTTAAATTACCATCTGGTCGGTTGACTTTAATATCAGCCGACAGTTGCCCCTTAATCAGGGGCATTAAACGCAATTGCCAATTAACTTCACCGATGTCTATTTCACCAACGTGCAAGCCGTGAATTTGTCCATGCCAAATTGAGCCTGAGCTACGAGATGCGGTGATACCGTAGGTACTCAGTTGGTGGAATAGACTACTGGCAGGTATGTTGAGTATTAAAAATATCGAATAGCCAAGCAATGCACTTATTAACCATATTCGGTATGTTCTTAAGAGCTCAGCCAGCGTCATTATTGGCCGCCGCTACGGCTTAAAGCGACAGTTGCATTGACCAAACCTGCGTAGTCAATTTGTGATATTTCCGCCTCATCGATGCGGATGCCATTTAGCTTTTGTAGTTGCCCTAGCCAAAGAATTAAGTCGTCAAAATTGATATTTTCTAATTGTACTTTTGTACCATTTTGGCCGGTAGGTGTTTGACCTGTCAGGCCAGCTGCTATTGCACTGCCGGCAGCTAAATTAGCCACCTGCGAGACTATTGATACAGATTGTGAGTTAACTGTCGATTGGTTGCTATCTAAGGAGCTGAGCTGCCCTGACATTGCGTTCATCCAAGCTAAATCTTGTTTTTTTTGTGTAATGCGTGCTGAGCAATTATCTATTGCTTTATATATTGGAGTGATCGCAAATAAATATATGGATGAAAGCATCACAATTATTGCGCAGGAGATCACAGCACGTTGTTTCTGTGCATTTAAGGATTTGAATCTAGATGCGAATTTATTGGCGGTGATGAATGACGGCGGTGTTAAATTGAATGGCATTATCAGGCTCCTGTTTTCGGAGTTAGGCTAAGTCGTCCTTCAACCTTTTCGCCCTTCTGGTCGCTATCTACAAGCTCAGTAGTGACGCCTTGTGATTGTATCTGGCTACGGATGATTTCAAGTGAATCGGAGTTGGGCGCTAAGAGTATCAAATGGATGCTATTGTTCTGATATTTGAGTTGCTCAACTTGAACATCTTTGGTGTTACTAATAACTCTTGATAACACATCGAGGCTGGCCATTAAATGAGTGGGTTTTCCAATCTCTTGTAATTCCTGCCACCGTGTCTCAAAGGCTTGACGTGCCTGTAGGGGCTTGACGGGCGCTGCCCCTGGTAAAGTTCGGTTATACACGAGCTCAATTTGCTGATCTAGAGCCGCTTCCTGCTTGCCGAGCTGTAAAAGCTCTATACCTTTGGTGAGTAAATGTAAACCAATGACTCCCATAAGCAATGTTGCGGCAATGCGCCATGAACCTGTATTGGGCTTGTTTTTTTTACGTTGAATGTACTCACCTTGTAAAAGATTAATCGCCTCTGTTTGGGGGGCTTGAGTGGCAAGTAACGGCAGCGCATCATCGGGCAATACTTTAAGAACTAGGTTAGGGACCCGTGAGCGTAGTAAGTCAATTTCATGCTGCACCGCGTGATACTCTGGTTCTGCAATGTAGCCGTTCACCGTTTTTTCAGTGGCGGGGATAAGTAACTGTAATGCATCAGACAGTGGTTCCATATCTAGCGTATGCACTGAACCATCTGGTTTTTTAATTGATGCCCGACCTTGGTCAATCCATAACGTCAAGCCATCTTGGGTGCATGGCAGAAGCGTGGTATCTAGATAGAGCGCATCAGGTATGGCATTGACAGCTGTAAGCGCCGCTAACCAGTCATGCATGGCGGTACGCGATATGACAATGACAGGTGTGCTGGATAGCTTGCTGTGTTTACCAATTGCAAAATGCAGCGTATCAACATCCGATGCTAATTGATCTTCTAAAGCATAAGGAACAATCTGATTTAGTTTGGTGGCGCTCTTGAGTGTAGGTAAGACTGGGGTAAGGTAAAGCGCTTGAGTGCTTGGCACTAAAACAATCACTTTACGTCCCTCGGCCAGTCCTGCAGCCTCAGCCAGCCGACCCTGCAAGACCGTACCTAGTCGTGCACCATTGGTATCTGCTAATAGCCACTGGGTAGTAATCTCAGAGTGTTCGGTTGGGTTAACCGATGGCAATAATCGTATAACTAAAGTTTCTGACATGGCGAGGTTGGTATCGTTTTAGTTTGGGGTACCGAAGTTGCGTTCAATGACACGAATTTTGGCGTTGGTACTGTTGCCGAATCGATTTAGGACACTGTACATGGCAAGTTCCGTAGTGCCAATAGTGACAAGGATATTGGCGCGAAAGTAGTTGCTCGCTTCGACAAGATAATCGGGGTGAGCGGTTATTAATTTGTCAAAATCCGGATCGCCCCTAAAGTCATTTTTTATTTCGGTCAACCTAGGGAAGCACCCGTTGGCGCGGTTGCTTGCAAATG
Source organism: Pseudomonadota bacterium (assembly GCA_947454465.1). Taxonomy (GTDB): domain Bacteria; phylum Pseudomonadota; class Gammaproteobacteria; order Steroidobacterales; family Steroidobacteraceae; genus CAILZL01. The sequence continues at coordinate 18,844 of CANGJP010000035.1, forward strand.
TGTTCGTGTTGTTACCAAACTGAGAGCGCGTCGTGGCTAGGGAGTCGAGAACTTCGTGGGGAGCGGTGCAGACATTCAGTCCAGTACCTGGAGGCAGTGCGCTGACAAAGGGCTCTAGTTTGTCATACATTACTTTAGTCATCCCGACGAGAGCCAATATTTCAGAGGTTCGGGTAATCGCCATGTTTGCGGTCAAGTAAGGTGGAGATTGACCTGCATAAACAGAATCCTCTGCGCCATCTGGAGACTGAGTATCATTGTTGGCATCCAGCCAGTCGACCATTATATTGGCCCAGCGTCGATCTAGTCCTACAATCTCTAGTAGCCGTTCGAACTGCTTAACTGTGGTTTCATTTTTGGTTCCATCAATGTTAAGTAAATTATTCAAATTGAAGCGCCCTTGTAGATCTTCAAGGTTGCCTTTGATATCACCGATTCCATCATCCACTGGAAGAATGATCGGCGTTGCCCAATTCTCCTTGTTTGTATCAATTGTTGAACCCTTGGAATCTTCAATCAGGGCATCAGCAGCCAAGGCTTCAGCACCCAATCCTAAATCATAGGCCTGATCTAAAACTAATACAGTCATGGTGCGACGCTGGTCCATGTAGCTTTCCGTAGCGATACTGACAGCCAATATCGTGGCCAACGCCACTATGAGTATGGCCATTATCAACGCAACTCCGCGTTGCTGATTACCATGATGAGCGGTGCTCATGCTGCAATCTCAATCAATCGGATAATTTCACCCCAATCAGACAGTTTGAGGGTAATTTCAACAGCCAAGGGGAGGGCGCGTGCACGTGATAGTCCCGTCCCACCTGTGCTGCTGGCAGGCCAGGTTCTTTGCCATTGACGATTGCCATCCATGAATCTGAAATTTAGAGAAGTGACCTTGCCGAGTAGTTCGACTTGCTGTGGGGTGTTGCTCAGATTGCGATCCAGTGAAGACCAGTAGTCACGGTATAAGGCATTGTCTGAAATTCGATAACACACACGTTGTAGTGTCGGGCGAGGCAAACCGACCGGATTTGTCCATCCGGCACGGGTCAATTCCAGAAGGCAGCCCGTTGAATTTACATAGATGGCGGGATTGACCGTTGCGGAGGTAGAGTCTCTAACGGGACGCGGTTCTAGTTGCATTAAGTCTCTAGAAAGAGTGGTCACTGCACGCTGGACGGAGCGTATACGCAACATAGTTTCTGAAGCATGCTCGCGCTGTCTGATTAGTTCGTTATAGCCTCCCATGGCCATGACGCCCAGTACCGAAAAAATAGCAATGGCGATGAGTAGTTCAATTAATGTGAAACCCTTAGCTTGGAAAGAGAAGTGGGGACGGCTCATGGTGAAGCTTCTCCGGTATCCTCACTCGATGAACTACTACTTGAGCTAGAACTGGAACTTGCGCTCGATCCAGTCCCCATGCCTGAGGCTGAAGTGGGGCTTCGTTCCGGGCCGGTATCCCATTCGATACGATTACCATTGGAGTTGATGGCGGTGCTGTAGAAGCCAAAAAAATTAGCAATGCTGTCGCTTCCTGAGTCTTTTGGTGCAACCTTAATGTCAATACGTTGCATAGTTTTGACATCCGTTTCACTGATTTTCATTTGCCAGTGCCAGGTTGTGTCGGCCATATCAATATGACCTTCTGACTCTCCATTTGCGGGTGCAGCATTGCTGAGTCGAAATTCGGTGAGTTTGTTCATTGCTACCCAATGAGCAATGGTCTTATCCCGTAAGTATGTGGCGTTATTGATGGTCTGACTCACGGCTTCAATGACGGCAAGCATTCCAAGACTAATGATTACGAGCGCGGCCAATACTTCAATGAGCGTAAATCCACGCTGAAAAGTGTAATGATTCTGTTTCATTGAAAATTGCTGCCAGAATCGAGACTGAGTGTGTTATCTGCTGAGCCAGTTAGTCTCCAACTAAAATCCGATTGATCGCGATTTAGTCTCAATTCGAAAGGTGAGATATCGCCGCTAGATAAGATCATAATTTGCGGCACAACGTCCTCTTTGATTGACGTACTCGACGAACTGCTGCTGGAGCTAATTTGATATTCTCCGTAGCTTCCAGAGCTAATATTTGAAGTATTTGATGAGCTTGATGATGAGCGCGCTAATAGCTCTTTATTGTCTTCATGAGATTTAAGTACAACTTCACGGCTTTCTAACCACAGCCGAAACTGCATGCCCTCAGGTAATTGACGAAAGGACGTTAGTTCATCATTGCTCATAAGTTGCCAGTGCTGACTTGGGTAGTCATATTTCATAAATAAATACCCATCTTTTTCAATCAGCAACCCTACATCACGGCCTTGAAGCTCTGATTCTTCTTGAACTTGAGTAAGAATGGCGTGAAGACGTTTTGATTGTTCTTCAATCCCACTGTCGCGGCCAAGTACTCCTATCGAGAGTCCAGCCATCGAGAGAATGATGCCAATAATGACAATGACTACTAGCAACTCGATCAGTGTAAAGCCAGACTGATTTTTTGATAGAAGCTGAATATTTTCTGGTGGAGGCCCAGCAGATTTATTCAAATCTAATTTTGCATTCAATCTGGTTAACACAGTGATGCAATTGTTTAATGAGCTTATTTTACATCCCAGTTGCCGACATCTGCGTTGACACCTTCCCCACCTTCCTGATTGTCAGCACCGAGCGTCCAAATGTCATACTCTTTACCGTGAGTTCCAGGGTATTGATAGTGATAGTCGTTTCCCCATGGATCTTGCCTAACGCTATCGATGTAACCGCCAGGTTTCCAATTGCGCAAGGAAGCGTCTCCTGGGTTAGTAACCAGCGCTTTCAGTCCTTGGTCTGAACTGGGGTATTTGAAGTTATCGAGCCGGAAAAGATTCAGTGCTGTTTCATAGGCCCTCAGGTCTTGTTTAACTTTAGCAACCTGAGCATCATCAATACGGCGAATGACCTGTGGTGCCACTAAGGCAGTTAAAATGCCTAAAATCACCACGACAACCATGATTTCAATCAGGGTGAAGCCGTGCTGAGGTCGGAAATAATTAGGTGATGACATTGTTTTATGCATGGTGAGTCGTTCTGTTGGGGCGGGTTGTGTATCCAATGTCCTGATAATAACAAATAGGGTGCTCGTTTGAAGTGCAATACTGTCAGATACTGGGATTTACGTCGGGTTGGGTCCAACTTGGTATTGCCTATATTACTTTTGGCATTGGGTGACACGCATTCGCTGCAGGAATGGCTGCGTTATCAGCGTGGATCAATTATTGAGCAGCATCAGTATTGGCGACTTATTTCAGCGCATCTCGTACACGCCAATTGGCATCACACTCTGTTAAATTTAGCTGGTTTCATGATGATTTCAGTTTTATTTCAAGATACCTATAAGTACTGGCAGTGGCTCTGCATTGGGTTGATTTCTGCAATCTGCATTGATCTGGGTCTTGTTTTTTTGATGCCAAATCTTCACTGGTATCTGGGGTTATCTGGTGTATTGCATGGTGCCTTAGCGGCGGGTGCGGTGTATTGGTGGCGTTTCGACAATAAATTGATGGCCTTAATGCTGACCGGACTGCTAGTGAGTAAGCTGGCATGGGAGCAGTGGCAGGGTGCTTTACCGCTGTCAGGTGAGCTCAATGTTGTAGTGAATGCCCATTTGTTTGGTGCGTTTGGTGGACTGCTTGCAAGTGTAGTCATGGTCGCCTGTCATTCTGTCGAGCGTCTAGAAGCCTGAAATAGGACGTTTAGAGTGTCAATAACCCCGCTATAATGTACGGTTGATACGTATTCCAGAGGTTCATATCGATGGCATTTGCAATGGTGTTTCCCGGTCAAGGATCGCAGTCCATAGGGATGTTGGCCGCATTAGCTGAACAGGACTCTATCGTGGGTGAGACCTTTGCAGAAGCATCGGATGTGCTCGGTTATGATTTGTGGCAGTTATGTCAGCAGGGTCCCGAAGACCAGTTGGGTTCAACAGAAAAAACTCAACCAGCCATGCTCACTGCCGGTGTTGCTACCTGGCGTGTTTGGCGTAAACAGGGGGGTACGATGCCAGCGGCGATGGCCGGTCACAGTCTCGGTGAATACACGGCATTAGTTTGTGCTGGAGCATTGGATTTTAAGACAGCGGTTGATCTAGTGCGTTTTAGAGGGCAGGCGATGCAAAATGCAGTGCCATCAGGGCAGGGCGCCATGGCTGCTATTCTGGGATTAGAAGATGCTGATGTCGAAGGGATCTGTGCTGAAGCCGCCCAAGGTGAAGTGGTTGCAGCGGCTAACTTCAACTCCCCTGGTCAGGTCGTGATTGCTGGTCAGAAGAGTGCGGTGGAAAGATCTATCGATTTACTCAAAGCGAAGGGTGCTAAACGTGCACTCATCCTACCAGTGAGTGTACCTTCCCACACCGAGTTAATGCGCCCTGCAGCCATGCAGCTGGCTGAGCGGTTGAAGGATATTCAATTTAAGTCGCCTGAAACCTCGGTGTATACCGTGGGTATGCGCACTCACGGATCTGCCACAGACATTCGCCAGGCCTTGTTCGATCAATTGGTTGGGCCTGTACGCTGGACAGACTGCGTTAAAGCCATGCTCAGTACGGGGATTAATACCGTAATCGAATGCGGTCCAGGTAAGGTTTTAACTGGATTAAATCGGCGCATTGACCGTAATAAGGATCTGTTCATGTTAGCCGTGGAAGATCTTTCAACACTGACCGAAGCCCTAAATGCTGTGAAGGTATAACTCATGAGTGAACAACAAATTCTGATGGGTGAGGTTGCGCTAGTTACGGGTGCATCACGTGGTATTGGTATGGCTATTGCGCACACCTTAGCCAAGTCCGGCGCAAAGGTCATCGGAACTGCCACTACCGAAGCCGGTGCCCATGCCATC
>CANGJP010000036.1 GCA_947454465.1 Pseudomonadota bacterium
CTAGTTAGTACCGAGTCATTCGCTGCTGGTGGTTTTTCTTCTTGTCTGCAGTTTTTCTATTCGGGTCGGTCTCCAGTAGTTGCAATTAAGTCTAGTCAGCGCGAACTCTGCTTCGACTCTTTTGACGTTCTGCATATTGGATATACAAAACCAACTTCCTCTCTGCTTGAGTGGCGGTTGGCTTTCAGTTCATCCAGTACTAATAAGGCTAGCTTTGTCCCTATTCAACTGCTTAAGGCTTAGATTGAACCAGTGTTTTGAAACAGTGCTTTGGTTGCATCTATGAAAATAAGTTGTGATAGTCCACTCTCGTCAGTGAAGCTGCCTCTTGAGTGGCAAGAGACCGCCCCAGCTTTCAGGCAGCTTTTTTAGCGCTGAAAAATGCATGAAACTGCTTAATATCTAATCGTTAATCCCGATGCGTTACCTGCGCTGTACTGCCCATGAATGACGATAGTGGGGGCATATTTGGGGGCATGATAAAAATAAAAAATAAGAATAGTGTTTATATTCATGTGTTTGTTATTACACTTCGATTCCCTCCGCCGCACCATCTTCGCGGTTCAAGACGACCTAGATCGTCCTCACACGCCTCTATCAATCCCCAAAAACTATTTTTGTGTGCGCAGTCTGGTTGGCGCTTGGTCTGGCTGGGTCAGTGTTAGTTTCCGTTTGAGTCATTGCGCCATGCCTGATACCGTGCGGCCCCCATGCGTCGCACTGATTTCACTTACGAGTTACCGACCGAGCTGATCGCGCAGCACCCCAAGCCTGAGCGTTCGGCGAGTCGCTTGTTGCACGTCAATGGCATGACGGGGCAGTGGTTTGACCGTCAGTTTGTGGATTTTCCTTCGTTACTCAGACCTAATGACCTGCTGGTCTTTAATGATACTCGGGTGATTCCAGCGCGTGTCTTTGGCGTCAAACCCAGCGGTGGGCGGGTGGAAATCATGCTGGAGCGTATCCTTTCCGGTCAGCGTATTTTGGCGCATGTGCATGCTAGTAAGGCATTACGCACTGAGGTTCCCATTTTACTGGCCGGTGGGGTGATCGCGCAGTTTATAGCCCGTCGTGATGATTTGTTCGAGTTGGAATTGAGTGTCGAACCTTTAAGTTTTTTCGTTGAGCATGGGGCCTTGCCGTTGCCGCCTTATATTGATCGTGGCGTTCAGGCGGAGGATACCGAGCGTTACCAGACGGTATTTTCACGCGAACTGGGTGCGGTGGCTGCACCTACGGCGGGGCTACATTTTGATCAAGCAATGCTGGCACGGCTTAGCGATTTAGGCGTGCGATCGGCATATGTCACTTTGCACGTGGGGGCAGGAACCTTCAAGCCGTTGCGTGTGGATGATTTGGATCAACATCGGATGCATTCAGAAGTGGTGCAGGTATCGGCAGCGGTGTGTGATGCGGTGGCGCAGGCTCGTGCGCATGGAGGACGTGTCATTGCAGTGGGTACGACTGTTGTGCGCAGTCTAGAAACTGCTGCGGCTCAGGGGGTGTTGCAGCCCTGTCAGGATGAAACGCGGTTATTCATTCGTCCTGGATTTAAGTTCAACGTGGTGGACGCATTACTGACCAATTTTCATTTACCTGAATCGACCTTACTGATGCTGGTGTGTGCCTTTGGTGGTTATGACACGATGATGTCGGCCTATCGTCATGCGGTAACGACGCGTTATCGATTCTTCAGTTATGGTGATGCTATGTTCATCGAGCCATCCCTTTTTACCCCTACAGATACCTTGTTGCCATGAAGTTTGAGTTGATTACTTCCGATGGTCGGGCGCGACGTGCGCGCTTAGTGTTTCCTCGCGGTACGGTGGAAACACCTGCGTTTATGCCCGTGGGAACTTATGGCACGGTGAAGGGCCTATCACCTGAAGAAATCGATGCCATTGGTGCGCATATTGTGCTGGGCAATACCTTTCATTTAATGCTGCGTCCAGGGACGGAAGTCATTAAAGCGCATGGTGGGTTGCATGGCTTTATGCAGTGGCAAAAGCCGATCCTGACCGACTCGGGAGGATTCCAAGTTTTCAGTTTGGCCGAACTACGCAAGATCACGGAGCAGGGTGTGACCTTTCGTTCACCTATTAATGGAGATCGGGTGGAGCTAACGCCTGAGCGTTCCATGCAGGTTCAGTATGATTTAGATTCGGACATCGTGATGATCTTTGATGAATGCACGCCATATCCAGCTACTGAAGAGGCAGCGCGTAAGTCCATGGAGTTATCACTGCGTTGGGCGGTACGCAGTCGTGCTGAATTTGATCGCTTAAATGCCGGTCAAAATAATGCACATGCGTTATTCGGTATCGTGCAGGGCGGTATGTACATGCCGTTACGACAGGCTTCACTGGCAGGACTCACCGAGATTGGCTTTGATGGTTATGCTATCGGTGGTTTGGCGGTGGGTGAGCCCAAAGAGGAGCGTGAGCGGGTGCTGGAAGACATCGAGCCCTTGATGCCGAAAGATCGGCCCCGTTACTTGATGGGGGTGGGCACGCCTGAAGATATTGTCGAGGCGGTATGCCGTGGGGTGGATATGTTTGACTGCGTGATGCCCACTCGCAATGCCCGCAACGGTCATTTATTTACCACTACTGGTGTGGTGCGTATTCGAAATGCAATGTACGAGCGCGATACTCGTCCTATCGACGAGAGTTGTGGCTGTTACACTTGCCGCCACTATTCGCGAGCGTATCTAAAACATTTGGATCGTTGTACCGAGATGCTTGGTGCGCGTTTGGCTTCTATTCATAACTTATATTACTACCAGCAACTCATGAGCGAATTGCGACACGCCATTAATGAACATCGACTCGATGCGTACGTCGCTGGGTTTTACGCTAAACGTGGTGGCAAGCATAAAACAACTGAGATCGAATCCCATGTTGACTGACTTACCAGCTCGTCCTTGGTTTCGTAACGTGATTGTTGCTGCAGTCATGTTGGGTGTGTTGTTGCTGACTTACATGGTGTTGCAACCGTTTATCGTACCGAGTATCTGGGCGGCAATTCTCGCCTATGTCTGCTGGCCGCTGCATATTCGTGTCAGTCGGGTGATTCGCCGGCGCCAAACACTCGCTGCCTTGGTAACAACCTTGATTATTTCAAGCTTGATTTTGGCGCCTATTGGTTGGCTTGCTTTCACTTTTCAGGATGAAGTGGTGAAGGGATATCACGAGGTGGAGCAATTGTTGGCAGCTAAACCTGAATTACCAACTAGTTTGCGCGATTTGCCTTTGGTGGGGCCGTGGTTGGTGCAGCATTGGTCTGCATTCACGGCTGATCCGACTGCGCTAAAAACCAGTTTAGAGCAATTATTAAACAGTTCAGCGAATGAGCTTAGGATGGTGGTGGGGGGTGTCGGTCGCAATGTTGCCAAGCTATTTATTGCCCTGTTTGCGATGTTTTTCTTTTTGCGTGATGGGGCGCGATTCTTTTCGCAATTCCGCTCGGTAATGGAAGGCTTCCTCGGTCATGGTGTGCGCGATTACCTGACAGCCATTGGTGACACTACGCAGGCCGTGGTTTATGCATTGGTGCTGGCAGCTGTGGTACAGGGGATAGCGGCCGGTATTGGTTATTTGGCGGTCGGTATTTCGGCTCCGGTACTACTGGGTGTATTGACGTCGATGGTGGCGCTGATCCCATTTGGTACGCCCTTTATTTGGGGGTCGCTCAGTATTTGGCTGATGGTCACCGGTCGTGTGGCGGCGGGTGTCGGCCTGGCCTTATGGGGCATTGTGGTGGTGAGTTGGGTGGATAATGTGGTGCGACCACTGGTGATCTCAAATGCCACACAGATGCCATTAATTTTGGTGGTGTTCGGTGTGCTCGGTGGGGTGATTGCCTTTGGGTTAGTGGGATTGTTCATTGGACCGGTGGTATTGGCCGTGTCGTTGGCCATTTGGCGAGAGTGGCTGGAGCATCGGCGAATGCCTCACACACCCACAAGCGAATAAAAGTTTGATGTCTTAGTGAACGAGGCAGAGTTGATGTTGTCTGACGTGACGCTTGGCTCGTTGCGGTGTTCGGCCAGTTAGCGATCGTCTGTGTATAATGCCGCGCTCTTTTTGTCCGTCCTGTCCAAGGACGGTTCTTCTTAAGTTAAAAACAGGTGATTTTAGATGGATTGGTTCATTTCTACCGCCGCCGCTCAGACTGCCGGTGCTGCTGCTCAGCCTAACCCGATCATGTCGATGTTGCCGCTGCTGCTGCTGATCTTCATCGTGTTTTATTTCATGTTGATTCGCCCACAAAGTAAACGTGCCAAGGAACATCGTGCCATGTTGGCAGCCTTAGAGGCAGGTAACGAAATCGCTACCGCGGGCGGGATCATCGGTAGGGTCACTGAGGTGGGCGAGAATTTTGTCACCGTGGAGATTGCTTCGAACGTGCTAGTCAAGGTGCAACGCAACACCATTGCTCAGGTGTTGCCGAAGGGTTCAATCAAGGCAAATTGATAATAAATCACAAGTAATCTGAATACTTAGCACTATTTTCTCGGGGTAATTTCATGTACCAGTTTGCAGCCTGGAAGTATTGGTTGGTGATTGCCGTACTGGTCTTAGGTACGGTGTTCGCGTTACCGAATGTGTTCGGGTTAGATCCTGCTCTGCAGTTGTCACGCGTGGATCGTCAGGTCATGGAAGCCTCCGCCGAGCAAAAGGTATTGGATGTACTCAAGGCACAAGGTGTTGTGCCTCGAGCTGACTATTTGAAAGACGGTCGTTTAGTGATTCGCTTGGCCAATGAAGCCGACCAGGCCAAGGCACGTTCGGTGATCCAAAGCGCCACTCCGGGTGAGTTCACTATCGCCTTGTCCAAGGTTTCCAGTATGCCGGATTGGATGCGTCGGATCGGGTTGCGTCCAATGAGTCTGGGTCTGGATCTGCGTGGTGGGGTGCACTTTGTGTACGAAGTGGATACCGCCGGTGCAGTGACGCAAGCCTTGCAAAGTTTGGAGCGCGATGTGCGCACTACCTTACGTAATGAACGCATGGCCTATACCAATGTTGCGATGGAAGGATCTACGCTTCGAGTGAACCTGCGTGACAGTGCCGATCTGTACAAGGCCATCAAGGCCATCACACCCAGTGATGGAAGTTTGCTGACCGAGGTGCAACCGGTGGCTGAAGGGGCCAGCTTTGTCGCACGTTATTCCGAAACAGCGCTTAAAGCACGCCAAACGGCTGCGGTCGAAAAAAATATCCTCACGTTGCGTAATCGCGTGGATCAGTTGGGAATTTCAGAGCCCACCGTGACGCGACAGGGTGCTGATCGCATCGTGGTGGAGTTGCCCGGTGTGGATGATCCTAATGAAGCGATTCGCGTGCTGGGTGCGACCGCCACGGTGGAATTTCGTTTGGTGGATCAGGCGAATGATGCCTACGAGGCCCAACGCACTAAGCGCATCCCATTGTCTTCAAAGCTGTATACCGTACGGGAATCCGGTTCGCCGGTATTGTTGAAACGTGATGTGATCGCCACGGGTGATCAATTAGTTGATGCCACGTCTACGCAAGTTGAAGGTCGCCCTGCGGTGAGTGTCAAACTTGACGCGCGAGCAGGTCAAGAGATGCTCAAGACCACGCAACGTAACGTGGGGAAGCCCATGGCTACAGTATTCATTCAGAAGAAGCGCCTGGCCGAAGGTGAGAGTTGTAAGGGTACTCGGGTAAATAATGACTGTACTGAAGAAGATGCCATTAGCGTGGCAACCATCCAAGGTGTGTTCTCGTCACAATTCCAGATTACCGGTTTACAAGCTACAGAAGCCAAAGATCTCGCTTTGCTGTTGCGTTCCGGTTCGCTGGCCGCACCGTTGGCTATGGTTGAGCAACGAACCATTGGTCCCAGCCTAGGTCAGGACAATATCGATAAAGGCGTTAAAGCGATGATCGTGGGGTTGATTCTGACTTTTATATTCATGGCAGTTTATTACCGTGCTTTTGGTTGGGTGGCGAATGCCGTGTTGTTATCAAACCTTGTGCTGACAGTGGGATTGTTGTCGCTGTTACAAGCTTCGTTGTCATTACCGGGTATTGCCGCTGTAGTGTTTCACTTAGGTATCGCAGTGGACGCCAATATTCTGATTTATGAGCGTATTCGCGAAGAATTGCGCAATGGTTCATCCCCGATGGCGGCGATCAATTCAGGGTTTGAAAAGGCCTTTGCGACTATCGCGGACTCCAACGTAACCACGTTGATTGCTGGTGTGGTGTTGTATGCCTTTGGTACGGGTACCATCAAGAGCTTCGCCATTGTGATGACGCTGGGTATTATTACTTCGTTGTTCACGTCCGTCGTGGGTAGTCGTGCTTTGGTCCACTTTGTGTGGGGCCGTCAACGCAAACTCGAATCGCTTTCCATTTAAGGGCGCACAACCATGGAATTCTTTCATAAAGTTTCTTCTTATCCATTCATGCACACCCGCCGTATGTGGTATGGGGTGTCAACCGTAGCAATTCTGGCTTCCATTGCGCTGTTAGTATTGCGTGGTTTGAATTTGGGTATCGACTTCACTGGTGGTGTGGTACTGCAATTTGCCTATCCGCAAGCGGCAAATATTGAACAGACCCGAAGCGCACTGGAGAAGGCTGGGCATGAAGCGGTGGTCACCAGTTTCGGCAGTCCCAATGAAGTGATGGTGCGGCTGCTGCCAGACAAGAATCAGGACGTAAATGTTGTGAGTCGCGAAGTAACGGCGGTGTTGCAATCCATTGTGCCCGATGTGCAGTTACGCAGTTCAGAAGTGGTCGGGCCACAAATTGGTGAGGAGTTGACCAATCAAGGCGGTATGGCGATCCTGATGACCTTCATTTTGGTCGGTATCTATACTTGGGTACGGTTCCAATGGAAGATGGGATTAAGCGCCGTGGTGGCTACGTTGCATGACCCTGTTCTTATCTTGGGCTTCTTTGCGTTGACTCGAATTACTTTTGATCTATCGGTACTGGCCGCCATCCTCGCGGTAATTGGTTACTCACTAAACGATACGGTTGTGGTATTTGATCGTGTGCGCGATAACTTTTTACACATGCGTCGTGCCACCTCTGAAGAAGTACTCGATGCGTCCATCAATCAAACTTTGTCGCGTACGGTGATTACTTCAGGCGCAACACTGCTAGTGGTATTGGTTCTATTGGTCATGGGTGGTGAAACCCTTAAAGGATTCTCATGGGCACTGACCATTGGTATCTTGGTGGGTACGTACTCTTCCATCTATGTGGCCGGTGCGATGGCATTGGAATTAAAGCTCAGCGCCATTGATTTGATGCCGCCCAAAGAAGAAAAAGAAGAAATCGACGCCTTACCCTAATCTAAAGCGATACATAACGCATGACCACCGCTACTTGGGGGCTATTCTTTGCCATATACCTGACGCTGCTGGTCATTGATCTAGGTGTATTCAGTCGTGAGTCCTCTGTGCTCACGATTGCTCAGGCATTGAAGCGCACACTGATCTGGATTGCTGTGGCGCTGCTCTTTGGGGTGTTTGTTTATTTCATGTATCAAAATCCACTGCCTGGTGCAGTGAGTTCCCTGAGTGGCAGTGAAGCATTGGTGCAATACCTTACCGGCTATTTGTTGGAATGGTCGCTTTCTGTAGATAACATTTTTGTTATTGCGATCATTTTTACCTTCATGAATATTCCTATGCAGTTTCAATATCGTGTGCTGTTTTGGGGAATTATCGGTGCCATTTTGTTGCGTGGTGTGATGATTATGGCGGGTGCGGTTCTGATCAATACCTTTGACTGGTCTTTTTATTTGTTTGGCGCCATTTTGATTTTTTCAGCTGCTCGTATGCTGAAACAGGATGATGAGTTTGATCCAGCAAATAGCGTCTTAATTAAACTTGCTCGTAAGGTCTATCCCATTACTGATCAGTTGGACGGTAATCGTTTTTTTACCCAAGTAAAGGGTCGGTATGCTGCGACTCCTTTATTCGTCACGTTGCTATTTGTCGATTTGGCGGATGTCGTGTTTGCAGTTGATTCGATTCCTGCTGTTTTCGCGGTGACTCAAGATCCATTTATTGTGTTTACCTCCAATGCGTTTGCTATTTTGGGGTTGCGTTCGTTGTATTTTGCTGTGGCAGGGTTAATGGCATTGTTTAAGTATCTAAAAATTAGTCTGGTCTTTGTGCTTGGCTTTATTGGCATCAAAATGATGTTGCATCATCATGTTGTGGTTCCCAATCTGTTGTCACTTGCGGTGATTCTGTCATTCTTATTCATCGGTGTGCTGGCTTCCGTGCGCGCTAATAGACGTGCAGTGGCTACGCGTACCTAGTTATATGGATTTCTACTGATTACCAGAAGGTCATGGCAATGCTAGAGCTTTTAAGTACTCCGGAAGTATGGGTTTCGTTCAGTGTGCTGGTCGCATTGGAAATCGTACTGGGTATCGATAACATCATCTTCTTGTCAATTTTGGTTGGAAGGCTGCCCGCTGATCAGCGTCCTAGTGCCAGAAAAATTGGTCTGGCATTGGCCATGTTGATGCGTATTGCCCTGCTGTTATCTATTACTTGGGTAATGGGCTTGCAGGAGCCGTTCTTTACAGTGCTGGATAAACCGATCTCAGGTCGTGACCTGATTCTGCTAGGCGGCGGGTTATTTCTGATTGCCAAAAGCACTATGGAAATTCATGGCAGTCTTGAGGGTGAGGAGCATGCTCACCATGTCAATGCTAAGGCCAATTTCATGAGTACCATTGTGCAGATTGCCATCATTGATATCGTCTTTTCCTTGGATTCCGTGATTACAGCAGTGGGGATGGCCAGTCATGTCCCGGTGATGATTGCAGCGGTGATCGTGGCTGTAGCGGTCATGATGTTTATGGCGGGTGCTATTTCCGATTTTGTCGATCGTCATCCGACTATAAAGATGTTGGCGCTGTCGTTCCTCATCCTAATTGGTACGGCGTTGATGGGTGAGTCGTTGGGTTTCCATATTCCCAAAGGGTACATTTATTTTGCCATGGCGTTCTCGGTTATCGTCGAAATGCTCAATATTAAGCTGCGTAAGAAGGTCGAGCCGGTACATTTGCGTAAAGAGCTTGAAGAGTAGGGTGGGGTTAAAAACATCAATGTGGGCTGGTTTCATGAGCCGTTCTCCGTTATTGTCGCGTTTTGAAACTGGTCTTGAGACGCTATCACTATGAATTTTCTCGATTTTGAACAGCCGATTGCCGAGCTTGAAGCTAAGATCGATGAGTTGAAGTTTGTCACCACGGATGCCGAGGTCACGCTGGCCGAAGAGATTTCACGTTTGCGTGCTAAAAGTCGCAGCTTAACCATCAGCGTGTTTGCCAATCTAACGCCCTGGCAGATTACCCAATTGGCGCGGCATCCACAGCGGCCTTATACGCTGGACTATATCGGGATGATGTTTAGCGAATTCACTGAATTGCATGGTGATCGCATGTATGCCGATGATGCTGCAATTGTGGGTGGCTTAGCGCGTCTGGATGGTCAATCGGTGATGGTTATCGGTCAACAAAAGGGTCGTGACACTAAGGAACGTGTTCGACGTAATTACGGCATGCCCAAGCCTGAGGGATATCGCAAAGCACAACGACTCATGCAAATGGCTGAGCGTTTCCAAGTTCCTATCATTACGTTTATTGATACGCCTGGAGCCTATCCGGGTGTCGGTTCTGAAGAGCGCGGTCAAAGCGAAGCCATTGCTCGCAGTTTGTTTATCATGGCTGAGTTGAAAACTCCTATTATCAATGTAGTCATTGGTGAGGGCGGTTCTGGTGGGGCATTGGCTATTGGTGTGGGTGATCATTTGATGATGTTGCAGTACAGTGTGTACTCTGTGATCTCGCCTGAAGGCTGTGCGTCTATTTTGTGGAAGAGTGCTGACAAGAAAGAACTTGCAGCTGAGGCCATGGGCATGACGGCTGGTCGTCTGCATGACTTAAAGTTAGTCGATGAGGTTTTAAAAGAGCCGCTCGGTGGTGCACATCGTGACCCATCGGCAATGGCTGACACGTTGAAAGCGGCTTTGGTTAAAAATCTGGCGGCCCTTCAAAGTAAGTCCATTGATGAAGTGGTTGCAAAACGTTTTCAGCGTTTGCGTGTCATGGGTGCATTTTCCGAAAATTAATCGCTTTCTAAAGTGCGGTTGCTAATTATTAAGCACGCAGCTGTGTGCTTTTAACGCTGACGCCTATTTATCAATGACAGATTTCTCAATCCATACCTTCCTGCCGGCCCTAGCGGCGATACAGCCTGCGGGTGCCAGTTCAGGGTTTTGTATCGCCTTAAGTGGTGGTTCCGACTCCATGGTCTTATTGCACATTATGGCTGAGTTACGGATGCATAATCCGCAATTACAGATCCGTGCAGTTCATGTGGATCATCAGTTACATGCACACTCGGCTGAATGGGCGGGGTACTGTCAGGACGCTGCCTCTGCATTGGCTGTGCCGTGCGAAGTGCTGCGCGTCAGTGTCACGGATGCCGATGAGTTAGGTGTGGAAGCGGCGGCACGTTCAGTCCGTTATGCTGCGTTTCGTTCTGTATTGAGGCCTGGAGAAATTTTATTGACGGCTCATCATGCAGATGACCAGTTGGAAACTATTTTACTGGCATTGATGCGTGGTTCCGGTGTGGATGGTTTAGCGGCCATGCCGAGTTGCATTCGGTTTGCGCAGGGCTGGCATGCGCGCCCCTTACTGGGCTTTACTCATGAGGCCTTGCATGAATGGGCACAGGCCCGTGAATTGAAATACCTTACCGATCCAAGTAATGATGACACGCATTTTGATCGAAATTTTCTCCGGCAAGGCGTGGTACCTTTGCTAAAAAGTCGTTGGCCGGCTATTGCGCGGACGGCGTCACGCAGCGCCAGTCATTTGGCTGAAGCACAAACTCTGCTGGATGACTGGACTGAAACAGACTACTTGCTCGCCAGTGTCGATGACGCACTGAGTGTCGATGCCTTGCGTGAGTTACCTGCACCTCGCCGTCATGCGTTGTTGCGTTTCTGGTTACAGCGCCGCGAAGTTTTGATGCCCTCTACTCGGGTGCTGCATTCACTTGAGCATGACATGCTGGAAGCGGCTCATGATCGTGTGCCATGTGTGCATTGGCAGGGTGCTGAGGTTCATCGGCATCGTGACTTGTTGTATGTGGAGCAACCCCTTAGTGATTGGGACGCAACGTTACATTTGTACTGGGATTGGCAACAGGAATTGACGCTGCCAAGCGAATTGGGTTGTTTGAGTTTGTTTGATAGCGGCTCGGATGTCTCGATAGCTTCCTCATCAGTTGATCGTCATAGCAATGGTATTGCACGTTCACGACTGCCTGATCAGTTGCAGGTTCGGTTCCGAGACGGGGGGGAACGTATTCGTTTGCCTGGTGAAAAGCATCATCGTGCTTTGAAAAAGTTGCTCCAGGAATCGGCTGTGCTGCCATGGTGGCGAGACTGTTTACCCTTGGTTTATGCAGGCGAAAAGCTGGTCGCAGTGGCGGATCTTTGGGTGAGTCACGAATTTGCTGCCAGAGGGGATGAATCCGCGGTGTATCTGGTCTGGCAACGTGAGCAGAATATTACAGCCAGAGCCTAATAGTGGTTTAGGATGCTCGATTCTTAATTTTTATGAGTGAATTGAACTGCTCATGATAGCTGCAGCATAATTCATGACTGTAACTTTTCGGTAAGCCGTTGTTGTTGCGTTGATTGAGTGTATAAAAAAATTCCTTATACATGTCCCAGTATTTCTCATTGTTACGTTCGGTCGGCTTGCTATCTCGATTCAAAATACGTTCAAAACGAACTTGAAGTTCAGTTGGGTCTACTCTTTCCATTAAGTTATTCGTAGCCTTATGCGTGGCACTAAGTAATGCTCGTTGGTGGCAGAGTAGATTGTTGAAACGAGCGCGGAGACCATCCGCTGAGTGTATGGGACGTGCGCGTGAGGTTTTTAGAAGCTTGATGATAGATTCATCTACGCTCGTTATTTGATCGAGACAATGATTCGGATATCTCTGGGTGTTAGGTGCTAGGGTATCCAATGATTGGGTGATTTCGTTTTGCAATGTATTGATTGCCATCATTCCCAGTACTGTTTCGCGTAGTAATTGTCCTGCTCTAGATAGTAGGTCGCTGTAAGGCTCATCTAGTAACAAGCTCATCTCAATTCCTGCTCCTTTACAGAAAGCTGCTAGGCCGGCATTCAACTGTGAGTCAGTCTTTTCGATTGAATGTTCTGGACCGTCCGCTTCAAGAGTATGGTTATTCTGATCAGTCTCTGTCTCATTTGAGATGAGGTGCGGGTTTACTGTTACTAGATTCTCAATTGGTGGCCATATTTGCGCGTCTTGTGGTTGGGTGCTGTCTGCTTTAGGGCTGATGAACAGCTTGTTAATGTCAAATTCGATGTTCAATGCGGGTGGGGCGAATTGTTTATTTTCTTGTTTAGGGGGTACGGCTTGAGAGCGGCTTGCAGTTTTGTTCTCACTGTTGTTTTGACGAGGGTTGTGCGATGTGATGATACTTACCAGCATCTGGTAATCGCCCATTCGTAAACGGTCCCCATCATGAAGTTCACAAGGGCCCAGTTGAGAAAGGGGCAGGGCAGCATCATTCATGAATACCCCATTCGTGCTGATGTCTTCTAGAATCCAACGGTCTGTTTCACAGGTGACCTGCGCGTGGTAACTGGAGAGATAGCGATCTGGGTCTGGCAATACCCATTCATTGTCCGCACAACGCCCGATGCGTCCCCCTTGCTTACTGAATAAGCAGTAACTTTTCTTGCCTAATCGTCGGGACTGTTCGGAGATGACGCGTAATTTGAGTGTCATGACTATAGCTGAACCCAAACAGCTGGTTTATTGGGTGTGCTGATTGACCGAGGGGTCGCACCTAAGCCGAAAATGATCATCATCCACAAATACCTGTCTACCCTAGGTAACACGCTCGAGTTTCGGCCGGTTAGACTATAATTCAAGCCTAACAATCTGCATTCTTACCAATATGGCCGCCAGTCACATTTTTAAAGTTGTGTTCACCAATCTGGGCAAGATTTACGAGATCTATGCACGCAAAGTCAGCCATGGCGATTTATGGGGTTTCGTTGAGGTTGAAGAATTGATCTTTGGTGAGAAAAGCTCTGTGGTGGTTGACCCTTCAGAAGAGCGCATCAAAGCAGAATTTGAGGGCGTGAAGCGTACCTACTTGCCTATGCATTCTATCCTGAGGATCGACGAGGTTCGCAAACAGGGTATCAGTAAGATTAGCGCGGCCGATAACAGCAACGTGACCCAGTTTCCCCTGCCGGTCTACACCCCCGGTGGCGAGCCTCCGACGCGCAGATAACTGGTCTTGAGCCTTGTTTTGCTGGGGTAGCGACCCCCTTTACGGTATGATGACGGATTCCGGCGGCATGGGTTTGCCGCCCCGCACATTGAGCTGTCATGTTGATACTTCCTGGTACGCCCGCGCTTTCTGATTTCCGTCTTACCAAGCTCATGGAGACTGTTCAGGCGGCCATACCGTCCGGCCAGCCTGCTATTCGAGCAATTAGCAGTCGTTACCTGCATTTTGTTGATACTGCCGCCCCTCTGGACGAGGTGCAGCAACAGGTCCTCCAGGCCCTGCTCACGTATGGTCCGCGTGAGCGCGGGGTGACCTCGGATGAGGGTCAATTGATCCTCATCGTGCCAAGATTGGGAACGATTTCGCCGTGGGCTAGCAAGGCCACTGATATTGCTCATGTCTGTGGGTTGAATGCCGTGCGGCGTATTGAGCGGGGTGTGGCCTATTACCTACAAGCGGATGCGTCCCTGAGTGCACCAGTTTTAAGGACAATTGCACTTCAATTGCATGACCGTATGACCGAGTCAGTTATCCTTAATAGGGACGAGGTAAAACAATTATTTCTTTCTCATACACCCAAGTCATTAACACAAGTGCCTGTTTTGGAGGGTGGTCGTGACGCGTTAGTGGCAGCCAATACACAAATGGGGCTGGCATTGTCAGAGGATGAAATTGATTACTTGGTTGAAAGTTTTACTAGACTGAAACGCAATCCAACGGATGTGGAATTGATGATGTTTGCGCAGGCAAATTCTGAACACTGCCGCCACAAAATTTTTAATGCTCAGTGGCTAATTGACGGGAAAGCGCAGCCTAAGACACTGTTTTCGATGATTCGCAACACCCATGAAAAAAACTCAAAGGGTGTACTGTCTGCCTATAAAGACAATGCTGCCGTGATGGAAGGCTGGCAGGGGCGGCGCTGGTTTCCTACGCCACAAACCCAAGAATATGCAGCTCATGAGGAGCCCATCGATATATTGATGAAAGTGGAAACCCACAATCATCCCACGGCCATTTCACCTTATGCTGGTGCCGCGACCGGTTCGGGCGGTGAAATTCGTGATGAAGGTGCCACGGGTTTGGGCAGTAAACCTAAAGCTGGTTTGTGTGGCTTTTCAGTTTCTAATTTACGTATTCCCGGCTTCGAACAACCCTGGGAAGCTACGGTAGGTAAGCCGGAACGCATTGCTTCGGCATTACAAATCATGATTGATGGACCATTAGGAGCGGCGGCTTTTAATAATGAATTTGGTCGTCCAAATATTCTTGGTTATTTTCGTACTTTCGAATTAACCCTCAGTAACCCTCAAGGACGAGAGCCGCTACGTGGCTATCACAAACCCATCATGATTGCCGGCGGCTTGGGCAATATTCGCCGACAGCATGTGGATAAGCCGGAGATTCCCGCTACTGGCAAGATTGTGGTGCTCGGTGGACCCGCCATGTTGATCGGGTTGGGGGGAGGTGCTGCTTCATCAGTGGGCAGTGGTGCGAGTAGTGAAGATTTGGATTTCGCTTCTGTGCAGCGTGGTAATCCTGAAATGCAGCGTCGTGCTCAAGAGGTCATTGACCGTTGCTGGGCCATGGGAGAGCGTAATCCAATTCTGTTGATTCACGATGTGGGGGCCGGTGGTTTGTCCAATGCGATCCCTGAATCTATCAATCATAGTCATCGTGGTGGAAGAATTGATTTGCGTAGTGTGCCCTCTGATGAGTCAGGGATGTCACCGCTGGAAATCTGGTGTAATGAAGCGCAGGAGCGCTATGTGCTCATCATTGCTGCCGATCGAGTGGACGAATTTACAACGTTATGTGAGCGTGAACGGTGTGTCTTTGCGATCGTTGGTGATCTGACTGAAGAACCCACGCTACAAGTTAAGGATAGCCAATTCAATAATCATCCTGTGGATGTGCCATTGGATGTCATCCTAGGAAAGCCACCTCGCATGACGCGCTATGTGAATCGCTTACCTGGTGCAAGCGATTCATTTAGTGGGGCACAGATTGATGTGCGTGAAGCAGCATACCGTTTGCTGAAATTACCTACGATTGCGGATAAAAGTTTCTTGATTACCATCGGTGATCGCAGTGTGACAGGGTTGATCAGTCGCGATCAGTTTGTAGGCCCATGGCAAGTGCCGGTCAGTGATGTGGCCGTGACACTGAGTGATTATGAGCATACTACTGGTGAAGCGATGTCGATGGGTGAGCGCACGCCGTTGGCGTTATTGGATGCTGCTGCAGCTGCGCGCATGTCCGTCGCCGAAGCCATCACAAATATTGCTGCAGCTGACATTGATGCGCTCGACCAAGTGCGTTTATCTGCTAATTGGATGGCTGCCTGCGGTGAGCCCGGTGAAGATGCTGATTTGTATGCAGCCGTGAAGGCAGTAGGCGAGGAGTTTTGTCCTGCACTGGGTATCACGATCCCTGTGGGTAAGGACTCACTGTCGATGAAGACCGTATGGCAGGCTGATACAGGCTCTCATCGCATGGTTGCCCCTTTATCACTGATTGTTTCTGCCTTTGCCCCCGTGCGTGATGTGCAAAGGACGCTGACGCCGCAATTGCGCACCGATGTGGGTGATACCTGCTTATTGTTGATTGATTTATCTGTCGGACAATATCGCCTGGGGGGCTCTTGTTTGGCGCAGGTTTATGGCCAGATTGCCTCTGGCGCACCAGATTGTCAGTCACCGGAGGCTTTGCTGGAATTCTTCAAAGTTTTCACTGTATTGAAACGAGCCGACAAGGTGCTGGCTTATCACGATCGCTCTGATGGTGGTGTGTTTGTTACCTTGGTTGAAATGGCATTTGCGGGGCATTGTGGGTTAGATGTGTGCTTGACGGATCAGGGTATCGATCCGGCCGCGTTGCTGTTTAATGAAGAACTTGGCGCCGTGATACAAGTGCGTACTGCCGATGTGTTGCAGGTTCAGTTTGCATTTGCTGCCTTAGGAAGCGATGCCGTGAAACACATTGGTACTGTCAATAACACAGGTCGTATTACTATTACTATTAATCAGCAGCGAGTAATCGATGAATCGCGTGTTGAGTTGCACCGTGCTTGGTCAGAAACTAGCTATCGTATGCAGTCTTTACGGGATAATCCGCAGTGTGCGCGTGAACAATATGAATCAGCAGTGGATGATCAAGATCCCGGGTTGTCAGTGAATCTAACCTTCAATACGGACGAAGATATTACTGCTCCTTATGTTGCAGCAGGGTTGAAGCCGCGAGTCGCGATTTTGCGAGAGCAGGGTGTAAACAGTCAGTCTGAAATGGCTGCTGCATTCGCTCGGGCGGGATTCACTGCGGTGGACGTACACATGACTGACATCATTACGGGGCGTCGCTCGTTGGATGAGTTTCATGGAATGGTCGCCTGTGGTGGTTTCTCCTATGGTGACGTCTTAGGTGCGGGCGAGGGTTGGGCAAAATCGATCCTCTTTCATAGTCAGGCGCGTGATGCGTTCTCTGAATTTTTCAACCGCACCGATACCTTCTCCTTGGGTGTCTGTAATGGTTGTCAGATGTTGACAGCGCTTAAGACTATTATTCCGGGTGCTGATCTATGGCCACGTTTTGTGCGCAATCGTTCAGAGCAGTTTGAGGCGCGTGTGAGTTTGGTTGAAATTATCAATTCTCCCTCTATTCTATTTTCAGGTATGCAAGGCTCACGAATGCCAATTGCAGTCTCTCATGGTGAAGGTCGGGCTGAATTTACTGATGCTGCGCATCAGCAGCAATTTCTGGCACAGCAGCAACTGGCCGTGCGCTTCATTAATAATGTGGGAGAGGTGGCAACACGTTATCCTGCCAACCCGAATGGATCACCATTTGGGATTACGGCGGTGACCACAGGCGACGGTCGTGTGACTGCTATGATGCCGCATCCTGAGCGTGTCTTTAGAGTTGTGCAAAACTCATGGTATCCCGCGAATACTGGTGTTGACAGTGGTTGGATGCGCATGTTCCGTAATGCACGTCGTTGGCTGAGTTAAATATCAATGCCGCTACTTGAGTCTCAGGTAGCGGTTTTGATGGCTGTTATGTTGTTGGTGCTACTGCGTTCATCAGCAAAATAACGTCGCATGATTAATGCTTGTTTCAGTTTGCCGCGCCTGATGTAGCATTGATAAAGTAAGTCTTTCATCACTTCTAACAAAATGCCGGCGTCCCGGCTGTCTAATGTTGGTAGCGTGTCGAAATCAGAATCTCTCTCTAAAAGAATACGGCTGACGAGGTTGAAGTGAGTTTTATCGAGATTCGCCAGGTCACGAATTTCTGTTAGATGAGATATAACTTTCGATAAGCCGGTTTCGCCTGCATCTCTTAGTATTGATTGTACGGTACGACGACATAGTGAAGCGAAAGCGTTGTAGGTGCCTGCGCTGAAGCATTGCAATGCTTCTTTAAATAAGAGCCTGGTCTGATCTGGTAGGTACGTGAAGTCAAATTTTTCCTTTGTGCGCTCTAATTCAATAAACTGGTTTCCCAGTTCGATGCGTTGATCAGAGTAAAATTTGACAGGATATTTAATGAAGATCGGGGCGTTACAAGCGTCGCACCGGTACACCACGCCAATTTGAGCAGGGCGATGTTGGCTCACCACTGACCATTTTGGGGTAGAAACAGGGGTGAGGTGAGTCAGCACCTGACAGTGTGGACAGTTAAGTGTCAGTCCATTACCGGAGTCGTGAAGTTGTCCATTGTTGTCGATATACATCGACATGGTGCAAATCCTCTGGGCCTACTTATGGTCTTGAGTGTATCACGCCAGTTACAGTGGGCGAGTTGTTCGGATTGATTACACCAGGGGATGAGGAGCTGTCTGCTTTGACCTCGGTTGAAGCTTCGCTATTTTGCAGTTGACGATTAAATTCGTCGGTGAAGGTTTCGAGGGGTATTGATGGGTTGCTGGCCTCTGAAGGTTTTGTTGGCGTATTGATTTGTCTTGCGATCAGTTTGCCATCGATCAGAAAGAGGTGGAACCTCAGGCCATGTTTGAGAGTCATGGGGTCAGAAAGCACAGTACTGGTGGTCAGGGTTCTGGTCAGCGAGGGGTGTGTCTCTTGCCAGGCCCAAATGCTCAAGCCCGGGTCACGGCTTAAGGCATACCGACTGGAATAAGGGGTATGGGATGCATATGTCTTCTTGGAATCGAAGCTGTTTAATTGCTCTAGTCGAATGCTGCTAGTCAATCCAAACCATTTTGGCCAGCCGTGCCATTCTAGTAGGCGCGCCTGGACCCGCCATTCGTCACCCTGCAGTACCAAGACTTGTAGGTCGCCTGCTGGAATGCGCAGTAACCGTGCTTGAAAAGTGTGGGCGGCAGATTCTTCGATGCTTAACTCTGCTAGAGGTTCCCCTGGGCGTAATGAGGCATAGGTATTGAAGTTGAGTGATAGTGCTAGCAACAACGCTCCACTGACAAAAAGTAGCGCACCGCTGATGCCGTGCAGCATCGCGGAATGATCGCGGCGGTTTAGGTGGCGTTGATAGCTGATCGCAATCAATACCACGCCTAAACCGGCGAGGGTTAAGGCTAGACCCGTCGAGTCCATAGCGTGGGACTTTTATTCATAAATTTAATTAAATTAGCTGCCTAAT
The DNA here is from genome assembly GCA_947454465.1 of Pseudomonadota bacterium. Taxonomy (GTDB): domain Bacteria; phylum Pseudomonadota; class Gammaproteobacteria; order Steroidobacterales; family Steroidobacteraceae; genus CAILZL01. Next base: position 18,972 of record CANGJP010000036.1, read on the forward strand.
TTCTTGTATTTCAAGCGATGTGGCCGATTGGCATCATCTCCTTTACGGCGTTTCAGGTCCTCGCTGTACTCGGCATAATTGCCCTCGAACCAGACCACTTCAGAGTTGCCTTCAAAGGCCAAGATATGAGTGGCGATTCGGTCGAGGAACCAGCGGTCGTGTGAAATGACCACGGCGCAGCCGGGGAAACTGAGCAAGGCTTCTTCCAATGCGCGCAGAGTCTCCACGTCCAGATCATTTGTCGGTTCGTCCAGCAAGATGACGTTGCCGCCGCTTTTGAGAATCTTTGCCAGATGAACTCGGTTGCGTTCTCCGCCGGACAATTCACCAATCAATTGTTGTTGTTGTGAGCCACGAAAGTTGAATCGCCCCACATAGGCGCGAGATGGGGTTTCATAGTTACCTACTTTGATGATGTCTAGGCCACCGGAAATTTCATCCCAAACTGATTTTTTATCATCCAGTGTTTGGCGTGATTGATCGACGTAAGCCAGTTGTACGGAAGGGCCGAAGCGCAGTTCACCCCCGTCTGCCTGCTCCTGTCCGGTCAAACAGCGAAATAGGGTGGTCTTACCAGCGCCGTTTGGGCCAATGATGCCAACGATGCCGCCGGCTGGAAGATTGAAGTTAAGATTATCGAATAACAGCTTGTCGCCAAAAGCTTTTTTAAGTGCAACTGATTCGATCACTAAGTCGCCTAAACGCGGCCCGGGGGGAATATAGATTTCATTCGTTTCGTTACGTTTCTGGAATTCCTGTGAGGATAATTCTTCAAATCGCTGCATGCGTGCCTTGCTCTTGGCTTGACGTGCTTTCGGGTTCTGGCGCACCCATTCCAGTTCGCGCGACAACATTTTCTGTAAGGCGTCCTGTTGCCGTTCTTCAACTTCAAGGCGCTTGCTCTTTTGTTCTAGCCAACTGGAGTAGTTGCCCTCCCAGGGGATGCCGTGGCCGCGGTCCAATTCCAAAATCCAACCCGCGACATTGTCAAGGAAGTAGCGATCGTGGGTTACGGCGATCACCGTGCCTGGGTATTCCTCTAGAAAGCGTTCCAGCCAGGCTACCGATTCGGCATCCAGATGGTTGGTCGGTTCGTCGAGCAACAGCATGTCAGGTTTGGATAGCAGTAGTCGGCACAGCGCTACACGACGACGTTCACCGCCTGAGATTTTGCTGACATCGGCATCCCACGGTGGTAGTCGTAATGCATCGCCAGCGATCTCCAGTGTGCGTTCAAGATCCCAGCCGTTTTTGGCGTCAATGGCATCTTGTAATTTCGCTTGTTCGTCGAGTAATTGGGTCATCTGGTCGGGATCAAGTTCCGGATCGGCAAACTTGTCACTGACTGCATTGAAGCGATCAATCAAGCACTGAATTTCGGCCACACCTTCCAATACATTACCGCGCACATCTTTGCTGGTGTCCAGTTGTGGCTCCTGTTCCAGATAACCTATTTTTATACCCGGTTGCGCTCGTGCCTCACCTTCGAATTCTTTGTCTACGCCCGCCATGATTCGCAGCAGCGTCGATTTACCTGAACCGTTCAAGCCCAGTACGCCGATCTTGGCGCCTGGGAAAAAGGATAGGGAAATATCACGCAGAATGAAACGCTTAGGCGGTACCACCTTAGCGACGCGATTCATGGTGTAGATGAATTGAGCCATTGCTTGCCAGTCCAGCTTGTGAGGGGAGAATCCAATGATACCGCAGGTTGATGGTGGGCGAGTGATCAAGAGTGAGTCAATTTAATCTGTCTTCAATGTGGCTGTTATTCTTTAGGTCGGTTAGTTGGTTTACGCTGGGTGTGTGTGAGATTTACTGTGCTCAATGTGACTGGTCTTAAGCCATGATGCCTGTTTTTGGTTTTTCTAGGGTCGATGTTCTTGGCACAATGATGGTTTCATGGCGTTGTGACCCATATCTGTGTGTCCCTTATGAAAATACAGGGTACAGATTAAGCTATGCTGCTATATGCCAATTGAATATGATTCGTAGTGATGGGTCTGATTTTCAGGGAATATCATGTTGAACACAGTTACTGGAAAAAAAGGCGTTATCCATATCTTTCTATTAAGTCAGATCCGTCTGATAGTTGTGTTGGGTGGGCTGATATTGATTTATGCCCTAGTCGGATTTTTTCTGGTTCCCCATCTTCTTAATAAGTATGCCACTGGCTATGTCCGTGATGAGATGCATCGACAACTGCACCTCGGTGACGTCCGGTTCAATCCATTTACCTTAACGCTGCAATTAGCCCAGGTAGAGTTCTTAGAGGCTAATGGTGGGCCTATTGCTGCGGTAGAGAATGTGTTGGTTGATGCTGAGTTGGCGTCGCTGTTTACGGGTATATACACTTTTAAGTCTATCCATCTAGTAGGTCCTACGGTACAGGTTGTTGTAGATGCACAGGGCCACGTTAATCTGGCCTTCAATGATCTTAAAAAAGATCATCAGGCTGAGCGGGCTGATGATTCGTTGCCTAAGCTACGTATTGGTGAGTTTGCGCTGATTAATGGACGCGTGCATATAGAAGATTTGGCACGTCCAGTTCCTTTTAGTACGGATTTGACTCCCATTCAATTTAAGCTCGATGATTTTCGTAGTGAGCCAGCCTATGGGAACGCCTTTCATTTCTCTGCACGTTCACACCTTGATGAAATTTTAGATTTTAAAGGTAAGCTAACTTTGCAGCCGTTTGCTTCATCAGGAAATTTTAAAATTGCTGATTTGACCTCGGGGACGCTGCAAAGTTATTTGCATGATGTGTTGCCGTTTCGATTGTTAGCGGGCAGAGTGAATGTCGAGGGTGACTATGACCTGTCATTAGCTCAAGATCTAAATCTTAAGTTATCACTTCCTCATGTAGTCCTAACTGGTTTTGGAATCGCGCCCAAGGTGAGTGATGGTACGCCTTGGGTGAGTTGGGTGAAGTTGGGTATTACGGACACTCAGGTATCCTTGAATGATCGTAATATTGCGATAAAGAAAATCAGTCTGGAGCAACCGAACTTTAAGGCAGTCTTAGATCAACGTCGTAATCTTAATTTGCTAGAGCTTATGGGTCCAGATGAAGCAAATGATCATCCCTGGGTGACGCGCGTTGAACAGATTCGTATGGATAAAGCAGTGATTAATCTGGAGGATAGGGGTGTTAACCCATCGGTGAATTTTGTGCTTTCTCCGGCTCAGTTAATGATCAGTGATTTCAGTACGGCACCGGATGCAACGATTGGTTTAAACACCAGTTTTGTCATTAATGATCGGACA
>CANGJP010000037.1 GCA_947454465.1 Pseudomonadota bacterium
GCGAACCTAGGCTTGCTGTTGAAAAAAGTTGTGTCACAAAAATTACTACCTGATTGAATATAAAACCATCAAACCGTTAATTATACGCCTTGGTTAATTTTGGCAACCCAAAAGGAGTAATGATGATCGCAAGGAACCACAACACTGGCCCGCCGATCGTTCCAAAATTCAGCTCAATCACGCCCGATACGACTTCTGAAAAGAGAAAGGCAAGATCACCGATACCGATAACGAACAGGCCAATCAAGTAGCCAGGCCAGGGCGCTATCTTCAAAATTAACCAAGCCACAAAAAAACCCAACACACCGTATCCACCCACGTCGAGTGTGAAATTCAGCAATAACTGTCCGTGGGCAAATGCGGTAACTACATCAGTAGAGTGTTGGAAAGCTAAACGAGGCACAGCATGGCCGCCAATCAGCATATTCCACAGCCCTGGTGTTCCCGCGGTCAGATATTGCCGAATGCCCTCAGCGCCGACCCAAATATGCAGGACACCCCACAATACAAAAAGCCAAGCGCCAATTTTGGCGTGGATGCCGATTGAATTTGATGAGCTTGTGTTGGTCATGTCAGCCTCCGTAAATATGCAAAACTTCATTGTCTTAGTTGCCATAAACGGGATAAAGACAGAAAAAATGAATTCATTGTTCTATATAAGGGATAATCATCCCAATGGATATCTTCAAAAACGTACATCTGTTCGTGACTGTCGCAAAAGCGAAGAGCTTTCGCCGTGCAGCCGAAACTTTGCAATTACCTACTTCAACCGTATCGCGCAGGATCGCCGAGTTCGAACACGATCTGGGCTTGCGACTTTTCAATCGCACTACACGCCGAGTTGAACTGACCGACAGTGGACGTCGCCATTTCGAGAACTGCCTAAGAATCGTGCAAGATGCCGAACTGGCGCACATGGAGCTGACCAACCTTCAGGACAAACCCATGGGTGTCATTCGCGCCTCTTTGCCAGTGGACTTCAGCATGATGTTTCTCAGCCCACTACTGGCAAATTTTTCGAGACTTTATCCAGACATCCAATTCGATCTTGATTTATCACCGGCACACAGCGATCTATTTTCAGGTTCGATAGATCTCGCGATTAGGATGGGGCCACCAAAAGAGCAGAATCTAATTGCACGAAAAATCGCCTCTTTCAGTGTCGGTATGTTCGCTTCTCCCGCATATTTAGCGACACATCCACACCCAATAACACCGCAGGATTTAACGACACACGAGTGCTTACGCATGAAGGATAGCCCGTGGACTTTGAAACGACTTTCGAGCAGCGATCATGTTGAAGTGGTAGCAGTGACCGGAAAGATTGTGGCTAACAACGTAGGCATGCTAAAGCAACTAGCATTAGAAGGCATCGGCATAGTCGCAACCGCATCCGAATTCGTTACTACCGAAATACAGACAGGCGCATTGATGCCGGTGCTGCCTGAGTGGAAACTTCCCGATGTGCATGCCTACGCACTCACCGGCACCCGTCTACTACCAGCTAAAGTCAGAATCTTTATCGACTATCTAGTCAAACAGATGCCTGAAATTTCCACACTTTAGCGTCGACGGGACTGGGTCCGCAAAGCACAAACTAGGGGATCATATGTTCGGCTGACAAGATGTCCAATCTTTATAGACCTTGCCATCTTTTAGAGAAACATAGGCAACATCTAACAGATCTCGATCCTTGAAATAGTCACCTCGCATAACCATGACACAACCATGCGAACTGGTATAACTAGCGTAATACTTTCCAGCTGAATTAGATTTCATGAAGTGAGCAGTTGCAGCAGAGGTTTTTTGTGGCAAGCCCAATACCGACAAGAACAAAAAAAGCAATTTGGTAAAGACCATTAATTTCGACTGTATTAAATTTAGTTTATCCATTAAACCTCTCCTGAAATCTAACCCTTGATAAAAAAACCCGATGCTTTCACATCGGGTTTTTTTATTTTTAAGCATTCAGTTATTTGCTTAATGTTGCCAGTACCGAATTGAAGGTTGCGCTCGGGCGCATACCTTCTGAACACTTGGCAGGCACTGGATGGTAATAACCACCAATCTCCATCTTCTTACCTTGTGCACCAATCAACTCACCGACAATCTTTTGTTCGTTGCTGGTAAGTGATTCAGCCACGGGTTTGAATAAAGCTTGCAATGACGTATCTTTACCTTGTGCAGCCAAGGCTTGTGCCCAGTACAGCGCCAAATAGAAGTGACTACCACGATTATCGATTTCACCGACTTTACGTGCAGGTGATTTATCGTTGTCTAAGAATTTAGCATTGGCGGCATCCAAGGTTTCAGCCAACACCGCCGCTTTACTGTTGCCTGTTTTTGCAGCCATGTCTTCGATTGACACTTGCAGCGCCAAGAACTCACCAAGTGAATCCCAACGCAAATAATTTTCTTCAAGGAACTGCTGTACATGCTTAGGCGCTGAACCACCGGCACCAGTTTCATACATGCCACCACCAGCCAGCAGCGGCACGATAGAGAGCATCTTAGCGCTCGTACCCAGCTCCAGAATCGGGAATAAGTCAGTCAGGTAATCACGCAGCACGTTACCGGTGACCGAAATACTGTCTTTCCCCTGACGAATGCGTTGTAGCGAGACCTTCACCGCTTCCACTGGCGACAAGACACGAATATCTAGGCCGTTGGTGTTGTGATCTTTGAGGTAGGTATTGACCTTGGAGATGACATTTCGATCGTAAGCACGCTGATCATCCAACCAGAAAATCGCAGTGGCACCGGTAGCACGGGCACGATTCACGGCCAGCTTCACCCAATCACGAATGGCAATATCCTTAGTCTGGCACATACGCCAAATATCGCCCTGCTGCACGTCATGCTGAGTCAGAACGTTGCCGTCAGCATCAATCACTTTCACCACGCCATCGGCGGCGATTTCAAACGTCTTATCGTGCGAACCGTATTCTTCAGCGGCTTGCGCCATCAACCCTACGTTACTGACGCTACCCATGGTAGTAACGTCATAGGCCCCATGCTGCTTGCAGTCATCAATAGTGGCTTGATAAATACCGGCATAGCAACGATCTGGAATCATGGCCTTAGTATCGTGCAACTTGCCATCAGTACCCCACATGCGACCCGAAGCACGAATCGCTGCAGGCATAGATGCATCCACAATCACATCGCTTGGTACATGCAGGTTGGTGATGCCTTTATCTGAATCCACCATCGCTAAGGCGGGACGTATGCTGTATACCGCTTTCAAATCAGCTTCGATTTCAGCTTGTTTATCCGCTGGCAGAGTTTTGATCTTGGTATAGACATCACCAATACCATTGCGTGGATTTACACCTAATTGCTTAAACACCTCAGCGTGCTTAGCAAACACATCGCTGTAATACACACTCACCGCATGACCGAACAAAATTGGGTCAGAGACTTTCATCATCGTGGCTTTCAAGTGCAGCGATAGCAACACGCCCGATGCCTTAGCGTCCGCAATTTGTGCGGCATAAAAATCACGTAATTTACTTGCGCTTAAAAACGTCGCAGCAATCAACTCTTCGGCTTGTACTTTGACTTCTTTCAATACACTGGCCGCACCCTGTTTAGGTGTGTACTCAATACGCACAGTGCCAGCTTTACCAATTAACGCCGACTGTTCGTTAGCATAAAAATCACCAGAACTCATGTGCGCCACATGGCTTTTAGAATCAGCTGTCCAAACACCCATGGAGTGGGGATGCTTTTTGGCGTATTGCTTAACCGCATTCGCAACACGACGATCAGAATTACCCTCACGCAGCACTGGATTAACGGCACTGCCAGAAATTTTGGCGTACCGTGATTTTATGGCTTTTTCTTCATCGGTTTTGGGGTCTTCAGGGAAATTCGGCACGGCATAACCTTGTGACTGTAATTCCTGAATGGCAGCTTTGAGCTGCGGTACCGAAGCACTTACATTAGGCAGTTTGATGATGTTAGCTGCAGGCGTTTTAGCCAATTCGCCCAATTCAGCCAAATCATCGTTCTGGCGCTGCTCAGGTTTAAGTGCTTCTGGGAAATTAGCCAGAATTCGCCCAGCAAGCGAAATATCACGGGTCTCCACCGATATATCGGCAGCTCGAGTAAAGGCCTGAACAATCGGCAAAAATGAATACGTTGCCAGAGCCGGGGCTTCGTCAGTGAGGGTATAGATAATCTTAGCGGACATGGCTTTCCTTCAGGCAGGGTCGGTTCTTAAGGTGGGCCGGCGCAGTTCGCGCGGCAGTAAAACCGTCAGTATACCAAGTCAGTCAGCCAATCTGGGCATGCCTGCAGCAGTATCCACGGTCTAAATCACCCCCGCGCAACATTAAGTACAGACCGCCTAGGCCAGCGCCTGGGTTAAATCACTGAGTAAATCGCTGATATCTTCAATGCCAATAGACAGCCGGATGGTGGTGTCGGTTATCCCCCCCCAAGCCCGTTGCTCGGCCTTCAGATCACGTGCCTGCAACATGGAAGGAGGCAACACCAGTGACTCGGTCGACCCCAGACTAGAGGCTAACTTAAATAATTGCAGCTTTTGCACACATTCATTGGCCTGCTCCGTGGTACCCGCCAACGTAAAGGTCACCACCCCTCCACCATCAGCGGATTGCTGACGGGCGAGTTGATGCTGTGGATGCGAAGTCAGACCGGGATAATGCACAGCACCAACCGCAGGATGATGGGCTAAAAATTCGGCAATGGCCAACGCATTCTGACAGGCACGCTCATAGCGCAACCCATAGGTTTTTAATCCGCGCTGAATGAGAAAGGCGGCATGGGGATCGAGCATCGCACCCATTGCGATGAACTCAGGATGTAGTTGGGCGTGCAACGCCTCATTCATGATTACCGCACCTGCCAACACATCACCATGTCCGTTGGCGTACTTAGTTAACGAGTGCACAAACACATCGACCGGATACTGCCCGTGTGAGTGCAATCCAGCCAAGGTGTTATCCATAACAGTTACACATCCATGTTGCTGCGCCAGCTTGCATAAGAAGCCAAGGTCAGCCACTTTCAGCATGGGATTAGTGGGACTTTCAAAGACCATCAACCGCGTCGGTGTAGTGCTTAATATCTGTGCAATACCCTGATGATCTTCAATAGACAGGACAGTATGCCGCACCCCATATCGCGCCAACACCCGCTTCACCATGACACGCGTCGGGCCATACCCTTCTGCAAACATGATCAAGTGATCGCCCTGCTGACACAATGCCTGCAAGGTTAAACTCACCGCAGCGACACCGGACGGTGCTAACAGGCAATGTGTGCGTCCCTGCAAGGTCGCTAAGGTCTGCTGCAATAACTGCAAGGTAGGATTATCGATACGCGAATAGGCATAACCTTCGCGCTCACCACGGCCGTGACGCTCTGCTTCATAGACATCATCAAACGCGAATTTGACTGACTGATAAATCGGCGCGACCAAGGGCAAATTATCAGGCGCCACAGTCACATAAGGTGGATGATTGGTGAAGGTATTGGTTTTCATACTCAGACCTGTAGATACGCAATCCCTGATCATCGCACAGGCTCATGCACAATGATCGGGCACAACGAAGCCGCTCGGCTATAATCTCCCATTATCGTCTGGTCACATTTCCGTGACTTGACTCGGAGGATACGGGTGAACACCACGGCGCAATTCGACATTCAGTACTGCCAGTATCTGGACGCGGATGGCCGGTTCCTGCCTGACCTTGATCTCTCCACGCTACCGTCATTTGCACATGATCCCATTGAACTGGTACGGATGTACAAAATGATGGTACTGGTGCGCGCCTTTGATACCAAGGCGATTAACTTGCAACGCACTGGAAAACTGGGAACCTACCCGCCCGCAGCGGGTCATGAAGCCGCTCAAGTGGGTGCGGCAGCGGCCTTGAACGCCGAAGATGTCATCGCGCCAGTGTACCGAGAAATCGGCACCCAAATGTGGCGTGGTGTGCGCATGGCCGAAATCCTCCGCTACTGGGGTGGAGACGAATCCGGTAACGACTTCATCAACACCCGCCACGATTTTCCTTGGTGCGTACCCATCGCCACACAAACTCTGCATGCTGCAGGTGCGGCATTCGCTTTCAAAATTCGTAATGAACCGCGCTGCGCACTGGCTTACATTGGTGATGGCGGCACTTCTGAAGGCACCTTCTATGAAGCGATGAATGTCGCTGGTGTACAACAATTACCGGTGATTTTTTACGTGGTGAACAATCGCTGGGCAATCTCCACCCCTCTATCCCAACAAACCGCGGCACACACGCTGGCTCAAAAAGCCATTGCCGCTGGCATACCGGGCATTCAAGTCGATGGTAATGATCTTCTTGCAGTCAGGCACGTGATAGAACAGGCCTTGGCACGAGCGCGTCGTGGTGAAGGCCCCACCGTCGTGGAAGCGCTCACCTATCGCCTGAGTGACCACACTACTGCGGATGATGCCAGTCGTTATCGCTCGACCCATGAAGTAGAACAAGCATGGAACATTGAGCCCATGAAACGTATGCGGGCCTATCTTGAACGTTTGCAATTATGGGATGACGTACAAGAGCAGAGTTACAAACACGAATGTAGCCAACAGATTGAAGCGGCAGTCAGCGAATATCTCGCAACTCCCACGCCCCCTGTAACCGCTATGTTTGATTATCTGTTTGCTCATCCCCCGCAACGGTTACTCGATCAACGCGACCAAGCCATGATGAACAGCAGAGCTACCGACAATCATGGCTAAAGTCACACTGATTGAAGCCATCAACATGGCACACGCATGGGAAATGTCACATGACGCTTCGGTGGTCGCACTGGGTCAAGATGTAGGCAGAAATGGCGGCGTATTTCGCGCCACACAGGGATTACAAAAAACCTTTGGTGCTGATCGAGTCATTGATACCCCCTTGGCTGAAGGAATGATTGCAGGGCTTTGTGTCGGCATGGCCGCACAAGGATTAAAGCCGGTGGCTGAAATTCAGTTCATGGGCTTTATCTATCCCGCGATGGATCAAATCGTTAATCACATGAGTCGTTTACGGAATCGCACGCGTGGACGCCTCACCTGCCCCGTGGTCATTCGCACTCCGCATGGCGGTGGCATTCATTCGCCAGAACATCATTCCGAATCCGTCGAGTCCATGTTCTGTCATGTTCCCGGTCTACGCGTGGTCTGCCCTTCTTCTCCTGCTCGCGCGTATGGACTCTTACTCGCTGCAATCCGTGAACCCGATCCAGTGTTATTCCTTGAGCCCGTACGCATCTATCGTTATGCCCGACAAGACGTGGAAGACAACGGTGAAGCCCTACCGTTAGACGTGTGTTACGTGCTACGCGAAGGCGGTGACTGCACGCTCGTGACTTGGGGCGCAATGACAGTTGAAAGCCTTAAAGCGGCTGATGAATTGGCAAAACAAGGTATTTATGTGGAAGTGATTGACCTGGCAACGCTAAGTCCAATTGATGCCGAAACCATTCTTGAATCTGTCGCTAAAACAGGCCGTTTAGTCATCGTGCATGAAGCCGCTCGTAATGTGGGTGTGGGTGCTGAAATCGCCGCCATTGTGGCCGAGCACGGATTGTATGATCTGGAAGCCCCAATTCAACGGGTCACGGGCTATGACACCATCGTGCCACTGGCACGATTGGAACACGATTACGTGCCTAGCGTGGCACGCATTGTTACTGCTGTGCGTACCACTTTGAGCTAGAGGGAATACAGTGACCACCTTTCATCTACCCGATTTAGGCGAAGGCCTGCACGAAGCCGACATCGTGGCATGGCATATCCAGGAAGGCGATGATGTCAAAGTGGATCAACTGATGGTCTCGGTTGAAACGGCAAAGGCCGTGGTCGAGGTGCCCAGCCCCTATACAGGCAAGGTCACTCGCTTGCTGGCACAGGTTGGGGAGACCGTTGCCACCCACCAAGCACTTATTGACTTCGATCTAGGCACTCAAGAAAAGCAATCAAACCAATCCAACAGCGCCGACGCGGGGACGGTTGTCGGGCGCATGAATATCAGTGATCACGAACTGGTCGAACACACTACTACTCGGGGCATCACCCCACACCACCCCACCCAAACTCATCGACCACGTACCTTACCTGCGGCTCGCATGATAGCCAAGCGCCTGGGCCTTGATCTTAACCAGATCACCGGCACAGGCCCTCAAGGCTTGATCACCATGGATGATGTTTTGCACAACGTAAATCCAGCACATCAAGTGGCAAACCATCCTAGCGATCAACTTGCTACTTTGGGTGAGCGGCTTGCCGGTGACTTTCAGCCCATCACAGGTGCCCGCCGCGCCATGGCACAAGCAATGACATTGTCACGCAATGAAATCGCGATGGTCACGGTATTTGATGATGCGGATATCCACAACTGGAAAGGTCGCGTGGACATGACAGCGCGCATCATTCGCGCACTATGTCGAGGTGTGCAAACCGAACCCTCATTGAATGCAGTATTCGAGCCCAACGGCCCATCGCGGCGGGTATTCAATCATGTTGATTTAGGCATTGCCATCGATGTCGGTGACAAACTATTTGTGCCCGTAATTCGCGATGTTCAAACCAAATCACTCCTTGAGTTGCGTGAAGAAATTAATCGCCTCAAACAAGCCACACAAGATCGCACACTGACACCGGAAGAGCTTCGCGACTACACCATCACCCTGACTAATTTCGGCACACTGGCTGGCCGCTATGCCACTCCACTGGTCGTGCCCCCAACCGTTGCCATTCTAGGTACAGGAAAAGTACATCGTGACGTGGTAGCTACCGATGAGGGAGGCATAGAGGTCCATTCCCGCATTCCTTTATCACTGACTTTTGATCACCGTTCCATCACCGGCGGTGAAGCATGTCGTTTTCTCGCAGCGGTTATCAAAGATATTGAACTTGCTGATTAACTTTTGACATCACTTTTTTATCGCGAAATCACACCCGCAGCTTTTAATAATTGATCTACATCAACATAGTCATTTGGGTTGCCAGTAGAAACCTGATTCGTCAATTGAATAGTCAACTCGAGCACCAACTCCACATCGGTGGTGTAATGCGCATAAGAGAGCATAAAAGCCTTCTCAGGGATTCCACCTCCGGTATCTTTACTCGCGCTTCGCTTCTCTTTGATATTAGTTTGAGATCGAGTGCCCGAAACTGAAAAATACTTATATCCCAAATGATGAGATTCAATCGCTGCACGTAACAACGAAACAGCCTTAACCTGCTCAAAGGCATTCGCAACCGTGGTGCCAGGAATATTGATTTCCGCAATATCTCCCGTCACGTTCTTGCGTACCGTGATCTGAAAACTCGACGCATTGATCGGTTGCATCTCACTGGAATAGGAATTGCCCAGAACGCCGCCAAAATTGCTGTCTTGCTTTGTTACACAGGCCGTCATACTGGTCATCATCAGGATGACTACACAGAGCAGGTTCCAGCATTTCATGATTTACCCCGCTTTATTAGATTGCAGCAAATAACTTAATTTTTTGATACATCGATACTAACAGACGCACCAACCCGTTAGGAATCAGCAATTTATCCCATGATTAGCCAGGGACGGTACTTAAGAATACTGACAGGTACCCTGCCGCTCTGGTATAAATTCTTTCTTATTCAACCACCTAATTAGGGCTGCATCGTGATAGGCAAATTGGTACTGATCCGCCACGGACAAAGCATATGGAACGTAGAAAATCTTTTTACCGGCTGGACCGATGTTGACCTGACCGAACAAGGTCGTAACGAGGCTCGCGAAGCCGGCCGACTACTCAAAGCGGAAGGTTTGAGTTTTGATCTGGTGTACACCTCGGTACTGAAACGTGCAATCCGCACCATGTGGACGGTACTCGATGAAATGGACCTGATGTGGTTACCCGTCGAACGCAGTTGGCGATTGAATGAACGACATTACGGTGCACTACAAGGATTGGACAAGGCACAGACCACAGCCAAGCATGGTGCAGATCAAGTTAAAATTTGGCGCCGTAGCTACGATGTTCCACCTCCGCCACTAACCACCGATGACTCCCGTCATCCTGCCTTTGACCCGCGCTATGCTTCATTACCACCGGACGCGCTACCGGCCACCGAATCATTAAAAGAAACACTGGTGCGCGTACTACCTTTTTGGACAGACAACATTGCTCCGCAACTTAAGCAGGGTCGTAATGTGTTAGTAGTTGCACATGGCAACAGCCTGCGTGCGCTAGTCAAAATGCTGGATGGCATGTCCGATGCTGACATCATTGAGTTCAACATCCCTACTGGTGTGCCCATCGTGTATGAACTCGACGCCGCACTGAAGCCAAAACAACCTCGTCGCTTCTTGGGTGATCAGGCTGCAATCGCTGCGGCCGCGGCTGCAGTTGCCAATCAGTCAGCAGCAAAATAATCACTCTTCATGAACTAGGCACACTGACTCGACTTAAAACGTCGGGTCAGTGACGCTTACAATCAGTTGGTTTCCAGTTGCCGCACCCGCATCCACAGCGCCTTGATGTAATCGAATAGCCAACACATACGCTCTAAACGCTGCAACTCTTGTAGATTCACGAAACCCTTGTAGGCTCGCAGTAACTGCTCACGTAGACGTGCATCGTAGTCGTGATAACAACACACCGAAGCCAAATCAAATAGCGGATCACTGACTCCTGCGTACTCCCAATCGAGTAACCATAAACGCTGCCCATCTGACATCAAATTCAAATGATGCACATCGTGATGACACAAACAGCGCTCACTCACCTGGGTAGACTCCAGGGCATACGCACGCGCCTGAGCACGAACACCGACCTCACAAAAGGACTGATGCGCATCTAAGGTCATCCAATATCCTTCCAGAACGGATAAAAGATTGACCGTTTGTACCGATGTAGGCACCTCCAGCGCATGCAGCCTACGCAGCAATTCTGCCACATTCTGCACAACGGCTTCTTCATGGAGCTGAGCTATGGTCAGCGTGCGCGCAGATAAGGCACGAGTGACCAGCACCCGTCGCGCAGGCGCGCACAACATCACCTCCGCACCAATCCCCGCGTTCTCGACCAAGCGCAAGACCACCGATTCATTGGCACGATCAAGCTGAAGAGCCTGTTCATCGACGGTACTGATGCGCACCACTACTGACGTATCGGGCCCATCAACTCTCCAACTTTCATTGGTAAGGCCTCCCTTAATTTGAGCGACACGCAAGCCATGAGGCTCGCATCCGAGCACCTCGGCGGCAATGACTTCCGGTGTCATGGCAGCATTGACTCAATGGCAACAGATTCAGACTGAAACTGATGCCATCGCCAATAACCATAAAGCACCATAGCCACATAAATCATGAACAACACAGATGTCGCCACTAAACCCCGAGAGTAATACAGCACAGCCGCAATGGAATCGATCACAATCCAATACAACCAATTATCAATCACGCGACGCGCTACCATGAAGGTCGTCAACACACTGCCCCACGTAATGAAAGAATCCCACCATGGCGAACGCGCTGCCTGCACATGCAGTTGTAAGTACAGCGCATTGACGACTGTTGCAGCCAGCACCGCAGCCATGCCGATCACATGCTGCTGCCAACGCCACCGAACTGTCACCATCTCAGCATCATCGCGTGTACCCCGCCTCCACTCAACATAGCCATACACTGCCATAATCACATAAAAGATATTTAGACAGGTCTCCATCACCAAGCCGGCCTCAAACATCAGCACCACGTAAATCGCACTGCTGATGAAGGCGCACATCCAACACCACAAACTTTTTCGCACCGCCAGTACAAGATAGGCCAAAGCCAATATCACTGCGATGGCCTCCCAGATCGTGGTGCCTAACAGTTCATGAGCGACGTGAATGAGCCACTGCATAATTAAGATTGACCGCCTAGAATTTTCATCACAAACACTTTGCGACCGGCTTCTGCAAAGGTCTTCGCAGTTTCGACACTAATCACTTCAAACAAACGCGCATGCTCACCTGCAATCTGCGTACTCATGGCATTGGTAGTAACTTGCAGTTCAGGATAGGTATTCAGACGATCAATAAAACCCTGAATAGCTGGAATGAAATTGGCATCCAACGGATACAAACTGATTTCGATCATGGTACGCATAGTTACTCCTTAGAAATTCCACTGCGCTGTTATACCCATCTGACGAGGATCACCTTTCTGTAAATACAGCGCATCATTGAAATCTGGTGGCTCATTACCAAACTCAAAACCACGCACGGCATAGTCAGAATTAAACAGATTACTCACCCACAGATAAGCATCCCAACTGGGTTGCTCATAACCTAGTTTGATATGGGTCAACGCATATGCTTTTGACTCTTTGGTTTTCGGTGCCGCACTGAAATAAAAATGATCTTTAGCTTGTACATCAACCCGCGCCATGAACCCAGAAGAATGATGCCACAGCCCATAGACAGCAGCCGTGTACCCCGGCGCATGCGCTTGTTCTCGCGATTCAATGATACTGCCATCGTCCTGAATGTAAGTATGAGTATAGGCACGCAACAGCCCTAACGAGCCACCCGTTTCAACCGTTTCACTCAACTTGAAACGTCCAGTACTTTCAATACCGGCATTAAATCCCTTGCCAGCATTATCTGTATAAATCTGAAATGAGTTTGGATCACCTGCAACCAACTGCTTACTATTCAGAACCTGCATGTTGTTTCGCTGCTCGTAGAACAAGGCCGTATCAAAATAGAACCGTCCCTGCAAGGCAGTACCTTTAGTTCCCAACTCATAACTAACTACGGCTTCCTGATCGAAATTAGGCTTGGCTTGAGCCGCCGCACCTAAATTAAAACCGCCCGCTTTATAACCACGGGAGATGGTCAAATACAGGCTGTGATGAGCACTCATTGCACGCGCCAAACTAGCCTGCCCTCCCCACATGGTTTCAGTACGGGATACGTTTTCAGGATCGCTGACTACACCCGATGATTGGCGATCATCTTTATATTTTGCTTTTCGTTGTTCGCCGCGCAAGCCAGCAGACACGCTCCAATACGAGGAAAGTTGCTGATCCAATTGCGTGTAAATCGCCAAATTTGTCGCATCATAACGACTATCCATGACATCATCCGTATTTGCACTATAGACGTAGGCGACCGGGTCTTCATAAGTTCCCTGACTCATCTCAAGAATATGCTCACGCAAATTGAGTACATAAACGCCTATCAACCAGTTTATCGATTCTATCGAGTGATCCGATGACAGGCGTAGGTCTACGCTTCGTGTATCACGCTGATGATCAGCACGATAGGTATAGTCATAAACAAAATTATGCCATTCATTACCGGGAACGGTATGCTGCACACTCCAAGCATGCATTAAATTTTGCCAGCTCTGAGTATTACCCCAATCACCATCGTAACTCTGTACATAATCAGAAGTTGCAAACGAACCAACGCCGGTAAATTTCAATTCATTACTCAACTGAGTATTTAGCTTGATCGAAGCGCCTGTGGATCGCTGCATATCGATACCAGGCTTATCAGCTAGTGAAGTGCGTGAATTATCGATAGCCCACGCATCGTAGCCATTGTCGAGATTGGCATGCAGCAGCGTAAAATCTAGGGTGGTAGCATCACTGAACTCGGAATGCCACTTGAAGCGCCCACTTAACTCATCACGCCCATTCGTATCATTACGACCTAGATAGCTATTCCATATAAATCCATCACTTCGATATTTTTGAACAGATAATCGCCAAGCTGAATCCATTGATTTAATTGGAGCAGAGACACTAGCACCTAGTGAACGGGTATTGTAATCACCCAAAGTAGCTTCAACATTCGCTTCAGCTTCCTTACTAGGATCATTGCCGTTTATAGATATCAACCCGGCTAAAGCGTTGGCTCCATAACGAGTGCCCTGCGGCCCGCGCAATACTTCCACCTGCTTTACATCAAACAATGTGGCAGGCATACCTAAACCACTGAAATCAATATCGTCGATTAAGAATCCAACCGAAGGATTAGGCGCACCCGTGTATTGCTCGGTTTCACCAATCCCGCGTAATTGAAAAAAGCGCGGCCGTGATGTGGCCGCCGCCCAATTTAAATTGGGTACCAAACCCAATACATCTTGAAAATGCTGCTGCCCCGCCTCTTTAAGCGTTTGTGAATCTAATACCGTGACGCTGCTAGGCACATCCTGAAGAATTTGGGGACGCAATGTCGCGGTCACCACCACTTCTTCCAGTGCAAACTCTTCAGCCGCATATGTGATGACAGGAAGCGCCAGCAAACTGGCATAGGCTATTGGTTTAATTACAGACAACCGCATATAGATCCTCATTCTTTACAACGAAGATCCGGCTCAAGCTTAGGATGGGAGGAATTCAGGCAGAACACTGCGCTGTTATTGACCTACTTCCTACGCCGGTACTAACCGGATCAGGTTCAAAGGGTTTACCGATGTGCAGTATTTACGCTGCGATTCGGCATCTCAGGTCAATCAGACCACCCCTTAGGCAGTGACAATTGTAGTGGGATTACTACAACATGCCAACTTAGATTGACTGTAACCTACGATTCAGCGATAAAAGACAACCCTACGAGCACTGTTTTGACTCGCCTGTTTCTTTCTGGAGTTGCCCATGCCTAAACATTGTCGGCTATTTCACGTTGACACTTTCACGCGCCAGCTGTTTTGTGGTAACCCAGCTCGAGTCGTCCTTGATGCGGATGACCTCACCGATGAACAGATGCAGACCATCGCAACCGAGCTCAATGGTGAGACGGCATTTGTACTGTCTGCCGAGTCTGCAGACCATGATATGCAGGTGCGCTTCTTCACCCCTGAACACGAGGTATCCTTCGTGGGTCATGTCACCTTAGCCACGCATTATGTGTTAGCTAAATGCGGCTTACGTGGTAAGGGTGTTATTCGTCAATCAAGCCATGCCGGCATTGCTGAAGTCGATGTGGCTGAAGTGGATGGCGACTATCGCATCAGCATGAGCATCAGTCCGGCATCTTTAGGCCCCGCACTAGCCGAACACCATCGTGTTCAAGTACTCGACGCCCTGGGCATTTCTAGCCCCTATCTGCATCACGATTGTCCATTGCAAATCCTCACCAAAGGCGGCTCGCGACTGTTAATTGGCATGCGTTCTCCTGATTTGCTGCCTTCACTCAAACCAGACATGAATGAATTAGCCCGCTTGACGCCACACATTGGCGCCGAAGGCTATTTTGTTTTCGCATTGAATGATCCTGATCAACACGGCCACCTCAGCACCGTATCCCGGATGTTCTGCCCTGCCATAGGCATTCCCGAAGACCCCGTTAGCGGCAATGCACACGGCATGCTCGGTGCGTATCTGGTTGCACACAACATCGTGTCTACCGAAAACGGGGCATTCAACTTCACCGGTTATCAAGGTGAATCCCTGCAGCGTCCGGGTAGCGTGCGTGTACATGTCACCTGTACCGGAGCCGTGACCCAATCTGTGCGTATCACGGGTGATGCGGTCATTCTGTACGAAGCAGCCTTACCTCTGTAATTAAAATCCATCTTTCAACGCGCAAAGCAAACGCTCAGAGTGGTGAGTTTGATCGAATAAACCACCCTCTGAGTAAGCCTTATTTCGAGAACGCACCCATAAGTGCAATCACCGCCGGCCCGATCGCCACCAAAAAGAAAGACGGAAAAATACACAACACCAGCGGAAAGATCATTTTGGTGGAGACTTTGGCGGCTTGTTCTTCTGCAGCTTGCAGACGACGATCACGAAAGTCAGCGGAATACACGCGCAATGTAGCGCCAATGCTGCCACCAAATTGCATAGTTTGCGACAGCAACCCCGTCAACCCGCGAATCTCAGACAGTCCTGTTCTAGTTCCTAACGAGGTCAGTGCCACGCCTCGGTCAATACCAGCACGCATTTCAGCATTTACAATCGCAAGCTCAGCAGCAAGCTCAGGATGACTAATATCAATTTCTTCAGCCACCCGCTGGATGGCGGGTGCGATACCCAATCCTGATTCGACGCAAACTACTAATAAGTCGAGTGCATCGGGCAATCCAAAGCGTAATTTTTTCTGCCGCGCTCTAACTCGTGCATCAAGGGCAAGGCTGAGCAATAGCGAACCGAAGTATGCGGCCACACATGACAGCCCAAGCACCTGCATCTCAGTGAAACTGTAAAAAATAGGCAGCAGAATTGCAGAAGTGAAAAAGAATAGAAGAATAAGAAATAACTTTGCTCCAAAATAAATACGCATCATCATGAGCGAGTCATACCCTGCATAAATCAACTGATTACGGACCCGATCTTTGCTCGCTGTGCGCTTAGGCATTAAAAATACCGAGAGAAATCGCATCAATCGAGAAAGGTTGTCAAAACTAAAAGGCGTATATAAGGGCTGACCGCTTACTGCAGCAATGCGACGTCGCACAGGCCTATTCATGCCCGATACCACTAAAAACAAGCCGATAGCAAAGGTAAATGTGGCTGCAGCAGCAAGCAGGAGAAACAGGACATTGATGGCAGACATATCACCCATCATATTCGGAAAAAAATTTGATAAGGTATTCATAAAAGTCCTCAAGCCTCAATGCGAATCAACCGTCTGATCCATAACATGCCAACAATGCACAGGCCGATGGCATATTCGATCATCGTTATGCCTTTGGGATGATTGAGCAACCGGGCAATATAAGCCGGAGAAAATATCCACATGAAACCGAACAACACCAGCGGGATGGACACCAAGATCACACCTGACATCCTGCCTTCAGCTGAGAGCGATTTAACTTTTCGTTGAAACTTAAATCGACTGCGAATAACACTACTGATCTGGCCGAGTGATTCAGCCAAATTGCCGCCCGTTTCACGCTGTAACGACACAGCCGTCGCCAACACCATCACCGAGATAGTGGGTATACGATCTAGCAAGCCGAGCATTGACCTACGTACATCACCACCATAACTGATATCAGAGAAGGCGATACCAAACTCAGTGGCGATAGGCTCATCCATGGTTTCCGAGACCAACTGCAGCGTCTGGCTAAACGGGTGACCGACTTTCAACGCACGTTGTATAAGGTCAATGGCTTCCGGCAGTTGCTCTTCAAATTTAGCGAAGCGTTTGGCCCGCTCACGATGTACCAGATAAAAAGGAATGGCGAGCGAGGCCAATGCACTCAACATCGACACCTGCCATGACTTCATGACCATCCATACTACGCTGAATACAACGACGGCAAGCAACAACGAAAACACCACCAGTTGATAGGCAGGAAATCGTCGTCCAGATTGCAATACAAAATGACTTAACCACCCCATACCCGGCAATGACTCAAGCTGCTGTTCGAATGGAGACAAGGCGCGCAAGTATTTTTGACGGACAATCGATTCGGAATATTGACTGGCATTAACCTTATCTAAAATATGCAAACGCTCCTTAATTCGCTTGCGTAGTCGATTAGAATTTTTGAATACAGGCATCATAGTGCCTTGCGAAAGAAACACTACTGCCAAGAAAACTAACAACAAAAATATAAGTACGCCGTATTTCATAATGATGCCTTGGCTTTATTTTTAGGGCCTGTTGAGATTAAAAACATTCAATGGCAACTCCACGCCACGCTCAGCCAATCGTTTCATAAATGATGGCACGATGCCTGTAGGCTCAATCGAACCAATTACTCTTCCTGCTTTATCTACACCTTGTCGTTTAAAAGCAAAGATTTCTGACAAGGTGATGATGTCCCCTTCCATGTCATTTACTTCGACCACACTGACCACTCGCCGATGACCATCTAACATGCGCTCAATGTGAATCACCACATTAATGGCTGCCGTAATTTGACGACGTAGAGCATGTATAGGAAATAACGCACCACTCATAGACACCAGATTTTCAACGCGAATCAACGCATCTCGTGGACTGTTGGCATGGATGGTCGTCAACGAGCCATCATGACCAGTATTCATCGCTTGCAACATGTCCAATGCTTCACCGCCACGTACCTCACCCAACACAATTCGATCAGGACGCATGCGCAAACAATTACGTACCAGATCGCGCTGATCCACCTTACCCTGTCCTTCAATATTAGGTGGACGGGTTTCCAGTCGAACCACATGCGGCTGCTGTAACTGCAGCTCGGCCGAATCCTCGACCGTCACAATGCGTTCGTCATCAGGAACGAAAGAAGACATCAAATTCAATAACGTGGTTTTTCCAGATCCAGTGCCCCCAGAAATCAAAATATTCAGACGAGCTCTGACCATGGCAGACATCACCAACACCAGATCCTCGTTGAAGGTGCCGGACTTAACCAGATCAGGAATACCAAGACGTTCCGGATCAAATCTGCGGATGGATAACGCCGCTCCGTCTAACGCCAAAGGTGGAATGACTGCATTGACGCGTGAACCGTCTTTAAGGCGTGCATCGACCATCGGCGAAGACTCATCAATACGTCGACCGACGCCCGTGACAATACGATCGATGATGTTCATCAAATGCGTTTCACTATTGAACACAATTTCGGTCTTTTCTAATTTTCCATGACGCTCGATATACACGCTGTTCGGGCCATTCACCAAAATGTCGGTAATATCTTTATCCGACATCAAAGATTCTAGCGGCCCCAAACCAAGCACTTCATCGGCAATACTGTTCACAACCCGCTGCCGAGAAATCACGCTCAGGGGAACACGCTGCTCGGCCAGCAACCCTTCACACACTTCGCGAATACGTTTATAAGCATCACGGCTATGTGTTTTAGCGAGCATCGTTAAATCAACGGCTTTCAATAATTTTTGATAGACGATCTCCTTCCATTCACGCTCAGCAGGGCTGAGTGGACGCATTCGCTCCGCAGCAATATCCACTTCACCGCCATTTGAAGCCGATACAGGATGATCCGGGTACATACCGATTCCACTATTCATTATCTTTGCTTACAAGCAACGAGGAAAAGCCACTTAACAAACCACTTTTATGAACCGGCACTGGAATTCCACTTAATCGAGATGCCAACTCGATTATTGATTTAGCAACCGCACTGTTCTTAGCCTTATCAAGCAGAGGAACACCTGTATTTACACATTCAGAAACTAAGTCGAAATCATTAGAAACGACAATTGGAGCCTGTACTTTTAAGGTATTACTTATCTCATCAATTTTAACTGGTGAAGGAGGGTAATAACGGTTGACAACTACAAACAACTGATCATTAGTTAGACCCATTTGTTGCCTAAGGCAATTAACAATTTTGCTGGCACATGCCATAGACAAAACAGATTGCTGCATAACCAAAGCCACATGAGAGGAATTCATAATGGCTGACTTAGTCATATGCTCCACATGACGCGGTAGATCAAGAATTAAATAATCATAAGCGTAGGAAGCAATTTTTAATAATTGCATAACTTGTTCAGCATCGACTTCTTTACAAATGGCTCCCGGCTCTATTCCATTCGTCAACACCTCAACCCCAGAACTATGACGAGCAAAGTAACCTTTAACAGCTTCTTCATCAATCGTACCAAGATTTTCTAGCGCCTTAGAGATACCCTGCCGTGGGTACATATTTAAGTAGAATGGCAGCGTACCAAACTGCAGATCAAGATCCACCAATCCCACTCGCTTATTAAACTTTGTTGCCAATACATGCGCCACATTTACTGCTAAAAATGTTGACCCACAACCACCATTTGTATTCATGAATGAAATAACCTGCGCAGCTTCTCGCGGAGCTATTGTTGACTTAACAACACTCACCCGACCGATGGCTTTAAAAAAATCTTCTTTAACCAAAGGGAAGGTCAGTAAATCAAGCGCTCCTGCATGCATGGCCATGTGTAGCATTTCCGCATCGGCGGTATCTGCAATCACCAATAATGCAGGACGCTTTACAGCCTCTATGGCAATGAGATTTTCTAACTCTTGCCGCCAGCGATCACTGACATGAAAGACAATCATCTCAGGAACTTTGTCTACTGCATAAATCGGTTCCTGATCACCCTCAATGAGCAACCTGCGACTCACCATGTCATAACCGCCCTCGCGCAATAGCTTTTCTATTGAATCAATGGCCTCGGTTTTTTTAGAAACAACTAAAATCACTAATTTATTTGACATGATGTGCTCACAGTCTTAGCAAGGGAGAAATGAATCTAAGCTAGGCGCATAACCCAAACTTTCAATCGGTACGGTAGACGCAAAGGCTGGAGCTGATAGCGTCCATTCGGTATACGGTGGAAACAACGGTATCAATAAGTGATGGTTGTAATTTACAACCTGTACGCGC
The DNA here is from genome assembly GCA_947454465.1 of Pseudomonadota bacterium. Classification (GTDB taxonomy): domain Bacteria; phylum Pseudomonadota; class Gammaproteobacteria; order Steroidobacterales; family Steroidobacteraceae; genus CAILZL01. Next base: position 20,307 of record CANGJP010000037.1, read on the forward strand.
ACATATCGGAGCGTTAAGAAGTTAGTGGCCTCAGTTGGGTTCGCCACCACAGCACCACTTGAATTCAGATATTCGACGGTCACGTTGTCGATGGATAATCCAGAGGCAATCAAACTAGTGCCGCCCTCTGTAAAAATCACAGCAGTCTTAGGTCTTGGATCATTGACTGGACACACCGCCGCAAGCCGAGCTCCTCTGCGTGTTCCCTCTGCTAATGCGTTATAGACAAACAGCACTCGACCTATTTCGATTAAAAAGAACAACAACAGCAGCAAGCCTGCGACAGTCAGTGCAAACTCCACAATGGTCGTGCCCTGCTGCCGATAACGCATTTATAAAACCCTCATGACGACACTCGCCTTGAGCGGTACCAACAAACTCAGGTTATCACCCATACCAAAGGTCTTGAGCGTGTTACCGATGATGGGCTGATAGGTGTAGTCCACCTGCACTAGCACGTAGTCGGGCGTTGCCGAGTTATTAGAAACCGTGACATTGCCCACTGCCAAATTTGGCAGTAACGCATACCCAGTACCTGCCTCGTTACCAAAGACCACCAAATTACGTGCTATCGGTATTGCATTCGTGATGTTGACAACACTGGTAGAGCCGACCCGCGCATTAGAGGCCACATAGCGTGCGGCGTTGCGGACTTGTTTATTAAGCGAGTTGTATTGGTACAAGCAGCGACCTAACTCGGCCATCCCCAACATCATCAATAACAAGACGGGCACGGCAATCGCGAACTCGACAATCGCCAGTCCACGCTGCTCCTGA
>CANGJP010000038.1 GCA_947454465.1 Pseudomonadota bacterium
CACAGTGCACGGCAATCACGTTACCCTCTGCATCCTTATCACAGCCCGTACACTGCACCACGTACGCATAACGAAGACGCACGCGATTTCCAGGATACAAACGGAAATACCCTTTAGACGGTATTTCCATAAAGTCTTCTCGCTCAATCCATAATTCACGTGCCAGTGTTAATTCTCGCTTACCCAAATCAGGTTTAAGAGGATGATTAGGTGCTTCACAGGTTTCGATGTGATCAACAGGATAGTTATCAATAATCAACTTAATAGGATCGAGCACACCAATACGACGCTGTGCCGCATCATTAAGATGCTCACGCATGCAATCTTCCAGTACGCTCATATCGATCCACGAATCTGACTTGGACACCCCGATACGTTCAGCAAAGGCACGAAAGCCTTCTGGGGTAAAGCCGCGACGCCGAGCACCGGCCAGTGTGGGTAAACGAGGATCATCCCAACCGGACACATGATGCTCTTCCACCAACTGAATCAACTTACGCTTGGAGAGCACCGTGTACGATAAATTTAAACGAGAAAACTCGTATTGTTGTGGCAAGGGTCGCGCAAAGTAACCTGCATCAGCCAAGCGACTGAGTAACCAATCATAAAAAGGTCGCTGCGCCTCAAATTCCAATGTACACAGCGAATGAGTGATTCCTTCCAGCGCATCCTCAATCGGATGAGCAAAGGTATACATTGGATAGATACACCAAGCGTCACCGGTATTGTGATGCGTAGCATGACGAATACGATAAATAGCCGGATCGCGTAAATTGATATTCGGTGAAGCCATATCAATTTTGGCTCGTAATATGTGTGTCCCGTCAGGGAATTCCCCTGCTTTCATACGCTCAAATAAATCGAGATTTTCGACGACGCTGCGATCCCGATAAGGACTATTCTGACCCGGCTCAGTCAGCGTGCCACGAGTCAGGCGCATGTTTTCAGCACTTTGGCTATCCACATAGGCATGACCGAGTTGTATTAAGGTCACCGCACATTGATACATCCAAGAAAAATAATTAGATGCGTAATACAAATTCAATTCATTGGCATCCCCCTGAGTAAAGCGCCAATCAAAACCCAGCCAACGTACCGCATCGATAATAGAGTCCACATATTCTTTTTCTTCTTTCTCCGGATTGGTATCATCAAACCGCAAATGACACGCTCCGTTGAAATCACGGGCCAGACCAAAGTTCAGGCAAATGGATTTGGCATGTCCGAAATGCAAATAGCCGTTGGGCTCAGGAGGAAAGCGGGTACGGATAGGAGCCGGATCGAGACCGGCGGCGGCATGCTGAGACGCCACGTCAGGCTTACCAGACCAATGACGATTCGCGTACTTACCGGCAGCTAGATCATCCTCAATCAGATTACGAATGAAATTACCGACGGGGGCAGCAGTAGACGGAGATTCTTTGGGGGACATGGTGCAGGTTAAAAACTCAAAGTAATACCTTAAAGTTAGGATTCTACCGGCTTTAAGGCGTCAAGCCATCATCCTATTACCAATGCTGCGGTACCTTTTGTAACTTATTGACGTCATAACCCTGATCAGCCAGAAGCTGAACAAGCCGTTGATAGTCAGCTTCGCTCATAATCGGGCTGCGTGACATGATCCAGACATAGTCCCGCTTGGTTCGTCCAATAACAGTTTGGGAATAGGACTCGTTGAGGTACGTGATTCGGTATTCCGACTTGAACGGCCAGACAAACCGCATCCCCCATTCTGCATTACCGGTATTTTCAACGACAAAGCCACGCGGGTTAAAGCGCTTGACGGGACCGTCAAAACCACCAGCACGGAAAGTAAATGTGGTTGCAACGGTTCCGTCCGCATCTAACCGGTAGGACTCTACGGCGTTATGCGCCCCCTGCTCAATGAATGTTGGGATATTGGCAATGACATACCAATCACCCATGAAACGCGGCAGGTCTACATAAGTCACGGTTGCCAGAGGAGGATGCGTGACAGATTGACACCCAGCCATCATCCAGAACAAAGACAGCATAGTTAACTTTTTCATCGTATACCTCTGAAATAACCAAACCATCTAACTCAGCACATAACGCAGTCGACTGCCATTTTCAGTCGTCGATTCCAGCGCCAACCACTCACCCTCTAAGGAATACCAAAGATCTATATCAAGCTTTCTCCCCTTCAGCTTATATTGCCGAGCAGCCCACTCCTTTCCTGCAACATGCAACGTCGTGGTGCGCAATAACTGAACAGTGACCTGCTCGTACTCGCCCGTTTGGGCATTCAGTAACTGCGATTGACGCAAAATTCCTGGATTCCAATACGCAAAGCTCATCACGCATCCAGAAAGACCAAATTGCTTCTGATCAGTAGTAACAACCATACCAGTAGCATGCTCAACCACGTTAACACTGAGCAGTCGCCCATTGTCATTAGTGCGAGCAGTCATGCCCGATAGGCAATCCGCCCTCCACACTTCCTGCGCCTCATGAATATATTGATAAGCATTAAAGAACAATACCTTGACATCAAAACGAGCCGTACTGGTAACATGAGTGACATCGGCAGTCTTATGCAAGCTGAAAGTATGCAACCCAATGTCTTTACCATCAAGCAACACACGGAACGTCCACTGCTGCAGTAAAGACAGATCAGCAGCCAGAATCGGCAATGCAGTCAGCAATAGGAATAACAAAACAAGCAACCGCTGCATAATGTTTATGACTCCTGTAGGGTTACACCGTCATATTGATCAGATAACCAAACCATCAACATCATGAGCAACCCCCAGCCCACCGCCAACACCAGTAAGCCCGTGGAGAGGTCTGGAAACTGCAATGCATTCAATCGTGCCCCGGCCATGAATGACAAAGGCGCCCCCACAACACCAAAAAGCGCAGCTAGAAAATACCGTCGTTTAAGAAACCTAAGAGACACATTCAAAGTAGTTGCAAAAAGTCCCCACAACACCACGATCCACACAGGAGCGAGATACGGGGATACCTGACCATGAAAGTACTGAATGATACGTTCACTCGCCAACGCACTATCCCAGATCAGACCCAATATCATCACACAACATAACAACTGAATCTCATGCCACGGACGGTGTGACAGGAACACATGTAGCACCATGACCAACAATGCAACACTTGTTCCCAACACTACAAAATCGTGCGCGCCACCAAGCACGGCCGCAAACCAGCCACACTGGAAAGCGATAACATTAATGACCATTCTGTACTTGTGATGAATCACTGACATGTACGAGCCATTTAAATTGATACCTAAAGCATAAAACAGAAACCCACTACCGAACAAAAAAGGACGCCCGAAAGTTATCTAATCGGCGCAACCATGCGGTGGATCAACTCAATCGACACCATTGCCGCATCACTCATTATTTGCACCTGCCCATCCTGCACAAAACATTGCAATTGCATACTGCGCCGAGCCAATAACGCTAGTTCTTTGCTGCAAACACTAGAAACATCAATCACCGTAAGGTTTTTATTACGAGCCAGTGACTCACTATTTTTATTCCACCACAACTGCGCACTATGACCACTGTAGCTGTAGATTACCACTTGGCGTGCACGACCACAGGCACGCCGAATCGCCTGCTCATCGGGCTGCCCGACTTCAATCCATAAGTCAATTTGACCCGTCAGATCGCGCCGCCATAAATCAGGCTCTTCGGAACTGAGCCCTTTACCGAATTCCAATAAAGAATTGGCATGCAAACCAAAGGCCAGCAAACGAATCATAACGCGCTCTTCTGTTTCGGAGGGATGCTGAGCCAACATCAACGCATGAGCTTGGTAATAGTTACAGTCCATGTTAGTGACCTGTAACTCGGCTTTGTAAATGGTAGATTTGAGGGCCAAGGTGTTAAACCGATGTATAGAGTCCTTGCATTATTGCATCGATCGAAACGATCGGTGCGATACTTTATGGACTCACACGACACCAGATCAACAGACGGAATCAACACCCTATTATTTTAGGCCTATCGCCTGCATAGAATCAGATTAGGTCTCTTATAATGCCTGAGGTTTCGCGATCAAGACCGCCATACGCCGGGTACGCGTTAAATCGCGAGCCTCCACATCCTTCTGTAATAACTGCTCTGCGTCGAAAACCGTTAATGGCTTGGCAAACAAATACCCCTGAGCCAACTCGCACTTTTCTTCCTGCAACAGTAACAACTGAGAAAAGTTTTCGACCCCCTCAGCGACAACTTTCAGACCTAGCGTCTGCCCCATACGGATAATGGCATTACACAAGATACGATCTTCATTATTGTTGTGCATATCCTGCAAGAAAGAGCGATCTATCTTAATACGATCAACGGCAAAGTTACGCAAACGACTTAACGAAGAATAACCGGTACCAAAATCATCGATGGCAACAGATACACCAATATCGCGCAGACGAGCACATACAGCAATGCTTCGTGCTTCATCAGACATCAGTATTGTCTCAGTCACTTCTATTTCTAAAAAATGAGCAGACAAACCAGTATCACGCAATGTACTGATAACCGTCTCAAGAAAATCAGCCTGCGCCAACTGCAAAGCGGAAACATTAACCGCGATGCGTCCAGTACACAGCCCTTGATCACACCATCGTTTCATCTGTTCACAAGCAGTACGCAATACCCACTTTCCAAGTTGAAGAATTAACCCGGTTTCTTCTGCCAATGGAATAAATTCAGCCGGCGAAATCGACCCGTAATCGGCACTATTCCAACGCAACAAAGCCTCAAAGCCCTCAATAGTCGAGTCGTTGATATTAAATTGCGGCTGGTAATACAACTGCAACTCATTATTCGCCAGCGCCTCGCGCAGACCCGCTTCAAGGGTCAATCGCCGCAAGCCATCCTCGTTCATGGCGTCTTCAAAGAAGGCAATACGCCCAGGACCTTGCCGCTTCGCACAATACATTGCCAAATCGGCATTCCTAAATAATTGCTCAGCACTTTCCCCGTTGGTGGGATACACAGCGACTCCAACACTCGTGGTGGTCATCACATGATGCAGAGACAACATTACCGGTTGCTGCATCGCCGAAACCAACCGACTCGCCAGTAACCGAACCTCCTCAACGCTCGAAATATCGTTTAGCAGAACAACAAATTCATCACCACTCATACGTCCAAATATCACTTTGCTTTCAGCCAAAATAGGCTTCTGCTTCGCAAGACCGTCCTTAGCCAATAGATCGAGGATACGCTCAGATAGCGTACACAACAGTTCATCTCCAACGGCATGTCCGAGGGTATCATTGACGCGTTTAAAATTATCTAAATCAAAATACAAAACTGCAAATTTGCTATTTTGAACAATTGCCCTATCAATAACCATGGCTAACTGATCGTTGAACAGATTGCGATTAGGCAAACCAGTCAGCGCATCAAAGTAAGCTAACTTTGCTATGCGCCTATGTGCCGACCATTTGTGCCCCAAGGCAATCGCCAGCGCCCGAACAGCATGCGAACTAAACGGTTTTTGCAAATAAAACAATTTATCGGCTGGCGGTACACGCCTACTGATTGTCTCGACATCGACATCAGAGAATGCCGTGCAAAATACTATTTCAATATCGCCGTCAATCGCGCGAATCTTTTCGGCTGCCCATAAGCCATCCGGACCTGGCGGCATACGCATATCAATAAACATGACATTGAACCGCTCGTTTTTTTCAAAGGCTAATTGACACGCCTTAACAGCCGCCTCGGCGCCTGAGCAAAACTTTACAATGAAATACTCATTCGATTTTTCACCAATGACCTGCGTACTTGTCATGGCCTGCTCTCCAAACAAACGAGAGCGCATCCCTTTTATGTTTTCATTTTCATGCCGATTCGATTCATTAAAAATCAGCGCATAGGACTCACGAACCGCTAACTCGTCATCTACTACCAGCACCCTAATCGGTTCACGTAAACTGGACACTTCCTTACGCATGCTTCACCTTGCCCAGCTTATTCACTATCCGATCAATTTTTGGCTCGAAAGGTACTAACACATAAACTCGCGCACCACGATTAAGCCCATCGCTTTCGGCATACATACAACCACCCAAGGCATTGATCGTGTTCACCGCCCAATGCAAACCGATGCCGCGGTTCTTATTCGATTCTTTACTGGAAAATCCTTTCTCTGCAAAACGCGAAAGTTGCTCCTGATCCATACCTATTCCATTATCAGTAAAACAAATTTGGATATAGCTTTTGCCATCACGATAGATGACATCTCCTCTTACGCGCACCACACCGTTTACCACTTTTTTCGCTTTGATGGCTTCAGCAGAATTTACAATTAGATTTTGAAATACTTGCTGCAATGCCATGCGATATACACGAACCTCACCCAAAGTATGTAGCTTATGATCTATATCAATTTTTATTTGATCACTTAATTCAGGTGGCACCATCTCAGCACTTAACTTAATCAACTCAGGTATTGCTATGGACTCCATTACTTTAGGAGCACGGGAACTTAGTGCCTGCTGTTCGAGTATGTTCTGTATATTGAATATCTGACGATTTACGGATTCCAGCTCAAACACCGTATCGGTGATGACATGAGCTAACTCACTACTAACCATCTGCAAAAACTTTATAAGTTCTGCCTTGCGTTCCGGATGAGTCCCTTCGCGACAAAGTTCTTCCAACACCAATTCGACATCCCCTGTAGGGGACCCACGCAATTGCCGCTCAATACTAGAAACCTTCACACTCAGCGGCGTAATTGCATTGCCTAAGTTATGTAGCAAGCCACTAGCATTTTCAGCCTTACCCGCATCAAAAGACTGAGCGACCAATTGTTTTTGCGTTTCACTTAGCCGCAGCACCATCTGATCATATTCACGGGCAAGCTCACCTATTTCATCATTGCGCTCAAGACTCAGTTTGAATTCATTTATATCTGCATGCCCAACTGATAACGCATGATCCTTCAGAACTTGCAACGGAACTAATATCACCTTACGGATCATAATCAGCATCAATAACATAACCGCCAAAAACACTACCAAGGTAAACAACAATGCTGAATGCACTACGGCATGACCTGAATCAGTAATCGTTCGAGGTGATTTTATTTGTAACGTTTCTATGGGATGTCCATTTACATCAAAGATAGCTCTACGAATTACCGTGTTATCACGCTCCTGAATTAACTTCCCATGACGCAATTCCGTAATGGACTGTTGCAAATCGAGCGGAATACCTACTAACTCCACTTCCAACCACTGACCAAGTTTTGCCAACTCTTCCTCATCGAGAAAACGACCGAAAATTAGCATCCCACGCACTTGACCCGTTCCAGTTCCATCCAATATTGGCGCCATCGCTGCCAGCAACGCACCCTGATCGGTTTTCAGGATACCTGTTGTATGTTTAGTGGCAGTACCCATCAAAGCAGACCATGGGTGATTAGCCAAGAGCCCTTCCCCTTCCATTTGATCAATATGAATCGACTCATTTACGCCAGCCTTGGATACGAATGACCACACAATGTGCCCATCATTCGCCACCATAACAGCAGCATTTATATTCAAGGATGCGATTGTATTTTCGTCGAAGTTTTTCTTAATGTAGGCCGGATCAACCGTTTTCATATACTGGTAGGTGTCCAGCCAGTTGGCATGATCTTCGGTCACGACATAGAGCGCATCCAACTCACGCTGCAATGCCTTACTGACACGGTCCATATCAGACCATGCTGCTTTTTCCTCAATCAAATTGTATCCAGGCAACAGAATACGCTCGCCCACATAAAACTGGATTCCAGCCAATAGAGCAAACAGCGCCGTCAGGATCGAAAGTATTTTGACTTTTAACTTCATTCTTCTGCAGTGGAACCAGACCTTGATCACGGAAGGTATCGACCTGGCTGGCCCAATATGAATGATGAGCTAAAGGGAAACCCTGCAAACGTGAAACCGTTCACAATGTCAGTCACTTAGAATTTGTGACGCCCCTATCTTTCCAGATTATTTTTTACTACCAATTTTCTTATTAGGAATCGCCAAATATCCGAGACCAGCATCTGCACATCAAACCTGTTCGGATCTGCCAAACAATTCTCTTCCAGATAAAATTGACACCCCCACAAGCTTAGTCCAATGACCCCAACCTAGCATTCACCATATAATTTACGGAGTGAAGCCAGCTAATATAAAAAGCCCCGCCCAAGGTACCTTGAGCGGGGCACATGTCTCCACCATTTCACATAAGAGTCACATCAATTTAATAGCATTTATCCACTTCGATTAAACCCAGCTTTATTAGTCTAAGTACCATCGATACATCCAGGCTCGCCGAATAAGTTCTTGTACCCCTTATTCAAACTATAAGCAGTATTACTCCACTGCGTCTGCACTTTGAATCTGCTGGTACCAAATAATACCGATGTGTGTGCATATGACCATGCACATTTATCACCGTTCTCCGCATTCGTGGAATCGTACCAAGCATTGAGCAATGGATCAGAAAGTGTTTCTTGTACTTCATGTGCCGTCACGTTAACCAAAGCCGCCAATCCTTGCGCATTGCCAGTCGTCGTATCCTGCGCACTGCAAGATGCATCACCATCTAGATTCCATAAAAAAGCTAATTGCACAGTCTGACCCGAACAACTTGCGGCAGTGTGATAACCGCAATACCCAGCATTACTGGGTCGGGGCATATCGGAATACACAACAATAAATTGATTACCCGCTGTATCGGCTTTGAATGTACCACTACGGTATTCTGTACATGCTGCCGTGGCCACTGACATCACGTTGCGTCCATCTATGGAGACTGACTTACTTGATGGCGCCGTATAACCTTGATAATTAACCAGCGGGCTTACCTTGCCATTTGAGCCAGTGTATTCACCTGCCGTCTTAGCGTAAGCTGAATTACTGTAGCTACCAAAAAATCTCGCTAAGCCCGTAATTTTGGTGCCTGCAAAAGTAGCATTTACCCAGCTTGGACCTGCAAACATCAGGCGCACCTGCGTAGTACCCGCCAACACCTTACCACCGTGAAATGTTAATAACTTTGCCGCACTGGTAGTCACCGTCGTGGTTGCCGCACCGAAGGCCATAGGGTTGAGATCATTTTCATCCTGCTCCACGGACAACACTGTATCGACCGGATGTCTCGGCATAAACGGCACACGCGCCGCAGGCATATAACGCTCTTCAATTCGACTGCGCAGAAAATTCAGTGAGGACGGACTGGCTGCAACAGCCACCCCAGTAATAACCAAACTCAGGGCAACCGTACCGATAAATTTATTCACGAATGAGTCTCTACATGAACTCGCGGGAAGGTCACTATGAATGCAACCGATTAGAAATTCTTTGCATGTTTGTGATTTCGTGAACGACAACAAACTTTAAGCCAATAAACGGTTTATTATTATTTTATGTTTCCTCGTAAACACCTCTGGTTTTTTGCACTGACCGCTACGCTTGCGCTACTTTTTATATTACGTAAATTCCCTAGCAGCATACACCCAGAGCTCCAGCCTACAGCGCAAAAGGACACGCCTACTAACCAAACTCCCGTGCACCCAGAATCACAGACTATAAGTAGTGCGACACAACCACCTCTTGATAACAAAGCACCCGCGATGCCCGCAGCGATCTCCGATCCTGCACTGACCCTGAGTGGTCTTGTGGGTGTTTCACTTGAAATTGGACCCGGTAAATCGGCAACCCTTACCCTCACCCCGTCTGAACTGTTAGTCAATAAAGGCGTAACGCTAGTTCAGGCCACCGCCTTAATAATCAGTGCTGATGCTGAACCCATTCCCGTTTCAGTGATGCAACCGTATGTAGGCGCACCTATCACCATCGCATTAATCGGTACCTTGACCCAACTGGGAAAGGGACATATCGAATCATTGGTTGGTGGGGTCCCGTTATTTTTAGAAATCACGGCGACTGACTCAGCAAGCCAAGTACACGTCTCACGCATTCCCTTTGAAGTCACCACCCGCGACTTACAAGCAGAGGCCAATGCAGTCGCTGAACCACCACCGCTGCTCTCTGATGTGCCCCGTCTGTAACTCGTACTAACAAACTCTAAGCAAACTTCAGCTAGAGACCAAGCACCGACCGTAGTTCATTCTTTGCTGCAAGAAAATCGGCCATGAAACGCGCATCAGTCAACAATGCTGCCGCAATAGCAGTGCCAGATCGACGACCAGCATCAATATCATTCAAATAATGCATACCACCGATCACCCTACTTTGCGCGTAATCATCAGCGCGCAGAAAAATATCGGCTTGTTTTTCGGGAACCATTTTACTGAGCACAATAGCCATCATCATTGATCTGGTAGTGTGCCCTGATGGATAGGCCCCACTGCTGGAGGGTTTAACCAATGGCTTGATGTCAGGATTATTTAAATACGGACGGGTGCGCGAAAAATGTGCTTTTACTGGGTCCACCACCGCACTTTCAGACTCGCCCATTTTTTCAAACAAAGCCGTCACCATAGGCAGTGACTCACTTTTGAATTTCGAACCCAATACGCCGCCATACATAGCAAAGACAGTTTCCTCTACATCGGCATTAGCTTGAGCAATACGCTCCTTAGATGCTGACTTTTGAATTGCAATCACTTGCAATTGCTGCGCCTTGTCTTCGGGACTACCGTTGACAACAGGGGGAGGTAGAAATGATATTAGATCTAATTGTTGAGCATTGATATAAAGCGTATCCGCCGCATAAGTAGGGCAGGACAGTAATACCACAAAAAATAATCTGATTAAGAAACGCATAACCAATCCCCTTCATTAAAACATAAGGGGATTCATGCGTAATGAATCCCCTTGTACAAACTGAATAACTCAAGAATGATAATCAATACTTGGCATTAAGCGACAACTGTACGCTACGTGGAGCTTGGTATTGATACTGATCATAGACCACGTTACTAGCCGGAGAGATTGATGTTACATCTTGCTTGCTCATAAGATTAAACACATTCAATTGAAGTTTTAGTTTTTCAAAACCCATATCTGCAAAAGTATAAGACAAGCTAAAGTCTGTGTTGTCTCTTGCGCCGATTTTATAGGTTTCATACGTTGCAGGATTTACTGAATACTCTTGCTGGTAGGTATCACCAGTGCGCTTATAAATAATGGAGGTTGCCCACGGGCCATTATCCCACAATAAGCCTAAACCGGCCGTGTACTTAGGCGCACCGGAAATCTGCTTACCGGTATCTAATGCCTCAGCTTGATTCAGAGAACCGTTAGAGTAGACAGCCAGACCATTAGCCACCATGTAAGTAACCTGACCTTCGACACCCTGATACTTCGCACCACCCACATTAATATAGGCTGCATCAGTACCTGTTTTTCCATTAGAAACGTATTTGTTCTTAAAATCGATACGATAAATATCGGCATCCCATGTCAATTTATCATTTTTACCCACGACACCAAGTTGATAGTTGGTAGATGTTTGTGGATCAGTGCTGTTATGTGATGGGTCAGCAATATATAAAGTCTTAAGATCAGGTATTTGGAACCCTTGTGCATACTGTGCATATACTGACATCTCTTTACCAATACGTTGATTGACAGTCATAAACGGTAATGACTTGGTGTAATCAACAGAAAAATTCGCTGGGGTTCGGGTTGTTTGATTTACTGAGGCACTCAGATCTCGCGTAATTTTTACTTGCTTAAATCCAGGCGTAACCGTCAACGAGTCTGTTGGCTTCGCTTCGAATTCTACGTAAGGCTGAGTGGAGTAAATATTTGACTGTTGATCAAACTTGATACTGAAAGTCGGATCGGTAGTGGTTTTAGTGTAGTTGGGCACCATTTTAGTCAAGTCGAGGTTATATTGATGCCTGTCTGTGTCTGACTTTTCATACCAAACACCTGAACGGAATATGCCGTATTGCGTTTTCTTTTGTAAATCAGCAATACCACCGTTAACGCGATATTTATTTTGTTTATCAATACCAGGAACATCAGTGGTAACTTTTGCCCCATTAAGTACTGGATACGCCCCTAGAGCCGTTGCACCTGTTGGATCAGAGGACGAGATAGTTTGATTGTTATAGGCATACGTGTATGCCCGCACATCCGTTGACCAATCATTACCCCATTCGGTCTGGAAACGTACATACTCAAAGTCGGTATCCTTATCAGTGTGATTGAATCCAACATAGTTAAAGCTGGTCGGATCATCATTTAAGCCAAAGTCTTTACCAAAAGCCGCCGATTGGGCCAGCGTCGGGCCGCTACTGTTGTCTGGCTGAACATACTTAATTTTGTTTTGAGACGCCAGCAAAGTGAGGACCGTATTTCCGACTGGAACGACAGCTTTAGCGGTGTAGTTCGTGCTGTCGATAGAGTTATTTCTTACATAGCCATCTGATGACAGATTCTGAACATTCAGCATCACAGACGCACCCGAGCTTCCAATTGATCCACTCTCTAATGCGGCGCCATACAGTCTGGTATTCCATGTTCCGACTGAGCCAAAGGCATTAAATGAACCCTTTTCGGATGGTTTCTTAGAAAAAAGATTTATCGAACCACCAAAAGTGGCATACCCGAGGTTACTCGCATTACCAGGACCACGCTCTACAATGGCGGAACCAATCACCGAGGCAGGGAAGAAGGAAGTTGAGTGATGGGCTGGGTTATTGGTATCGCCCCAAGGAATGCCATCAAACGTGACGTTGTATTGATCGTCTGAAAATCCACGCATAGTAACCTTGGTTTCACTCAGACCTGGACCATTCGTGGAGTCACCAGAAAGGCTAGGCGCAATGGTCACCACACGGCTGTATTCAGCGGTCGGCGCAACTGCCTTTTCAATGAAATCTCTAGTAATGATTGACTGAGGCTGCGTAGCAGACAGACTAGCACGGGTGGGAGCCATCTGTGCCGCCGTACCCAGCGCCTCCGATGTGTAGTCACCCGTCATGGCGCTGACAATAACTTCATCTAGCTCTTCATTAGACTGAGCTGGCGCATTAGCAAATCCCGCCAAAGGGAACAGCGCAGCAAGAGTTAGATGAGTAAAGCGCCTAAACTTCAACATGTTCATCAATAACAACCTCAATAGTTTGCTTAACACAACACAATCGAGATCACTTTGAACACGGATCATGAACAAAAAATTGCGTATTTATTATAGATTCATTACAGCGATCACATGACCTGAAATAGCATTGAAATAAATATGCATCGTTCACGCAATCAATTCATGATTTAATTCTTGTTCGCTTTAATGCCCCGTTAATTAGTCGCTTTTTTAAGTAGCACTCATCCGTGCCACTTTTCGTCAAACGAACCCGCTATTGCGGGGTTTTTATTGAACCATTCAGTCAAGCACACGCCGCAGGGTCAATGAGTGCAATTCAGAACCGTGTAGATACACCTGAGCCTGTGTGTCATGGCGGATTGTCGTTACTGCACTCAACGCCCCCAGCACCGCACGTTCTTGATCCATCAACACGGCATCACACATCCTCCGCGTGCTTGCCAATTGTAAAAAATGGATAGCAACCCCACTGCTCACATATCGACCACTGACTTGATTGCAACCGGTCGACCCTGAAACCTGATTGTCAGGATGAAACTCCAAGATCAATGTAGCCGGTTCAATGACATCTTGATGATCAATAGCCACGATACGCCATTGCCCTTGAATGGGCGACTCAGCCGCATCGAACCCGAGCCTATTCTGGCAACCGACCACACCCATTAAAGCCCATGCAAACAGATAAACATACTGCTTCATAAGAAATGAGTAAGGAGAACGTGATAGATATATTTCAGATCAAGTTCAATAAACAGATGACTGCGCTGCAAGATGTCGGGATTGATAACAACCAACACAGCACGCTCAACATAACCTCTGCATGAGCGATGATTGCTAGGAGATCGCGATTAGACGACCTCCTTCGCAGCATCACAACCGTCACTTGGCGTTAGTGCAACCATAAGGCATGATCGATGCACCTGGCTGATACTGCCAATATCTACCGCGCACCAGTGAACTGGCACTGGTCTGCTGCGTGTAGTTCAAGCGATTACGGTCATCAGACAATTCGAATGTTTCGGTATACACCGTATCTGGCGCAGACAGCAGGTTTGACGTTGTCACGGTCAACTTTTTCTTGTTGGCATCAATCACACCAGTTGAATATCCAGCCAAGCTAGGCGAACCCACCGCTTTATGAGGCGCATTGGTGACATTCACTTCACGAACCGTGTCGTCTTTTTCAACCTTGATGATGATCTTTTTGTTCTTAGCCATTTGATCGATCAATTGAATGGGATAGGGCGAACCCATTTCCTGAATGGGAGGGATCGTCTCACACACAATTACCGCACCCGTTGCATCGTAACTAGGCGTCATAGCAGCCCCTGCCGCCATGCCTGAAGAAGATGACGACGAAGATGCCGCACCACTGATGATGTGCATGCCATGACTGTTGCTGTCGTTATAGACGGTCGTCCAGACTGAGAAGATTGTAGAAGGTCGCTTATTGATGTCATTTTCAACCACACGACCATGTAATCGATCGTCATTACCAATGATTTCATCGGACCAGCGTGGCGCAGCGCCTCGCAAAAACACCACTTCCTTACCATTGGGCAACAACAGGTGATTCATGAACAGGCCGAAATTAGCACCAGCGACAGGACCGAATCCTGACACCTTGACCTTAGTCCCGACGGTCATGACCGACCTTTCAATGGACATGCGGTTCAACGCACTGACCGAATTACTTTCGATGGTCCAAAGTTTTTCGGTGGGCTTACCGCCATCAACAAGTAACTTGAAGGTAACGTGGGGATTCGTCCACTGCACGGACTTGATCACACCCGTCATTTCAACTTCCTTGGAGGTATCGTATTGCCCGCCCCAACCATGATGGGCGAACGCAAGCGATGTAGCCGCTGCTGAAAGAATTGCAAGCGCTGCAGAATAAGTAAATGTAGTGATTTTCATTTGAACCTAACACTCTATGGTGAATTTATAATCCGCTGCACGCACTTGGTTACGTAACAGCCCCCCTAACAATGGGGTCAAGTATGGGACGATCTTGCGGGCAAGTAAATTACCTGATCACAAGAAACATCAGAACTGCCAAACCAGCTCCTTGAGGCGGTACTATCTAAACTTTAAGACACCTCAATCTCACCATGAATTTCACTGATCAACTCAAACAACTGCCTGCCATCAGCCACTTAGCCGAACTTCAATTGCTCAATGACAAGGGCGAGGCAGTAGCCCGCATTGAGAACAAGCCTGGAAAAATTGGCTCGCTCACCGTTTACCATGCTTTAGCGCAAAAATACGATGGTCAAATTACCCCCACCGCTGCACATGAAGGCTTGGCGCTGTTTGCCGAACACACAGAAGACGCGCGTCAACGACCCGGCGCGCACCCGAACATCGACCGTTTGTTTGACATTATTCAAACAAACCAAACCTACAACGTGAAGTTAGTGACTTTGACGCAATAGAAGCGCCAAATCGCAACACCCAAAACCTTTTACACTCTCAATCTTGAAAATCTGAACGTGCAAAGAAAAGCCCCGCAATGCGGGGCTTTCTTAAACATCGCAACTGAACAATAGTCACGACAGTTAACTACGGCGAGGGATCACATCCCCATGCCGCCCATTCCACCCATGCCACCCATGTCGCCACCGGCGCCATGTGCATGCTCAGGCTCATCCTTTGGAGCTTCAGCAATCATCACTTCAGTAGTCAACAGCAAGCCAGCCACTGAAGCAGCATTTTGCAGCGCCAAGCGAGTCACTTTGGTTGGATCCAAAATACCCATTTCCAACATGTCGCCGTAGTCACCGGTGGCGGCGTTGTAGCCGAAAGTGCCCTTGCCTTCTTTGACCTTAGACATGATCACCGCAGCATCATCACCGGCGTTGGTGACGATTTGACGCAATGGCTCTTCAATGGCACGAGACAGAATGCGAATACCAAAAGCTTGGTCTTCGTTGACTGCTTCGAGCTTATCGACGGCCTTTTGTGAACGCACCAGCGCCACACCACCGCCAGGAACCACACCTTCTTCCACAGCGGCGCGAGTTGCATGCAGTGCATCTTCCACGCGGGCTTTCTTTTCCTTCATTTCGATTTCGGTAGCAGCACCTACCTTAATCACAGCCACACCGCCAGAGAGCTTAGCAACACGCTCTTGCAGCTTTTCTTTGTCGTAATCTGAAGTAGTTTCTTCCACTTGCTTACGAATTTGCTCAACGCGAGCCTTGATGTCAGAAGCCTTGCCCTTGCCATCAATGATGGTGGTGTTTTCTTTCTCAACGATCACTTTCTTAGCTTCGCCGAGATCATTCAGAGTGGCTTTTTCAAGCGACAGGCCGACTTCTTCAGAAATCACCGTACCGCCAGTGAGGATAGCAATATCCTGCAACATGGCCTTACGACGATCACCAAAACCTGGCGCCTTCACCGCAGCAACCTTCACGATGCCACGAATGGTGTTAACCACCAAGGTAGCCAGCGCTTCGCCTTCCACATCTTCAGCGACGATGATCAATGGACGACCAGCCTTTGCAATGCCTTCAAGCAACGGCAGCATTTCGCGCACGTTCGATACTTTCTTTTCGTACAAAAGGATGTATGGGTTGTCGAATTCAGCGGTCTGATTGTTTTGGTTGTTGATGAAGTAAGGTGACAGGTAGCCACGATCAAATTGCATACCTTCTACAACATCCAGTTCGTTCTGCAAGCCAGAACCTTCTTCCACAGTGATCACGCCTTCTTTACCCACCTTTTCCATCGCATCAGCAATGGTCTTACCGATGGATTGATCGGAGTTAGCAGAAATCGTACCTACTTGCGCAATAGCTTTTTGATCTTTGCAAGGCTTAGACAGCTTCTTCAGCTCTTCAGTGGCGGCAACCACAGCCTTGTCGATACCACGCTTTAGATCCATTGGGTTGGCGCCAGCAGCGACGGCCTTCAAACCTTCACGAACGATGGCTTGTGCCAACACGGTAGCAGTGGTAGTACCGTCACCGGCTTCATCAGAAGTCTTAGACGCGACTTCCTTGACCATTTGGGCGCCCATGTTTTCGAACTTGTCTTTCAGTTCGATTTCTTTCGCAACAGACACACCGTCCTTAGTAATGGTTGGAGCACCAAAGCTCTTTTCCAGAATGGCATTGCGGCCTTTTGGACCCAACGTTGCCTTAACGGCATTGGCCAGAACATTAACGCCGCGCACCATGCGGGTACGGGCATCATCACTAAAACGTACTTCTTTAGCTGCCATGAGAAATAAACCTCTTAAAATTTAAACTGGATTAGGAGTGAGAGAAGCGATTACTTCTCAAGCACGGCCAGAATGTCTTCCTCTTTCATCACGAGGAGATCTTCGCCATCCACTTTCACTTCGGTACCGCTGTACTTGCCGAACAGCACGCTGTCACCGACTTTGACATCCAGTGCGCGTACACCACCGTCTTCCAAAATCTTGCCCTTGCCCACAGCAAGCACTTTGCCGCGAATCGGCTTTTCGGTGGCGCTGTCAGGAATCAGAATGCCACCGGCAGATTTACGCTCTTCTTCAAGACGCTTGATGATGACGCGGTCGTGCAGGGGACGAATTTTCAATTTGTCAGCCATAATGGACTCCGACTGATTGGGTTAATGGAAAAAGACGAATTGGGCTGGGTAGGCACTTTAGTGACCGAGCATCCACCCGGAAAATTGTTAGCACTCTACCCAAGAGGCTGCTAATAATAGGGGGGCAAGTTCGGAATTCAAGGGGGCAAAGTAAAAGAAACTCAACCCCTCCGGAAATCGGCATACTTAAACTTGGAAAGACACCCGCCCTTGCTGCACGCTGAGGGCAGCCCACAGTAATGAATTCGGCTGGATGAGATGGCCTTAATCAACCTGAACCCCTACCGCCGGTATCCGTAATGCCTTACCGATTTTGCATGCACTTACTCTATATGGTGCTGAGTACACTACCCCTGACGGTGTTGCCATCATCTACCCACGCCCAGCAATCCGCCGAGCAAGCGAGCATTTCTGACCTTTTCGCTTCTAAAAAGACCACATTTCTAACTCCTGAAGCCGCTTTTGCGGTCACCGCCCGAGCCAGCGCCCCCCATCTCATTGAAGTCACCTGGCAAATCGCCGAAGGCTACTACTTATATAAAAAGCGAATGGCCTTCAGTTCGGACACCGCGGGGGTGCAGCTTGGCGAGGCACAACTACCCGCCGGTGAGATCAAACACGACGACTATTTTGGTGATATGGAGGTATACCATCGAAAGGTCACCGCCACGGTGCCAATCTTGAGTACCCAAAGTGGAGCGCGGCAACTGATACTAACAGTTAAATACCAAGGCTGTGCCGAGGCAGGCCTCTGCTACAACCCACTTACTACCTCACTTAACGTAGAGCTTCCAGCCACTGCAGTAAGCAGCACACTCACTGGCCAAACTAGCTCAGGGATATCAAAACGATACGTCATATCGGAACAAGATCGACTGGCCGAATTAATTCGCAACGGCCGTATCTTGTTGGTACTGGGGAGCTTTTTTGGTATTGGCCTGCTCTTGGCGTTCACTCCCTGCGTATTACCCATGATTCCGATCTTATCGGGAATCATTGCCGGACACGGTAAACAACTCACTGTTGCACGAGGCTTATCCTTAGCCATGACCTACGTGCAAGGCATGGCACTGACCTACGCCGGTGCTGCAGTTATCTCTGTTTTAATCTTCAATCAAGCACCGCAGGCGTTCTTTCAAAAACCTTGGATGATTGCCGCATTTGCTGGCTTATTCGTGGTCTTGGCACTGGCCATGTTTGGCACCTTCACCGTGCAATTACCCGCGAGTTTACAAACCCGTCTCGCGGAATTCAGCAATCGACTTAAGGGCGGTACCTATCTCGGTACTTTTATGATGGGCGCCCTCTCGGCACTGATTGTTACCGCGTGCGTGGCACCGGCACTCATTGCAGCCTTGTCCGTTATCAGTCAAACGGGTCACATCGTACGCGGCGCGGCTGCACTGTATGTCATGGGACTGGGCATGGGTTTCCCTCTGCTACTGGCAGGCGCTTCAGCAGGTCACTTACTACCCAAGGTCGGCGCTTGGATGGAAACCATCAAATCCTTATTTGGCGTCATGTTCCTCGGAGTGGCCATTTACTTGCTCTCGAGTATGCTGCCCACTGGCGTGATCATGTATTTATGGGCCGCGCTGTTTATCAGCACCGGCTACGGATTATTTCAACTGCAGTCGCGTAACCGGCATTCAGCGCCCGTGCTGGTTAGGGGCATCGGAATCATGAGCCTAATTTATGGCGCGGTATTACTGATTGGCGCCAGTTCAGGCCGAACTGACCCACTGCGACCACTACTAGGATTGGGCAACCCTACATCTCACCGCTCTGCCCTACCCTTTACACGCATCCAATCGTTAACGGAACTTGATGCCGCACTGACTCACGCTCGTGAAAACAACAGAATGGTGATGTTGGATTTTTATGCTGACTGGTGTGTGAGCTGCAAGGAAATGGAAAACAACACCTTCACGCACGCGAGCGTACAACGCGTCCTGAGCGATGTCACCTTACTGCAGGTCGATGTCACTGCGAACACTGACAACGATCAAGCATTGCTTAAACGCTTTGGTATTTTTGGCCCACCGACCATTGCTTTTTTTGTAAAAGGAGTTGAACGAAGTGAATATCGAGTGGTGGGGTACATGCCCGCAGATCAATTTTCAGTGCACGTTAACAACGCGCTCCATCCCTAATTTATCGCCCTAAAAGGACTTAACTCACTTATCTGGCTAGGTAGCTCTCCTCAATGCTTGAACATGATACTCAATGTTAAAAAGTGTACCGAGTCGAATTCATCAATACGCCTCCGTCATCAATTTTCACCTTGAGAGAAATCATGAAACAGA
>CANGJP010000039.1 GCA_947454465.1 Pseudomonadota bacterium
GTAACTGGTATGGCCGGTATTGAAGCCGTGGCAGCAACCTCGGCAGCACCGAATTATTCGGGCATGGGCAGTAGAGACATCTGGGATATCACGCATGGTGAAGCCCAATATCGCTGGTTGGAAAAAACCTTAAAAGAAAGTAAAGCAAAGTACAAATTCATTTTCGCACACCATGTACTCGGTACGGGTCGCGGTGGTGTAGACATGCTTGATCAAGGTGAATGGGGTGGAAAAAACCTGCAAGGCGTTTGGGAATTCGACAAAAAGCGCCCAGGCTGGTCACTACCGATTCATCAACTGATGGTTAAATACAATGTCAGCGCCTTCTTTCAAGGCCACGACCATATCTTCGTTCGACAAGAACAAGATGGCATCATTTATCAAGAAACACCGAATCCAGCTAACCCTAACTACGAAGATGCCAACAGCTGGCGTAGCGCTTACAAAACTGGTGATTACTTACCGGCTTCGGGTCACTTGCGGGTAACCGTTTCACCTCAGAACGCCAAGGTTGACTACGTACGTTCATGGATGCCGAAAGACGAAACATCTGAACACAAGCAAGGAGAAGTAGCGTTTTCCTATACGATCAAACCTAGCAAGGTAACACCCTAAAAGGTCATCGGTGAACTGAAGAATTCCCTTACCTGTCGCTGCTCACGGCTGATTGATTCGGTGCGTGAGCAGCAGATTTAAGACAGTAAACCATCAGGACTGATCTTGTGACGCACCCTTGTCACGCTCACGCTGGATGCGCTGATAAATTTCTTCACGATGAACCGAAATATTCGGCGGAGCGGAAATACCGATACGAACTTGATTTCCCTGAACTCCAAGCACCACTACATTGATGTCATCGCCAATAACGATGCATTCGCTTACACGGCGAGTCAAAATGAGCATGAATTATTTCTCCTAAACTATCCTATGTAGGCTCAGCCTACCCTTATCCCTGTCCAACACTCGATAGGCAAATTGCCACTACCGCTTATCCTTCAGAACCCAAAAGACATCTACCAACCATCCTAATGAGCCTACCGTGTAGAATTTGGCGGAGAGGAAGGGATTCGAACCCTTGTAGGGAGTTAACCCTCAACCGATTTCGAATCGGTGCCGTTATGACCGCTTCGGTACCTCTCCGGAAGCTCTCAGGGGAAACAGGTTGTTGACCCATGCCTTAACAAGGACGGGTATTCTATACAACTGCTGGGGCAATTTCAGCGTTTATACTAGCCTTTTTTGATTTCACTTCAGTGAGTTAAACACATTTGAAAGCGGCAATTGCCATCTTTGCCTGTCTACTGCTGGGCACCTGCTCTCAGCCACCGGGAATTCTTGAGCAAATCCTCAGTGCCGGTGAATTACGGGTGGTGACTTTAAACAGCCCGAGCACTTACTACTTGGGCTCCGAAGGTCCACAGGGACCTGAATATGACTTAGCGGCTCAATTTGCAGCCGACCTAGGTGTCGCCTTAAACATCTACTCGGCGCGTAATGCCCACGAATTACGTCAGGAAATAGCTTCTGGACGTGCGCATATTGCAGCGGCAGGGCTGTCTCTAGAACAAATAGCCCCTACCGGCAGCAGCTACGGCCCCGCATACCAACTAGTGAAAGAACATCTAATCTATCGCACAGGCAGTGAACGTCCGCGTGACCTTGTCGAAGCCAGTCACATGGGCCATCTGGAAGTAGCTAGCGAAAGTCCTCATGCTGCAGCCTTAGCGCGCTTGCGTATAGATGAACCGGACATTAGCTGGGTTGAAAATCCGGAAACAGAAATTGACCAGCTACTATATCGATTATCCCAGCACGAACTGGATTTCACGGTCGCTGACTCCAACGAATTTGCAGTAGGACGCAGCTTCCACCCCGACATCTCCATCGCCTTTGACCTTGACCAAGGCAAATCACTGGCTTGGCTGATTAACACACGCGACACCACTTTACTAAGTCGGGTTTCATCGTTTTTTTCAGTGGTAGATGCAGACGGCAGACTAGCAAGCATACTGAACCGTTACTATTCGAAGAAACCTATTACTCCCGTATTGCATGCACGCAACTTCATCACCGATGTACGTGAAACATTGCCTCAATATCTTGAGCTATTCAAAGCCGCTGCAAGCCAAATGAACATGGATTGGCGCATGCTAGCCGCCATCAGTTATCAGGAATCCAAATGGCAAGCAGATGCCACTTCGCCGACTGGAGTACGCGGCCTGATGATGCTGACCGATGAAACCGCTCAAAGCCTTGGTGTCGATAATCGACTTGATCCACAACAAAGTATTCTCGGTGGTGCACGATACTTCATTCATGTGCGCGACATGATTCCAGCCCGCATTAAGGAACCTGATCGCACGTGGTTTGCACTTGCCTCCTACAACATGGGATATGGGCACATTGAAGATGCACGCATTTTCGCCCAAGCAGATGGTAAAGACGCCGATAAATGGGATGTGGTACGTGAGTATCTGCCACTGCTGACCCAAGAAAAATGGTACTCACAGGCCAAACGTGGCTATGCACGGGGCTGGGAGCCTGTGCAGTTTGTAGACAGCATCAAGCTATATATGTCGATGTTGAACTGGGTTGGTGCCGAAGGAGGCTTAGCCGCTACCATCGATAAAGTTGAAGCCACGAAGGCTAAGAAGAATTAACGTTATTTACCGCGACGCGTACGAAAAAAATCACGTAACAGGCCTGCACAATTAGACTCCAGGACGCCACCCGTGACCTCGACACGGTGATTTAACGCCGTATGCTGAAGAATGTTAAAGATGGTCCCAGCCGCACCCGCTCGTGGATCAGCTGCGGCATAGACCAACCGTTTGATACGCGCATGCACCATAGCGCCTGCACACATAGCACAAGGCTCTAATGTCACATACAAGGTAGCATCAAGCAGCCGGTAATTCTTGAGCACCTGTGCAGCCGCACGCATGGCCAATACTTCCGCATGGGCTGTAGGATCAGAAGTACTAATAGGCTGATTCCAGCCTTCTGCAATAATCTGATTGTCTTTAACAAGCACAGCGCCCACAGGCACCTCACCTTGAGCTTCAGCCAATCGAGCCAACTCAATTGCACGGGACATGAAATGCATATCTGTGAGATTCATTGCAGCAGTATACCGTCTCTGAACAGCCTCACATGCCAAGGTGAAGTTAGACACCCAAGACAACCTTAAGCAGGCGCAACATAAACGTTCATGCCCTACCCCCACTAAGTTGCAGAGGCACATCAACAATCACATTTCTTGATGCAAATAGCCCATTTTACGCAGGAGACAGGAGGGCATTTCCCACCAAAGCCCGTTAGAATAAATGCCACGTTAAGCCACGTTAGGGGAACTGTTAACTATGAAGTATTTAAAATTAATATTGCTATCGGTTATCTGCGGAATAAGTACCGCGGGTGCCGCTTCAGCCCCAACCAATCCCAACATTCTATTCATCTTCGTTGACGACCAAGGCCTAGATGGTACGCCGGTGGAGATGATTCCTGGTAAGGACTTCAGTCGCACGGCAAGCTATAAGATGCCCAACCTAGAGCGCATCGCGTCCCAAGGTATTATTTTTTCCCAAGCCTACGCCGCTCATCCTAAGTGCGAAGGTTCACGTGCCGCCTACCAGATGGGTCGAAGTACCGTCACCCTGAATGCGATCGACAAATGGCATGTTAACTGGAGCGCCCCCATCACTGATTCCATTGCCAATACTCTAAAGCGCGCCAACCCCACGTACCGCGCAGCTCATTTTGGTAAGTGGCAATGGCCACAAACTCCAGCATCAATGGGCTACGATGCCAGCGATGGCATCACCATGAATGAAGATGGCGACACTAGCGATCCCCTTGATCCTAAACAAACGTTCGGTATTACTCGCCGCGCACAGGACTATATGGATAAGCAAGTAAAGGAAGGCCACCCCTTCTATTTACAGCTTTCTTACTATGCGCCGCATGCCAAACCACAGGCACTGGCTTCCACGCTAAAAAATTATAGCGGTGCGAATGCATTGCAGGCTGCCATGACAGAAGACTTAGACACCTGCATTGGCGTACTGCTAAAAAAATTAGATCAACTCGGTATCACGAAAAATACCTATGTGATTTACATGTCCGATAACGGCATGAAGACAACAGCCTTAAAAGGAGCCAAGGCCCTGTTAGATGAGGGTGGCCTCCGTGTACCGTTGATTGTCAGTGGTCCTGGCATTACAGCAAAGGCTTATAGCAATGTACCCGTCATCTCTTATGACATGTTCCCCACCGTATTGGATCTAGCGGCACCTGGCTTTGCAATACCCAAAGGCACCGAAGGTGGCAGTTGGAAATCAGTAATGCTCAGTGGTGGCAAGGGCACGGTAACACGGCCCATTGATCACATGATCTGGCACCACGATGTGGAAGTACCTCACCCACAAACAGCTATTCGTAGAGAAGACTACAAACTGCTTTATTACTGGGATACTAAGGAAAGCTTCCTGTATGACGTCAATAAGGACGTACTGGAAACAACCAACTTGGCTACACAGCAACCTGCACTGGCCGCCAAGTTACTGGCCGATCTCAAAGCACATGTTCGCACCAGCTTAGGTGACGAAAAATTTTCCTCACTGGAAAACGGTCAATTTGGCGATGAATCCAAGGGTGGCGCGGGAATGGAAGCGGGTGGCATGTCCGCAGCTAGTGAAACTACCGGTATGGCAGCTGGTGGTATGGCGGCTGGTGGCATGGCTGCCGGCGGTATGGCCGCAGGAAATCCCACCCCATAACGACACTTATTCATTTTGATCACCCTGAGCTGATAGCTGTAACAAACACTATCAGCTCAACACTCAGCATATCTCGACTGAGAAAAGCATAGCTCACTAAAGCCGTACCTATAACGGCTGTACTTTTTCCAAGATGTTTACAGCTGATGCAGCGCTTTACTATCCAGCATCACATCATCAACCTATATCCCTTAATCAGTCTCGATCATTAAAAGAGCGCAATGAGTTCAGCTCAATTGATACATTTTCATTCTTTATGCGCTTGCTTGGCCCTCTGGAACCATACAGCACCAACCCCGGCGGAGCCGTATCGATTACACGAGGCAAAGAGCTGTTAATCATTAACGGATGCGCGTTGTGCCATACCCCCACCTTAAAAACTGGCAATCAGGCTGCGGCAAGTGCATTGAATAATAAGACGGTAAACCTTTACTGAGATTTATTGACGCATGAAATGGGAGCAAACTCGGCAGATGGCATAACACAAGACAAACCGTCTCAGGTGAGTCTCGAACATCGCCATTGTGGGGCTTAGGGCAGCGTATTTTCTTTCTGCATGACGGTCATTGCACCAACGACCTTTTGAACGCTACCCAAGCGCATCAAAGCAAAAGCTTCATCGGATCGACGGGATTCATCAGTGCCCGCCCTTCAGAAGCCAATGGAATTATTAATATTATCAATGTACTGACGGAATATCAGAAGCAGGACATGCTGAACTTCCTAGATTTACTATAGTCAAGATCACCCCACGCCGCTCTGTCAGTACAGAACGGCGTGAAATGAGACGAGGCTTCAAAAATCCGATTAATTTGGTGGAGGTGGAGGAGGATTTGCCCCACCCTCAGGTGGCGGCCCTGGGGCTTCAGAGACATCAACAAACCCGTCACCACTTTGGTCCATTTGTTTGAAATCCGCCATAAATTCAACTTTGGAAATTTTCTTATCTCCATCCTTGTCGAACTTACCCATAAAATCACCACCACCTTGTGGAGCTTCGGTTGAATCGATGAATCCATCGGCCGACGCATCCATTCGAGTGAAATCAGACATGTATTCATCAGCTGAAATTTTACCATCTGTATTGGTATCAAATCGTTTGACGAAGTCAGCACCACTAGGAGGTGCCCCCCCTTGAGGACCGGCCGGAGGAGGACCAGGTGGAGGCGGACCATTCTGTTGCGCAAGCACAGCCGAAACAGTACCAAAGGATACCGCCAACACAAAAGCAGCCAAAATGGCATTTTTACTCATAAACTGACACTCCTCAAAATCAAGGCGTAGTCTAAATTAAAAAAGACGTGTTTGAAATGAGGCAGCCTAAATGACCATTAGCGAAAACCAGTAAATTAACCTGAAATACTAAAAATTAGACACCGAGCAGACGACCTTTTAATCCCACACGCAACTTAAGCACATGCCATACACGTCAAAGCATAAGGGACAGCTTGCAAACGCTGTTGAGGGATGTCGCCATGACAATGAATACACACGCCATATAAACCTTTATCGATTCGTGCTAACACCGCATTAATAGCTTTAATCTCAGAGGCAGCAGCTTCATCAATAACTCGTAAAACATTATCATTGGAAACCTGTAAAGCACGATCAGGATCATCGCTGACAAGCGGATCATCAATATGCCGAATCCCCTTCTCTGCATTTTCAATTCGGGATGACAACTCCCTAAGCCTATTGTTTAAATATTGCCGTCTTTGATCCATAGAAATCGCAGCTACATCGACCATATTAGCCTCTAATATCAATACCGATGATCATCATGATATTTATATAGTCATCAGTCTTTAGGTACCTATCCTGATTGATGGACATTGCATACATCACTGAATGAGGAAATTCACTTCCTTAATCTTAATGCATTAGTTATTACCGACAGCGAACTTAAACTCATAGCCATACTGGCGATCATAGGACTGAGTAAAATACCGAAAAACGGGTACAACACGCCACCCGCTATAGGCACACCTAAAAAATTATAGAAAAAAGCGAAGAATAGATTCTGACGGATATTGCTCATTATTTTTTTACTAAGGCTCCTCGCTTTAACAATACCGAGCAAGTCACCCTTGATCAACACGACACGAGCACTCTGCATCGCCGCATCTGTGCCAGTACCCATCGCGATACCTACGTCCGCAGCCGCTATCGCCGGTGCATCATTAACACCATCACCAGCCATGGCAACGACATGACCTTTAGCCTGCATATTCTTGACATAAAGATACTTATCATGGGGAAGAACTTCAGCTTGCACTTCATCTATAGCCAATCGTGCAGACACCGCCAAAGCGGTCATTCGGTTATCACCCGTCAATAAGACAATGCGTAATCCGCTATTACGTAGGGAGGCTATGGCTTCAATGGCTGTTGGCTTGATCGAATCGGACACACTAATCAGTCCAGCCAACTGCTCACCAATAGCCAAATAGATCACAGTGTGACCCATACTTCGTAATCTATTGGCATCAAAATCCAGATAAGAAACATCAATTCCCCTATCCATCAAAGATAAGTCGTTACCTAAAAAAACCAACTCGCCGTTGATAACCCCTTCAACACCTGAACCGGTTACGGATTTGAATGAATCGAGAGTAGGTATCGTCACGCGCTGCTGGTAAGCATAATTAGTGATAGCCTTTGCTAATGGGTGCTCACTCTTTATTTCCAAAGCTGCAGCAGTAATGAGTACCTGCTGCTCGCTAAATCCTGATATCGCAATGACCTTTTGTAGTTTGGGCACACCCTCCGTCAAGGTTCCGGTTTTATCGATCACCAATGTATCGACCTGCTCCATTCTCTCTAGTGATTCAGCATCTTTGATGAGCACACCCTCCTGTGCACTTCGGCCAATACCCACCACAATGGAAATAGGCGTCGCCAAACCAAGAGCACAGGGGCAGGCAATAATCAAAACTGAGACCGCCACTACCAACGCATTAGACAGCGATGGAGCAGGTGCCATAAACCCCCAAACTAAAAAAGCGAGAAAACTGATAGCGATCACTATCGGTACAAAAAAGGATGAAACGACATCGGCAATCTTTTGGATCGGGGCTCGACTTCGGGCCGCCTCGGACACCAAGAAAATAATTTGAGCAAGTAGCGTATCTTTTCCTACCTTATCAGCGCGAAAATCGAAGGTTCCGGTTTGATTGATAGTACCGGCAATGACTACGCTACCTGCCTGCTTGGCTACAGGAATAGACTCACCGGTAATCATGGACTCATCAATACTTGACACACCCGTCAGTAAAATACCGTCAACAGGTACTTTTCCACCCGGCTTCACGCGTAGCAGATCACCAACATGAATGTCGTTTAAAGAGACCTCGTACGAACTGCCATCTGGATTAACACGCAGTGCACTTGCAGGTGCTAAAGTAGATAAGGATTTTATTGAGCTACTTGTCTTGCTTATTGCTCTCAATTCTAAAACCTGGCCCAACAACACCAAACAAACGATGACAGCTGCCGACTCGAAATACAGTGGAATATCTCCATCTGTTTCAAGATCGACTAGAAAATGATCAGGAAAAACAAGCACACCCAAACTGAACAGATAAGCAGCCGAGACGCCAATTCCAATTAGAGTGAACATATTGAAATGGCCAGTCCGAAAGGAACGGCCTGCACGCTGCAGCAAAGGCCAACCAGCCCAAAACACAACAGGCGTTGCCAGAGCAGCCTGTATCCAACCAAACAAACCCAATACACGCCAGGGCGATGAATGCGCTAGCAGCAGGGATTCACTCATGGTCAGAAGAAATAGCGGCAGCGTAAAGATTAAACTTAGCTTGAAACGATAAGACATGTCTTCTAATTCCGAGCTGTCCTCTTTTCCTGCGAATATAGGAATAAGCTCAAGCGCCATGCCACAAATTGGACACTGTCCGGCAATCTGTCTCACAACTTCTGGATGCATTGGACAGACCCACTTGTATCCAGATCCAGGCAGGTGATCCGCTCCTGCTGATTGCGAAGACTCAACGAGTGACGGTGAGTCGTCACAGCAGGAGTGCACCAGGTATTGAGGATACACCGACATAAAGGGGAACTAGTGATGGGATTAGAAACAATTGTTAAGTTCGTAACCAACTGGAATGAACCTAAAGCTACAGCCTAAATCAAATCCAGTAGCTATAACGCGAGAAAGATACACACTAGTGTGCAACTCTCAACTGTGGAATTCACTTACTGAAACCCACTGGTTTTTACACGACCCTTATGCGTAACGATACTTAAACAATCCATGACGATCTATGCAACGTTTTCTGAAGATCTGTCCTGACAATGAATACCTAACACGTTAATTACAATGACAGAAAAAACAAATATTTTTGCATCCGGCTCAACAATCCCACAGAGTCATATACAAACTGAGCCACCAGACCTTGAAGTGCAGGCACGAGTTAAAGTGATTAAGGCACATGCCAACCATCGACAGGCTGACCAAGACATGGACTTTCTAAACCTAGATGCCAATAGGGACATTAGGTTGCAATTGGACTACAGCAAAACAGAGATGGTGTTAAGACAGAATGGCATTCAACATACAATTGTAGTATTCGGCAGCACTCGCCTTAGCGATCCCAGTACTGCTCAAGCAGCGCTAGACAATATACAGCGAGCACTGAATCTTTCTCCTGAAGATCCCGCCCTCAAAATCGAATTGTATACAGCCGAAAAGCTACTCTTAAAAAGCAGGTATTACACTATCGCTCGTGAGTTAGGCCAATTGATAGGCACCTCAGGCAGCTGTCCGGATGACTGTCGAGTCACATTAATGACAGGTGGTGGCCCCGGCGCCATGGAAGCGGCTAATCGAGGTGCATTTGACGTAGGGGCACGCTCGATAGGTCTAAATATTACGTTGCCTCATGAACAATTTCCCAACCCCTATATCACCCCCGAACTGTGTTTCCGCTTCCATTACTTTGCGATGCGGAAACTCCATTTCTTACTAAGAGCTCGCGCCTTAGTGGCGTTTCCAGGCGGTTATGGAACATTCGATGAGTTGTTTGAAACACTCACACTCATTCAAACACGCAAAATGCCAACAGTACCTATCGTTCTAGTTGGAGAAGAGTACTGGAAACGCGCCATCGACTTTGATTTTTTGATCGATGAAGGCGTCATCACTCGACATGACAGAAGCTTATTCTGGTTTGCCGAAACTGCTAATGAAATTTGGCAAAGCATTATCGACTGGCACAAAGCCAATGGCACGCCCTTATTTAGTTAAGGTAACGATCATTACCATAAAAAAACAAGGAATCATACAACATGAAACTCTCATTCCATGGCGCCGATCGCGATGTAACAGGATCATGCCATCTACTCGAATGCGCAGGAAAACGCATCTTGATAGATTGCGGACTATTTCAAGGCAGCCGGGAACTGAGCCTAGATAATTCTGATGAATTTGGTTTCGATGCCAGTAGCATTGATTACGTACTGCTGACACACGCTCATTTAGACCATTGTGGTCGTTTACCCTTACTTGTTAAAAGAGGGTTCAAGGGTGAAATCATTTGCACAGCAGCGACCCGTGAATTAACTAGAATTGTTTTGCTTGACGCAGCACATCTTCAGGAGGAAGAAGCGCTTCGTAACACACGTCGCGCACGTCGTCATAACAAGGATATCGAAACTGAGCGCCCACTCTATTCACTACTTGATGCGATGAATACCTTTGAATATTTCGATCGTAAAGCTGACTATGGCAAACCGATTCTATTAACACCCCAGTTAACAGCGACCTTTTATGACGCAGGACATATTTTAGGTTCAGCCAGCATCCGACTCGAATATGCCAATCAACACAAAACCCGCAGCATCATTTTCTCTGGGGATTTAGGTAACAGCGGACGTCCGCTGCTACGCAATCCGGTTCCACCACCTCACGCTGATTGTGTCGTAATGGAAACCACTTATGGAGATCGCGCACACAGATCACTGCCCGAATCAGTTCATGAACTATACGAAGCCATTAGGGATGCTTTTCAACGTGGGGGAAACGTGATCATCCCTACCTTTGCACTGGAACGGGCACAAGAAATACTCTTCTACCTCCGCGAAGGCATACAACAAGGGAAACTAGCGGGCGGTATGCAAGTATTCCTCGATTCCCCTATGGCCATTTCTGCCACTGAAGTATTCACCCGACATCCTGAATGCTTCGATGAACTTGCCAGTGCCACTCTGCATAATAAACAGGATTTATTTGCCGTACCGGGACTGCACATCGTCCGAGATACAACCGAGTCTATGGCCATCAATCGATTCTCCGGGGCGATAATTATGGCAGGATCAGGTATGTGCACGGGGGGTCGCGTTAGACATCACCTTAAACACAACCTATGGCGACGCGACTCAAGCGTTATTTTCGTCGGATATGCAGCCTCAGGTACATTGGCACGTCGCATCATCGACGGTGCCAAATACGTATCACTGTTTGGGGAAGACATTCCTGTTCAGTCGAAGATTTATACAATTAACGGATTTTCCGCTCATGCAGACTGCAACGAATTACTTGCATGGCACACTACCAT
The DNA here is from genome assembly GCA_947454465.1 of Pseudomonadota bacterium. Classification (GTDB taxonomy): domain Bacteria; phylum Pseudomonadota; class Gammaproteobacteria; order Steroidobacterales; family Steroidobacteraceae; genus CAILZL01. The sequence goes on from CANGJP010000039.1 coordinate 11,351, forward strand.
TGCACCGAGTAAAACATTTCTTGTCCATGGTGATGAACAGGTAATGCTCAACTTTCGCGCGAAACTTAAAGGAAATGTGGAACTCCCCTACAAGAATCAACAATTTGAGATTGGATAATTTAACCAGCCACAGGATACACCACCATAAAAATACCAGTCACACGCATTGACCATGGATAAATTCCCTACTGTATTAGGCACAGTTACGCATGCATAAAAAACAGAACCTATCGTACTGTGCGACATCTATCAGTGATCATCATGATTAATCAATGGATAACTACGTATGAATTCATGGCAGCATTTATGCGTGGCAGTTGCAAATCCTTTCACCCGTCACTCACTTGCTGTTCGTAAAGCAGGTCAGATAGCTGCCACCTGTGGCGCACGGATCACCTTGTTCCACGCCTTTTCATTACCCTACCCACTCAACAAACACGAGCCCATTTCTAGCAAGGACGCACTCTCTAACGCCATTCAATACCGGCTCATTGGGCTCGAAGCCATTGCTGATACCTTGCGCTATAAAGGCGTGCATGTCGACTGTGTCGTTGAATGGGATTTTCCTGCACATGAAGCGATTATTCGATATGTCATGAAAAGCAAACCAGACTTACTCATCGCTGATTCGAATCGACATGGTCGGATTGGAAGGTGGCTACTGGCCAATACCGATTGGGAATTAGTGCGACACTGCCCTTGTCCGCTTTGGTTTGTTAAATCCAATAAAAATCCTATAAACCTTTCAGTTTTAGCTGCAGTCGACCCGCTGCACGCTCACGCCAAACCTTCCCAACTTGATGACATCATAATCAATGAAGCAAAAACCGTGATCAGCAACCTGGGAGGCTCATTTCAATTGATCCATGGCTATCAAAGACCATTGAGCACCGCCAATTCAAATTTTATTGAGCCGATTCGACCGCCCATTTCTGCAGATAGATCACGACGTTTAGTCTCAAGCATTAAGGCGGAACTGGATAAGCTAGCGAAAAGGAATGCCATCCCGGTTAGCAACTGCATCATCAAGGATGGCATTCCATCAGACGTATTGATTGAATCGACGAGTAATCTTAAAACTGATTTACTAGTCATGGGTTCTGTATCCCGCCGGCAATTAAAGCGTCTATTCATAGGAAATACAGCAGAAATCGTTCTCGATCGAGTTCGATGTGATTTACTCATTATCAAACCACATTCATTCAGGACTGATATTCCTCGACAGACCGCCAGGAGCGGCTTTCACGTGAAAGGTCTTTAGCACTATGAATACCAACTATCGATATATAAGATTTTTTAACGAAATAGGCATTCATGATATCCCACTGGTGGGCGGAAAGAATGCAGCGCTTGGCGAGATGTATCAGGCCTTAATGCCAAAAGGTGTCAACATACCCAATGGATTTGCCGTCACTGCAGAAGCGTATCGATTCATGCTGGACAACTCAGGATCGTGGACGCAATTACATAAAGTGCTGGATACGCTCAATTCAAACGACATGACAGAACTCCAAGCTCGCGGCAAGCAAGCTAGAAATATCATCTTAAGCACACCACTTCCTGAAGCATTACGTAGCGAAATCATAACTGCATATAGAGCTTTACAGAACGAATATGACAACACACTCAGTGTAGCGGTACGCAGCTCTGCCACAGCAGAAGATTTACCAACAGCAAGCTTTGCAGGACAGCAAGAAACATTTCTGAACATTCGCAGTGAAGATCAACTATTGGATGCTTGTAAACGTTGTTTTGCCAGTCTGTTTACGGATCGTGCCATACACTATCGGATCGATAACAAATTTGATCATTTCAGCGTAGGACTGTCTATCGGCATTATGAAGATGGTCCGTTCTGATCTAGCCACCAGTGGCATCATGTTTTCACTCGACACTGAAACAGGATTTGACGATGTAGTTTTAATTAGTGCCAGCTATGGATTGGGTGAAAACATTGTACAAGGCGCGATTGATCCGGATGAATTTCTAGTTTTTAAGCCTACTTTCTCACAAGGATACCGAAAGGTTTTAAGGCGAAAACTTGGCACAAAAGCCTTAAAAATGGTGTATGGCACTGATAAAGTCGGCTTTTCGACCACAAATATAGATACCACTGAAGATGAGCGTGATCAATTCTGTTTGAGTGATGAAGAAGTCCTGACTCTCGCTGACTATGCTATAAAAATTGAACATCATTTCAGCACGCAATCAGGAACCAAGACACCGATGGATATGGAGTGGGCCAAAGACAGCACGGATGGAAAGCTCTACATACTTCAAGCACGCCCTGAAACTGTCAAATCACAGGAACAACGCCATATCATTGAAGAATATCACCTGCTTGGAACAGGCCCAGTACGCCTAACAGGAAGAGCTGTAGGAGCACGTATCGGTACGGGCACAGTCCGCGTCATTCCTACCCCAGCCGATATCCAAAACTTTAAGCCGGGTGAAGTGCTGGTGACGGACATCACCACACCAGATTGGGAACCGATCATGAAACAGGCTGCAGCAATCATCACCAATCGCGGTGGACGCACCTGCCATGCAGCGATTGTTGCACGTGAACTAGGTATACCAGCCATCATCGGTACTACTAACGCAACCACACGATGTCAAACAGGGGAACTATTAACCGTGGCCTGCCATCAAGGAGAACAAGGTGTCGTCTATGAGGGTGCAATTCCATTCAAGGTAAGCCATACCAACTTGGCTAACCTGCCGAAAACTAAAACCAAATTGATGCTAATTCTTGGAAATCCTGAGATTGCATTTCAAAGTAGTTTTTTGCCAAACGATGGCGTAGGACTAGCACGCATGGAGTTTATTATTAGCGAATACGTCAAAGCACACCCAATGGCACTGATCCATCCAGACAAGGTTACTGATCGACACGAGAGAGCGCTACTTGATCATCTTACTCGTCACCACTCAGAACGATCAGCATTTTTTATAGAAAAGCTCTCGGAAGGCATTGCTATATTAGCTGCGGCATTCTATCCAAAACCCGTCATCGTTCGCATGTCGGACTTCAAAAGCAATGAATATGCAGCTCTTGTCGGTGGCAGCTGCTTCGAACCTGACGAAGAAAACCCCATGCTAGGTTTTAGAGGGGCTTCCCGCTATTCACACCCAGCCTACACAGAAGGCTTTGCATTGGAGTGTGCAGCCATAAAGCACGTCCGTGAAAAACTCGGGTTGACCAATGTGAAAATCATGATCCCATTTTGCAGACGCGTATCAGAAGCACACACTACCATCACTACCATGGAGAAGTATGGACTTAAACGCAGCGAGAATGGGCTTGAAATCTTTGTCATGTGCGAGATTCCTAATAACGTTTTACTTATTGACGAATTCGCTAAATACTTTGATGGATTCTCGATCGGTTCTAATGATTTAACTCAGCTGACCTTAGGAGTAGATCGTGACTCTGAACTCGTTGCATTCGATTTCGATGAACGCGATCCAGGCATGAAAATGATGTTCCAAATGGCTATTGAGGGCTGTCAGCGAAATAATCGTCATTCCGGAATTTGCGGCCAGGCACCTTCTGATTACCCTGAGATTACTGAGCACCTAGTGAAACTAGGCATCGACTCCATTAGCCTTAATCCAGATTCAGTTGTTGCCACCCTAACCAGGGTAGCCGCGCTGGAACGACAACTTGGCCGTTAAGCCAATCTCATCATTCATGACCTTATAGAAGCACGGAAATCATCTCTTTCTAAGCTGCTTACGTAAATTCTCTAGCTCATCATGGTATGCCTTAGCATCACCATAATCGACAAAACCTGGATAAAGACCATGAAAGTCAGGTGCTCGCCTAGCATGTTTGATTGGACACCAGTATTGCTCTGTACGTGCAGCGATCTCTCTGGCATAAGCAAGCACTCCATTCCCGTACGAGCAATAGGCACAATTTATTTTTTCAATAACATTCAAATAACCTAGTTGATTGCGATCGAAAATTAGATAGTCACTACGCCTTACCAGACTGATTCCATATACCGGAAAGCACATCATCTGGTACATCGAAAAGAAAAAATCTAGAAAAATTATCGGGACAATCATCAGGTATATAACTGGCGCGATCATCAAAATTAATAACCGAGCACTAAGCAAATAGCCCAGCAAACCACGTCGATATTCTCGATGTTGCCGCCTGATAAATTCGTCGAAAATTACTTTCTTTTCATGTAATGAATAATTGAACTCTGTATTACGCTTGATCCACTCATTTTCAAGCTCTTCTTGCAGTGAACGAATACGCATCAACAGCGCTGCAATATTAGGATTCATGTAGTTCTCTTACTAAAATTTATTAAACATTAACCACTACAAATCAATAAACCAGCCTAATTCGTTTAGGGCATAGCCCACTACTCAACTCGTATTCTCGATAGCCTTAACTTTATTGGTCGAATCAAAAAGATTAACCCCAAACTTACAACCAGACTGATAAGGAGTGGCGAGGGGGCATGAAATTGAAACATTTGCGCCGCCGCGGGTACATATAATGTGCACCATAGTGCCATTGCGGCCACCCCAGCGATCCACCAGTGGTATTGGTTTTGGACTGCAATAGATTTATATATATTTGCAGATTGCGCATGGCCACCTTGAGCGCGATTGACAAAAATCAGCGTCACACTACTTACTACCATAGCAATAAACGCTAACGCACGAGCCTGCGGCTCTGACACACTTCTCAAGGCCACACCATACACAACGCCGCAATATACCAGCATCGCCACCCCGCGCAGTACGCTTTGGTAGATCACTTGTTTAGAAAATAGACTGGCATTCACAGCGCGCGGAGGCAGACGCATCAAGTCTGACGCCTCAGGATCCGCCTCAAAAGCCAACGAACACGCAGGATCAATCACGAATTCAAGAAACATCACATGCAATGGATAAAGCACCAAAGGCCAACCTAGCAATGTCGATAACAAGACCATACCCGCAATTGGGATATGCACAGCGATAATAAAACTCATTGCATGCTTGATGTTTTGGTAGATACGCCTACCCATTCTGACCGCACCTACCAAGGAAGCGAAATCATCATTAACGAGCACCAACGAAGCGGCCTCTCGAGCCACATCTGTACCTCGCCCCCCCATCGCCACACCTACATGAGCAGCTTTTAATGCCGGCGCATCGTTGACCCCGTCACCCGTCATCACCACCACTTCACCACTTGCTTTCAGTGCCTGTACCAACACTAGTTTTTGAGCGGGTGCCATCCGTGCGAATACATTGATGTAGCGCGTTTCTTTAATCAACTCTTGCTCAGGTAACCGAGACAACCGATCTCCGGTCATCGCCCCAGCGGAAATATCAATCCCAGCTTGACCAGCGATCGCCAAAGCCGTACCGATGTGATCACCCGTAATCATGACCACACGAATACCTGCTTGCTTACACTCAGCCAAATGAGAGGTAATACCTGCACGCAAGGGATCTGCGAGACAAATCAACCCAAGAAAAACAAGACTAAATGCGTAGGGCGAATCGGGAAACCGGTCATCGCAATGCTCGCCTTTGGCTACAGCCAGTACCCGCAACCCTTCATCCGCATACCTCACCACGCGTTGTTGCCAATCCGTACGCTCTGCGTCACTCAACTGACATAACTGAAACACAGCTTCTGGTGCACCTTTAACCGCCACCTCATAAGGTAAGCTCTCCTGGCTCTGCCAAACATGCGTCACTGCCAACAACTCTGGTGTTAAGTCATACTCCCGACACAACCTCATCTGAGCAAATTTTTCCAACTCTTGCACAGCGTTTGTAGCAGCACAGTCATGAATAGCATGCTCCATGGGATCGAATGCATCACGCTCACTGGCAGCCTGTGCAGTGGCCAATAAAGCTCGAGAACTCTCATCTAGAATAACGCCCATTTGACGCAAATCGTTTCGATTTGCGGAGGTCTCAATCGCCACAACCCGCATGCGGTTTTCTGTCAATGTACCAGTCTTGTCTACCGCCAACACTGTTGCCGCACCAATGGTCTCTACAGCCGGCATGCGACGAGTCAGAACATTTAGCCGGGAAAGGCGCCACGCCCCCATTGCCAAAAACACGGTGAGCACCACTGGAAATTCCTCCGGCAATATACTCATGGCCACCGTGATTCCCACCAGTACTCCACCCAACGCATCAAACCGCGTCACTGCATACACAATTGAAATTACCGTACAAAGCAGCAAGCCAGCAACCGCTACCCAGCGCACAATACGTCGGACTTCACTAAATAACGGAGTGGTCTCTGGCTTTAACAGAGTTAGCGAACGCCCGATTTTGCCTATTTCAGTTTTAAGACCCGTAGCGATGACACGGGCAATACCAAACCCCCGCACTGCAAGACTGCCAGAAAACACCAGACTGTCAGCTGAACCCTCGCCACTACGCTGAACAAACTTTTCCAAGGGGAGCGATTCCCCAGTCAGGATAGACTCATCGACACTGAGCGAGGTCGCACTCAATAAGATCGCATCCGCAACAATACGATCACCTTCACGGATGAATAACACATCTCCAACAACCACTTCACGACTAGGGATTCGCACACGTTCGCCATCTCGCAAAACCACTGCTTGCGGATCAGACAGATCGCGCAATCGAGCAAGCGCGTGCTCAGTGCGGCGCTCTTGTAAAATTGTAATTGCAATCACGACCAAGATAGAGGCCGCTAATGCTACCGCCTCTTTCGACTCACCGAGCAACATATAGATACTCGATGCGGCCAACAATAACAAAAACATGGGCTCAACCATCACATCAAAAGCAATAAGAATCAAACTGCGCGGCCTGCTACCAGGCAATTCATTAAATCCTTTCGCTTTAAGTCGGACAGACGCTTCTTCTGTTGACAGGCCCACGAAATCATTAGCAATCACGTCTGACATTGACTACATCATGAACAAAAAA
>CANGJP010000040.1 GCA_947454465.1 Pseudomonadota bacterium
TCGTACTGACTGCGGTGGGCTTCATCGGCAATCACCACAATGTTGCGACGATTGGACAGGGCGGGCATGTTGCCGCTTACGCCATCGACCTTTGGGGGCAGGAACTTCTGAATGGTAGTGAACACCACGCCGCCGCTGGCGACGGACAACAAATCACGCAACTGGTCGCGAGATGCGGCCTGTATAGGCGTCTGGCCAAGCATGTCATGGCAGCGCTGGAACTGACCGAATAGCTGATCATCCAGATCATTGCGATCGGTCAGCACGACCAGGGTAGGGTTCTGCATGGCGGCATGTCGTACCATCCGTGCAGCATAGAACAGCATCGAGAAGCTCTTGCCGCTGCCCTGCGTGTGCCAGACCACACCGGCACGACGATCCCCAGGTTTGCCGCCGTGCATGCGTCCGGCCCAGTATTCGCCGCGTTCATCCTGAATATCGTGCATGCCACTGGCGCGCACAGTTTCTTCTACTGCCGCATTCACTGCATGAAACTGATGATAGCCGGCGATGATCTTGTGAATCGCGCCGCTGTCTGGGTCTTCTTCAAACAAAACAAAGTGCTGCAACAGGTCCAAAAAGCGATGTTGCGCGAATACACCCTTTATCAATACCTCAAGTTCTAACGCGCTTTTAGGTGCGTCACCCTCACCATCAATCGTGCGCCAGACCTTGAACCATTCCTGATTGGCTGTCAGCGAGCCGATGCGTGCTTCCAGGCCATCCGACAGCACCAGTGCCGCGTTGTATTGCAGCAGTGAGGGGATTTCAGATTTGTAGGTCTGCAATTGGGCATAGGCTGTCCAGATGGTGGCGTCTTCATCGGCTGCGTTCTTCAACTCAATGACGCCAAGTGGCAAGCCATTCACAAACACCAAGATATCTGGCCGCCGGTTGTGCTGCGCTTCGATCACCGTGAATTGATTCACCGCCAGCCAGTCGTTGACGGCGACATCATGAAAGTTCACCAGCCGTACATGATCGCCAGCAATGCTGCCATCGGCTCGCGGGTATTCCACCTCCACACCATCACGCAGCATGCGATGAAAAGCGCGATTGGTTTGAATGAGCGAAGGCGTGGCAATGCGCAGCACCTTACGCAGCGCATCTTCCTGAGCATCAAAGGGAATAGTGGGGTTCAGCCTTGCAATGGCAGTACGCAGACGCTGCACCAGCACCACATCGCTGAATGACGTACGTTCCGCTGCCGGTTCGCCGGGCGCCATGTGTGGCCCATGACCGATGGCATAGCCTAGCTCAGCGAGCCACTCCAACGCGGCATCTTCAACAATAGATTCGTTCAATGCGTTTATCACTGTGCGGTCCTATGCTTTCCGGTGATTATCTTTTTAGATCAGTGAAGGCCTGTGTGCTGCGCGCCAACTAATTACGTTTGCAATCAATTTCTCAGCTTCAGTAATGCAATAGCCGTGCATCATCAACGCCGCCAATGCACTTTGCATAATTGCTTTGTAAGCCGCATCGTAGCGAGTCTCGGCGCTAATGGTCGTGACATGAGCATCGCGCAGATTACGCTGTGCTGCAATTAGCAACCGCTCAATCTCTTCAGCATCAGTTGGATGCAGCTTAAGTTGTCCGATCTTCAGTAGATTTGCCAAACTCACTGTTCTCTCCAAGCACGATAATTTTCGGCTCCTTTGCGATTCTAAATATAAAACGATCACCCTGTTTCAATTTTGTCTGAAATGCCGTTTTAGTCATTACTATCGGGTTGACCTCACGTCCCAGTCGTAACGTGCCTGTGTGGCAGGCTTCAACCACCGTAGGAAATGGCACCGAGCCAATCACCAACAGATCAATGTCACTGGTAGTGCGTGTCTTACCTTGAGCCACTGAACCAAACACCAGCGCCAGTGAAATCTTCTTTTGCAGCGGGCCGAGTAGCTCACGTAGCACATCCGCCAGTTCGGCAGTCTTACGAAAAATACTGGCCAGCTCGGCATGGATAGGGCAATCCATATCTGCTTGATAGCGAACCTGATTACCTACTGATGTACGTATTAGGAGTCCAGCCTGACTTAGGAGTGTCAACTCCCGATGCAACGAACCTGCTGGAACACCCTTGAGTCGGGCGATCTCGCGTACGTAAAAGGTTTCGTCCGGGCGCAGCAACAATAGCACCAGAATTTGGCGGCGATAGACACCAAAAAGAATCTCGACCAATTGCGGCGCGACGGTGGATGGTGTCTCATATTGAGGACAAGTGTAGCTTATTTGAGAACAACGCAGCCAGGTCTAAACGGTGTAATAGGGCGGTTTATAGGTTGCCAGCAGCTGATTATGGCGGGCAGTGAAGCGCTGAAAAGTTGGCGAATTTGGTTCGATGATGCTCTGATGCTTTAAAGTCACGTCATCAGTTCGACGCTCAGCAGCGTTGCCAGAAGGTAGTCTGCCAGAAGGTAGTCTGTCAGAAGGTAGTCTGTCAGAAGGGGGGGGGCTGTTCTGGTTGCTTTTGATTATTCATTTAAGTTGCAAAATTACATTTTAGATGTATTCTGCAGATATGGGTTGTTCACTGCGTAGCGGGGTTCAGCCCTTTTTCATTTGGGTAGTACCACTAGACCATAACCATCAATTCTGCCGCTGGGACTTCGCTTGAAACGGCTTTCGATGATCTTGTAATCTTCTTGGATTGCCTTGCCCAACAGCTTGCGACCGATGGGCGTGACGACTAGATCGGCAAGCTGCAAGCCGGCGGAGTTGGCGGCTTTGCTTTTCAGAATTAGGCGTTGAATTCGCCGCTCTACCTGTTTGGCTCGCATGAACCGAGTTCCCTGAATTTTTAGATTTAACCAGGCAAGCTCTAATTCATGATCCAGCGTCGGACCACGCCGCTCGGCAACGATCACGCCGCTATCCTCTACATCACCAATATCCCTGCAAAATCGTTCTACCAGAATGTCTAGGCTCATCAGATAGGGGTCAAGTGCAGCCATGCCATACCTCGCTAGATGTTCATCTTTGCGAATGGCGCAAGCCACAACGCGATACTCTAATTCACGCATCAAGGCATTCAGCTGGGAATAAAACTCTAAACGGAACGCTGTATCTTTCAGTCGCTTGAAGCCATTGCGGTTGCGGGTGATGTCGGCGGTATGCAGAACGATATCTTCGCGCCCGAACAATTGGCGTTTAAATTCGGCCATGCGTGGCGTCAGGACATCCTTCGCATAGTCGCTATCCATGATGACCCCTCCCAATACGAATAACGGATAACTGGGATCAATGACCGATAAGTTGTGATCGCCGGATTCGTCGAGGAATAGTGTTTTCACTGTGTGACATCCTTGTTTATTACAGACACCCAGCGCATGTGTAGTTAGTCGCTTAGCAGCAGTGTGGCGCGCAGGCTGTGAGAGTATAGACAGAGTTCTGTTTGCAGTGCATCTCCCTGGGCATCGAAGGGAATAGTGGGGTTGAGTCGGGCAATGGCATTGCGTAGACGCTACACCATCACCATATCAGTGAATGACGTGCGTTCCGCTGCCGGTTCGCCTGGTGCCATGTGTGGCCCATGGCCGATGGCATAGCCCAGCTCAGCGAGCCATTCGAGCGCGACGTCTTCGATGATGGATTCGTTGATAATTGATGCGCTCATAAAACTAACTTCCACTCACGGATGAGTTGCCCCCACGCAGCCTGAGCCCCTTTCTCCAATTTCTCTTTCTGCTCGTAGGTCACTGACTTGGTCCTCTTTCCTTCACCACTCTTCGCATGTGCCAAATCCGCATTCACGCGAGTGTTGTGAACTTCCAACATCCAGGCCTTAGTAGTCGGAATAACGGCGTCCAGATTAGGTTGGTTTAGCCACGCACCGTATTTCGGGTTCGGTTTACCTTTTTGTGTTGCCCGTGCGTAGGCAACGTTCACTGCCGCATGCTTACGAGAGAAATTCTGGATCAGGACTTCGTTGAACGTGTCCAACATCAGCACCCACGCGGTAGGGTCCCCAACTTCAAGTTGTTGGAGCCGCAGGCAACGGTTCTCGACATCCCGCAAGTCTTTGGCTAACGCGCTGCGCCAAACAATCGGAACCGAGATCCGTTGTTTGTCTTTGAAGAAACGATCTAAAACCCCCTTCTTATTCGGACCACGCTCCCGCAAGCCAACACTCTTCATCAACAGCTTGACAGCGTCATTTACATCCTTGCCGGCTTTCCAAGTCGTATTCGACAACGGCCATAGTTCGATAAGCCATGAGGCCGAATAGCGCGCAAGGTCTGCGTCTTCCGACTTTGTTTGTTCCTCGAAGAATGACTGGCCGTACTTCAGCTGGAACGGTGCACCTGGGTGATGGCCGAAAAGCCGGTGCAGCAAGATAGAGCGCGCAAGCGGATGCTTTTGCTTCTCTACCAGCTTGAACGCATCTTTGGGTCCGGCGCGCCGTCCACGGAAGGCCGCAGCGGAAATCGAGAGCAGAATGCTTTGTTCCTCCGACCGTTTCTCAGCCGTTTGAATCACTCTTCGGTAAGGCGTTACCCCTGCTGTCGGCTCGCAAACGTCCATCGCATCGATGTAGTTAGCAGCGCTAGCATCATAGGTTGGCTCCCGCCTTAGCGCGGCGAGCAAAATATCCGCAGCCTCCTTGTCATTCGGAAACTTCATGAGGTACGAGGCAAAAAACCACGACAAGTCAGGACGATGGGGGAGGATCTGCCCGATGCGACGGAGAATTGGGCGCGAGGCATTCATCCGGAAGAGGGCGAACTTAAATTTCGTTGTGTCCTTAGTGACCCAAACGCCGCCCTGCTTAGCGATACTTGCTCGAAACACTTTCTCCAGTCGCTTGTGGGACGACGATGAAACTGGGCCGCGAGTCTCTAACGAAAGCACATTACTCGGCACATTCTTCCTCAACTCATCGAGGCTCTTCACTCGGCGACATTCAATTTTTTGTGCCTGAGGCACCAAGCCAACGTGTTTGGCCGCAATATCCAGTCGAACTAGCGCGCGCCGAACGGGTATCTCGTCCTTCGCCATTAGCTTAATGTCATCAATATACCGGAGATAGACGACGCCCTTAAACTTCATCTGGTCGAAGCGGAACAGAAAGCATTCGGCTAGAAACGCCGACGGTTCTGGACCCTGTGGTATTCCATGTCCCAACCAGCGGCCGCCATCGTTTTCATTCCACTTGCGTAGGCACTTAATCAGCAAATCCAGAACCTCATGGCTCTTGACCCGTTGACTTAGCACATCTCGAAGAAGTGTGTGGTCAATCAGCTCGTAGAAAGACACGAGATCAAAGTCGGCCACATAGTCGTTGCCACGATTGAATGCTGTTGCAATTGCACGATCGAATGATCGATAACATTTCTTCCAGCTGCGGTAGAAGAACTGGCTGGCCTTGTCCCCGGCAATAGCACCAAAGTTGCGAATTAATGCGTGTTTTTGTTGATCGGCGCGAAACGCGTCAGCAATGAAGTTAGCCAAAGCCTGATAAACGATTTGATCTTGAAGGTTGAGAATTCGCAGAGGGCGAAGGACGCCAGATTTCTTTGGCTGGTAGATTGATGTTGCTACGGATGGCTGGTATCGACCCGATTTAATTTCGCCGATTAGGTCTTCAAGGTTCTCGCGAAGAGAAAGTTGATAAGAAGCGTAAAGATGGCGAGTTAATGCCTTGTAGTCCCGATTTTGGCCACGAACCAACCGCTCGAACGCCAGTTCGAAGTTAGCCAGGGTGGTAAATTTTGACGGCAGGGCCATTGGTCAAATTGTTCAATGGGTACTATTCAGATTCTGAAGAAGTACTCAATTCCCCACTCAGCAGCTTTGGCAGGAGCGTATCGCGCAGGGTGGCGAGGGTGCGGGATTCGGCGTGGTTGGAGAGAATCCGGTCTAGCATCGGCTGGCACTCTCGGTTGAATGCGTCGAGAATCGCTGGCGACGGTGCAACCAAGGGGAATTCCATGATGGCCTCTCCGCTGACATTCGCTTGTGCGGTGCCGTGCGAACGCGCTTCAACGAACGCCTTGAACTCAGGCTGCCTGGTCGTGCAATACCAGAAGGCCAAGGATTCGGTGCCCGGTTTTTCCATTACAAACTTTCCTACGCGCTGGTTGAGCAAAGGCAGATTGTCTGATGGCGGAACAAGACCTACTTCGCCCACATACCCGGTCATTCCGATAAGCATGTCGCCAGTGCTCAAGCGATAGCGAGCAGCTTGATGAGCAATTTCCTCAGAGACGTAACTGACTTGGCTTAGATCGATTATGCCCGGCTTGACTGAGCCAATCTTCACGACTGGAACGCCGGAGTCTTGCCAGTCCTGACTCTTGAACGAGAAACCACTCCGAAAACCTATGCACGCGCTCAGTGTCGTTGCCTTCCATCCCATTGGAATGTGACCTAGCGATGATTCTTGGAACGAGTCAGGAAACAGTGCTGCGGTGTCGTCATCCATGCCGATGGGTTTGCCGCCATCGAGTTTGGCGCGTACGGGGTCGAAGTCCACGAACCAGCTTTTGAACAGTGCGCGTGCCATGGCTTCCAGCGTCGCGTTCATTTTGCGATTCAATTCGATCTTGTCGTCCAGTGCGCCGAGGATTGATGCGATGGCTTTTTGTTCGGCTAGGGGTGGGAGCGTTATTGCTATTCTGCTTAGATCATTTATTGTGATCTGGCTTTGAGCAGAGCCACTGTCTAAGTGTCTGAGATTTGAATTTAGGTGTTTATAGTAGAAATATAGATTGTCTGCCTTTTTGTTATCAAGCGTGATCTTGATAGAAAGATTGGTGAGATAACAGCGCTCTTTTACAATTTTGACATCGCCAGTTCCACCAACGCCACGAGCAACTACTATGACATCACCTTTGTCGCAGTTGTATTCGGGGTATTTGTATTGATATTTATAACCAGAGAATGTTGGATAAGCACCGATGCTTAGCAAGTTACTTGTAGGCATTTTTCCGTAAGCAAAGCTGGCAATTTCGCCTAAGGTGTAGTCAACCCAATTACCCGCCATAGCCCAGTCCTTTCAGGTTGGCTTTGATTGCTGATTCGATTTTTGCAGATTCTTCAAACTGAGCATTCAGTTCAGCAACAAGTCGCGGCATTTTCTCTTCGAAGGGTTCGCCATCGTCTTCGATTTCTTCTGCTCCTACATAGCGGCCTGGTGTAAGCACATGGCCGTGTGCAGCGATGTCATCCAGTGTGGTGGATTTGCAGAAGCCTAGTATGTCTTCGTAAGTCTGTGCGACTTGGATATCGCCTCGCCATGCGTGATAGGTGCTGGTGATTTTGTTGATGTCGGCTTCGGTGAGTTCGCGATGCACGCGGTCGATCAAGGTGCCGAGTTTGCGGGCATCGATGAACAGTGTTTGCTTGCGACGGTCGCGACGCTTGCCATCGTGTTTGTTGCGCGTGACAAACCACAAGCATACCGGAATTTGTGTGCTGTAAAACAACTGACCTGGCAACGCGACCATGCAGTCCACCAGATCGGCTTCGATCAGGGCTTTGCGGATGTCGCCTTCGCCGGATTGATTGGATGACATGCTGCCATTGGCCAGCACAAAGCCTGCATAGCCATTGGGTGCCAAGTGATGAATGAAGTGTTGCACCCAGGCGAAGTTGGCGTTGCCCTTGGGTGGTACGCCGTATTGCCAGCGCACATCGTCGTCTTTGCGAAACCAGTCGCTGTCGTTGAAGGGCGGATTGGCAATGACAAAGTCGGCACGAAGATCAGGATGCAGATCCCGCTTGAAAGTGTCCGCTTGTTCCGGACCGAAGTCCGCTTCAATACCGCGAATGGCCAGGTTCATCACAGCCAGATGGCGCGTGGTAGCGTTGCTCTCCTGACCGTAGATGCTGATGTCGCCCAACTTACCGCCGTGTGATTCCACGAACTTTTCGGATTGCACAAACATGCCACCCGAACCGCAGGCGGGATCGTAGATGCGGCCTTTGTAGGGCGCGAGCATTTCCACCAGCGTGCGTACCACGCAGGAAGGTGTGTAGAACTGACCGCCGTTCTTGCCTTCAGCACTGGCAAAGCGGGTGAGAAAGTATTCATAGACGCGGCCCAGTAAGTCTACCGAGCAATGCGATTGCTCACCCTCGCTGGCGGCAGTGAGTTCGATGGTGGCGATGACGTCGATGAGTTCGCCCAGACGCTGTTTGTCCAATGCAGGACGGGCGTAGTTTTTGGGCAGCACACCTTTCAGGCGCGGGTTGTCGCGTTCGATAGCGACCATGGCGTCGTCCACGATCTTGCCGATGGTGGGTTGCTTGGCATTGGATTGCAGGTGTGACCAGCGGGCATCGGTGGGCACCCAGAACACGTTCTCGGCTTTGTATTCGTCGGGGTCTTCAGGATTGGCACCAGCGTAGTCGCCTTGACCGGCCAGTAGCTTGGCGCGGTGTTCTTCAAAGCTGTCCGAGATGTACTTGAGGAAGATCAGCCCCAGCACCACGTGCTTGTACTCGGCTGCGTCCATGTTGTTACGCAGCTTGTCGGCAGTGAGCCAGAGCTTGGCTTCAAACCCGAGGTTGGCGGTGGAGGCGTCTTTTTTGGTTTTTGTTTTAGTCGTGGTCATGTTGAAGCGATGGAGCGTTCCTTGATTAATCCGTAGCCGTGGCCACAAGTGGGTAAGCACGTTAAATGGTCGTGCTCACGATGGTCAACTGTACACGCGGGGAATAGCTATGGGAATGAGCAGTCGCAATGAATTGCGACCTACAGGTAGAGGGTTGTTTGTAGGTCGGCCTTCATTTTCGTAGGTCGGGTTTTAACCCGACAGGGTAAGGGGTGCGGTTGTAGGTCGGGCTTCAGCCCGACATCGTCAATCTCGACGGTGTTAATGTCGCAATAAATTGCGACCTACAGGTAGAGTGGTGTTTGTAGGTCGGCCTTCATTTTCGTAGGTCGGGTTTTAACCCGACACGGTAAGGGGTGCGATTGTAGGTCGGGTTTTAACCCGACGTCGTCAATCTCGACGGTGTGAATGTCGCAATGAATTGCGACCTACAGGTAGAGGTGTTGTTTGTAGGTCGGGCTTCAGCCCGACGTCGTGAATCTTGACGGCGTGAATGTCGCAATGAATTGCGACCTACAGGTAGGGGTGTTGTTTGTAGGTCGGGCTTCAGCCCGACGTCGTCAATCTCGACGGTGTGAATGTCGCAATGAATTGCGGCCTACAGAGTGCGGTGTAGGGCGCTCGGTTGCGGTGGGTGCGTTGCGTGATGATTCGATCGAATTGGTAAGAATGTTTGGGTGTCAATACTTTAATGATGCGGTCTGTTCCGGTAGACTGATCTCCCGTCGTGAAGCGTTAATCCTTTCTGGATTTCCCTAACGCGATTCAGCTTTCCTTTCAGCCCTTTCTGATCCGACGGTGCCTTTCTAATGACTCGATTTATTTGTGTGACCGGCGGTGTGGTGTCCTCATTGGGAAAGGGTATTGCCGCTGCGTCATTGGGCGCCATCCTTGAAGCCCGTGGCTTGAAGGTGTCGATGATTAAGCTCGACCCTTATATCAATGTCGATCCAGGTACCATGAGCCCGTTTCAGCACGGTGAAGTGTTTGTTACCGACGATGGCACCGAGACCGATCTCGATTTAGGTCACTACGAGCGTTTTATTCGTACGACCACCTCGCGTAACAGCAACTTCACCACCGGTCGCATTTATGAACGTGTGATCGCTAAAGAGCGTCGTGGTGACTATTTGGGTGCCACTGTTCAGGTGATTCCGCACATCACCGATGAAATTAAGCACTGTATTCGTTTGGGTGCCGCCAATGCGGACGTGTGCATGGTGGAGATTGGTGGCACCGTGGGTGACATTGAATCGCTGCCGTTTTTGGAGGCGATTCGTCAGCTGGGTGTGGAAATGGGTCACGACAACGTGATTTATATGCACCTGACGCTGGTGCCGTATATTCCAACCTCTGGTGAAATCAAGACCAAGCCCACTCAGCATTCGGTGAAAGAGTTGCGCTCAATCGGTATTCAGCCGGACATTTTGTTGTGCCGTTGCACCAATGCAATTCCGGATGAGCAGCGTCGTAAAATTGCCTTGTTTACCAACGTGGAAGAGAAGGCCGTGATCTCGGCGGTGGATGCCGATGATATTTACAAGATTCCTCAGTTGTTGCACGAGCAACATCTGGACGACATTGTGGTGCGTAAGCTGCAGCTTGATGTCCCTCCCGCCAACTTGCACGAATGGCAGCAGGTGGTCAGTGCCAAGGCGAATCCCGAGGCCAGCGTCAACATTGCGATGGTGGGTAAGTACGTCAACTTGCGTGACGCCTACCTGTCATTAAATGAAGCCTTGATGCACGCGGGTCTTCGTACCCGTAGCCGCGTCAACATTCATTACATTGAAGCGACCGATATTGAAAAGCAGGGGCCGAGCATGCTGCAGTCCATGGACGCCATTTTGGTGCCAGGCGGATTTGGTGAGCGTGGCGTGGAAGGCAAAATTCAAGCGGTCCGTTTTGCTCGCGAAAACCAGATTCCCTACTTGGGTATTTGTTTGGGCATGCAGGTTGCCATTATTGAACATGCTCGAAATGTCGCCGGCCTGGAGGGGGCGCATTCCACCGAATTTAATCCGTCATCCCCGCATCCGGTGGTGGCGCTCATTTCTGAATGGCAGGACCAAAAGGGCACCGTCGAGCAGCGTTCTGATGCCTCTAACCTGGGTGGCACGATGCGCTTGGGGGCTCAGGAATGTCGTTTATCGGATGGTTCCTTGGCACATGCCATTTATGGAGCCGATGCGGTGATGGAGCGTCACCGTCATCGTTATGAGTTTAATAACAAGTATTTACAGCCATTAATGAACTCAGGATTAAAGTTTTCAGGGTTCTCACGTGATGGCCTGGTGGAGATGGTGGAGTTGCCTGGTCATCCGTTCTTCGTTGCCTGTCAGTTCCATCCGGAGTTTCACTCCACACCTCGCGACGGCCATCCGTTGTTTACGGGGTTTGTGAAGGCGGCACGCGCGTACGCTGCTGAGCAGGCACCCAATACAGCTAGCGCCTGAAAAAACATAAATATCAATACTATAAGAAGATTATCTAATGAAGTTACTTGATTTCGAGGTTGGGCCTGATCAGCCACTTTTTTTGTTGGCTGGGCCGTGCGTGATTGAAAGCGAGCAGCTCATTATCGATACGGCAGGTGCCTTGAAGGACATCACCAGTCGCTTGAATATTCCCTTTATTTTCAAGGCGTCATTCGATAAAGCGAATCGCTCGTCGGTAAGTAGTTTTCGAGGGCCGGGCATGGCCGAAGGCTTGAGGATTCTGTCGGAGGTCAAGCGCCAACTGCAGTTACCCGTGGTGACCGATGTCCACGAAGACACGCCTCTAAATGAAGTGGCAGCGGTGGTGGATGTGCTGCAAACCCCAGCCTTTTTATGCAGACAGACCAATTTCATTGTCAGTTGTGCTGCACAGGGCAAGCCCGTCAACATTAAGAAAGGGCAGTTTCTGTCGCCGTGGGAAATGCAGAACGTTGTAGAGAAGGCCCGCAGTACCGGTAATCAGCAGATCATGGTATGTGAGCGGGGCTTTAGTTTTGGCTACAACAATTTAGTGTCTGACATGCGCTCGCTGGCAGTAATGCGGGCGACGGGCGCGCCGGTGGTGTTCGATGCCACGCATTCCGTCCAATTGCCGGGCGGTAAGGGCAATGCTTCGGGAGGTCAGCGCGAGTTTGTGCCGGTGCTGGCCCGTGCCGCGGTGGGAGCCGGCATTGCTGGTTTGTTCATGGAAACCCATCCCAATCCTGAGCAGGCGTTGTCGGATGGTCCCAATGCGTGGCCATTGCAGCGCATGGCCTCTTTGTTGGCTCGATTAAAAGAAATTGATACGGTTGTTAAATCAAAACCTTACGAGGAAGACTTGATATGACGAAGATTGTCGATATTCGTGGTCGCGAGATCATTGATTCACGTGGAAACCCAACGGTCGAAGCCGATGTCGTGTTGTCATCCGGTGTTGTGGGCCGTGCGGCCGTGCCATCGGGTGCTTCAACCGGCAGTCGTGAAGCGGTCGAATTGCGAGATGGCGATAAACAGCGTTACCTCGGTAAGGGCGTGAAAAAAGCCGTTGCCAACGTTAACGGTGAGATCAAGGCGGCCTTAGCAGGTCGTGATGTCACCGATCAGGCGGGGCTGGATAAGGTGATGTTGGATTTAGATGGTACGGACAGCAAATCCCGTCTTGGTGCCAATGCACTGCTGGCTGTTTCACTCGCGGCAGGTCATGCAGGCGCGAAATCCAAAGGTCAAAGTTTATTCCGTTACTTGGGTAAGCCCGAGTACGGCAATGCGGCTCGCACGTTGCCAGTGCCGATGATGAACATCATCAACGGTGGGGCACATGCCGATAACAGCGTGGACATTCAGGAGTTCATGATTCTGCCTGTCGGCGCGCCTTCTTTGTCGGAAGCCTTGCGTTATGGTGCGGAAGTGTTTCATACGCTTAAGAAAGTTTTGCATGAACGTAAGCTTGCGACCTCGGTCGGTGATGAAGGGGGCTTTGCACCCGATCTGCCTTCAAATGAAGCCGCGCTTGAAGTTATTTTGGAGGCCATCGAGCGGGCTGGTTACAAAGCTGGTCGTCAAATCTTTTTAGGGTTGGATGTGGCCAGTACCGAGTTTTATCATGATGGTATTTATAACCTTGAATCCGAAGGTCGTAAGTTTAACTCGACTCAGTTCACCGATTACTTGGAAGGGTTGGTAGGCCGCTATCCGATCATCACCATTGAAGATGGTATGGCAGACGGGGATTGGGCCGGTTGGGCGCACCTGACGCAACGTTTGGGCAAGCGTGTTCAATTGGTGGGTGATGATTTGTTTGTCACCAACACCAAGATTCTTAAGGAAGGCATTGATAAACAAATTGCCAATTCGATCCTGATTAAACCGAATCAAATCGGAACGTTGAGTGAAACGATTGCAGCCATTGAGATGGCTGCGGCAGCTGGCTATTCTTCAGTGGTGTCACATCGTTCAGGTGAAACTGAAGATTGCACCATTGCCGATATTGCGGTGGCGACGCGTGCAACTCAAATTAAAACCGGCTCGATGTCGCGTTCTGATCGCATAGCTAAGTACAATCAGCTTCTACGTATTGAAGCGGAATTGGGTGCTGACGCATTGTATGCAGGCGTTGAAGCTTTTCCGGTTCAGATCCCTGGTGTTAGCTGTTAAGTAGGCCGCTCATGAGAATCCTTGCGCTGTCGCTGCTTGCTCTGGTTGTCATTCTGCAGTTTCGGCTGTGGGTCAGCGGCAGTGGCATGCGTGAGGTGTGGCGATTGCGGCGTGAGGTGGCTGCTCAACAGGAGATCAATGAAGGATTGAAAGAGCGTAATCGAACGCTTGCCGGTGAAGTGGTGGACTTAAAAAGTGGTAAGTCAGCCATTGAAGAGCGTGCCCGTACTGATTTGGGCATGATTGGTACCAACGAAACTTTTTTTCAATTAGCACCGACCGCAAAAAAAACACAGCAACAATCGTCTGCTGTGGACGATACCAGTGATGCCGCATCCGTGGTGGATCAAAACCTCATCACTAATCATAAATCCAGTAAGCCTGCTAACGCCTCTGGTTTCAATGCAACTCAAGCTGACAGTCATTGAGTCGATCGAGTTACGGCATGCTTAATGTACGCTATTCGGCGGTGATTCCTGCGGCCGGTGTGGGTCGGCGTATGGGCAGTGCCATTCCTAAACAGTACCTGCCTCTTGCGGGTAAGTCGGTGTTGGAGTGGGCGCTCGATCCGTTTCTTGCCGACGATCGGTGTCAGACGGTGACCGTGGTCATTGCTGAAGATGATGCGCATTGGTCAGGTTTGTCATTGAATCACCCAAAATTAAGCGTAACGATCGGTGGCCATGAACGCGTCCATTCCGTATTGGCTGGATTGCAATCTCTGCAGCAAGACCGTAACGATGAATGGGTGATGGTTCATGATGCGGCGCGGCCCTGCTTACATCGTGAAGACATGGATAAATTGCTGTTCGAAACTCAGCACGATCCTGTCGGTGGAATCTTGGGTAGTCCCATCTCGGATACTTTAAAGTTTACTGATGACGATAAGCGCATTATTAAAACCATCCCACGTGCGAACATGTGGCGTGCATTGACGCCCCAATTGTTTCGAGTGGGCGTGCTGCACTCTGCCTTACAGGCTGCATTGATCAGTCAGTCACTGGTTACGGATGAATCTGCAGCTCTAGAAGCCCAAGGCTTTCAGCCTAAGTTGATTGAAGGTCGAAGCGACAACCTTAAAATTACCACGCCTGCTGATTTGGCGCTGGCCGCCTGTGTGTTGGCAGCGCATCGACAATAGTGATGACTCTAAGTCAATCTGCGACATGTTGTGAGCCATACCATGAATAGCAAAGTCAGAATTGGTCAGGGATACGATGTGCATGCCTTTGGTGCCGGTAATCATGTGACATTGGGTGGTGAGAAAATACCTTACAGTGCCGGAGTGCAGGCCCACTCAGATGGAGATGTACTTCTGCATGCCCTTTGTGATGCCTTGCTGGGTGCCATGGGATTAGGTGATATCGGTATGCATTTTCCTGATACTGATCCGCAATGGCGCGGTGCTGACAGTCGGGTGTTCCTTCGTCATGTTGCGCAGTTGTTATCAATGCGCCGCTATGCAGTGGTAAATGTGGACGTTACGGTCTTGGCAGAGGCGCCACGTTTAGGTTCATATCGTCAGCAGATGTGCGCGAATATTGCCACGGATCTGAATATCGGCATTGATCAAGTTAATATCAAAGCCACGACCACTGAACGCTTGGGTTTTATCGGCAGAGGCGAGGGTCTGGCCTGTCAGGCTATCGTGTTAATTGAATCTATTGTTGATCGTTCATAGTCTGGTGTTGCCGTGATTCACCAACTGATCTCACCACAACCCGCGCATGGCGCGCCGGTCATGAAAGCTCGCTTCAAGGTTCACCATGATGATTTCGTGGTGCGGGAATGGTTGGGCTTTGAGCCGGATTGTGACGGCGACCATATGTTGGTTACTGTTCGAAAGCGAGGTGCCAATACGCTATGGGTTGCCAAGCAACTAGCGCTCTTTGGTCAAGCTGATGTTCGAGATGTCGGCTTTGCAGGTCTTAAAGATCGTCATGCGATGACTGAGCAGGCGTTTACTGTGCCATCTCGTACGCTAACTCCTGAGGCATGGCTTGAATGCAAGGGTGAGGGCTTTGAGGTGATCGCGGCCAGTCGCCAGCGTCGTAAACTAAAACGCGGTGCACATAAGGGTAACGATTTCGAAATCACTCTCCGTGATGTACAGGGCGATCCCAGTGCCATTGATGCACGACTGCGGGTTATTCAGCAGCAGGGCGTGCCTAATTATTTTGGTCCGCAGCGATTTGGTCGCGCCGGACAAAATCTAGATGCTGCTTGTGATTGGTTGGTGCACGGTCGTGCTATTCGTGATCGGCACCAGCGGGGCTTCGCCTTGTCTGCAGCACGTGCGGCTTTATTCAATGCGGTCTTGCAGGCGCGCGTTGAAGAAGGGAGCTGGAACCGGTTATTGGAAGGTGATCTCGCCAATCTCAATGGCAGCGGTAGCGTATTTGCTGTGCAGGATGTTGATCCGACGTTGCAGCAGCGTTGTGAAGATTTTGATGTTCATCCAAGCGGCCCCCTGTGGGGGATGGGGCAGTCGCATATCCAGGCCATACCGGCCATGTTGGAAGCGCGAGTCTTGTCCCAGTACACCCCGCTTGCAGAGGGCTTGGTACGGGCTGGTGTAGAACATGAACGTCGTGCGCTGCGCGTTTGGGTGCGCAATATGTCATGGTCGCACGTGGAGTCTGTCTTGCTGGTTAAATTTACTCTGCATCGCGGCGCATTTGCGACGGCTGTCATCGCAGAATTGTTAGGGGCGGCAGTCGCTGATTTTGGCGAAATGGAAGAGGCATGATGCCGCTCCATTGCATCTAGTCCGTCAAGTGAGTGGTTCTATTTGAAGTATAGTTACGATGAAAACGAGCCCACTAACCTTTACATGGTGATTCTGTTTTGAAGATATTAGTCAGTAATGATGATGGCTATCGTGCCGAAGGACTGCAGCAGTTGGTGTTATCGCTGCGTTCGCTGGCCGAGTTGAGTGTGGTCGCTCCAGAACGCAATCGTAGCGGTGCCAGTAATTCACTGACGTTGGACGTGCCGTTGCGTGTTACGCAATACGATGAACGCGCTTATTACCTCAACGGTACGCCCACTGATTGTGTGCACATGGCGATCTCCGGATTGTTAGAGACTGAGCATGATATGGTGGTATCAGGGATTAATGATGGTGCCAACCTAGGTGATGACACGTTGTATTCAGGAACAGTAGCTGCCGCCGTTGAAGGCCGTTTTCTCGGCTTGCCCGCCATTGCGGTTTCGCTGGTCAATAAAGGTGGTAATCATTTTGCTACGGCCGGCAGAGTGGCTGCTGAGTTGGTCATGCGTTTACAAAAGTCACCCCTGGATGCAGCGACCATACTCAATGTCAATGTTCCGGATATGCCTTATGAGCAGTTAAAAGGAACCCAGGTCACGCGTTTAGGTTTTCGACATCGTTCTGAGCCGGTGATTCGCAGTCTCGACCCCAAGGGTAATGAAATTTTTTGGGTTGGTCCTGCCGGTGCGGAGCAAGATGCCGGTCCAGGTACAGACTTTTATGCTATTGCTCATGGCTACGTATCCATCACACCGCTGCAAACTGATTTAACTCGTCATGCGATGCTGGACGATTTGAATGATTGGTTGAAGGGTCGTGCATGAGCCCATTACGTAGTGCGACTGGCATCGGGATGACCTCTGCGCGTACCCGTGAACGATTGGTTCAAAAAATGATCGATCAGGGGATTCGTAATCCTGCCGTGCTTGAGCAGATTCGTAATGTGCCACGTCATCTGTTTGTTGATGAGGCGCTAGCAACCCGCGCGTATGAAAATACCGCCTTACCCATAGGCCTGGGTCAGACGATTTCGCAACCGTTCATTGTGGCCCGTATGACTGAAGCACTGTTTGAAGATGCCGAGCCTCGCAAGGTGCTGGAAATCGGTACCGGTTGCGGTTATCAAACGGCTGTTTTAGCACCGCTGGTCAAGTTTTTGTATAGCGTAGAGCGTATCAAAGCACTGCAAGATCGTGCCAAACAGACTTTGTCTGTGTTGAATTTACGGAACGTTTACTTCCGTCACGGCGATGGGTTTTCTGGCTGGGCAGGTCATGCCCCCTACGATGCCATACTTTGTGCTGCGGCACCGATGGAAGTACCCATGGCTTTGTTGAAACAGCTTAGTCCTGGCGGACGTCTCATTATTCCGATTGGTCCAGATGGGCGGCAGGAGTTGATTCGCATCACGCGACGTGCAGATTCACGTGGTGAAGAATTTGTCACGCAGCGGTTAGGTTTGGTTGCGTTTGTGCCCTTGGTGCAGGGTTTGCGTTGACGTGCGACTGATTCGAACAGGGCTACTGGTTCTCCTGCTGCTACAGGTGGGTTGTGGACTGACACCAATTCACAATGATTCTTACATTGTGAAGTCTGGCGATACGCTCTATTCGATAGCCATGCATACCGGTGTTGATTATCGTGAACTGGCCCGCCTGAATAATCTCGGAGCTGATTATCGTATCTATGCCGGTCAGGTGCTGCGTTTATCCTCTGAGCATTCACTCTCTGGCAAACAGCAATCGTCAAGTCGAAGCAGTGTGACTAGTACAGCTAAACAGAGCGCACCCATTCCCCCGGCTAATTTCCTGTGGCAGTGGCCATGTAAGCCGGAATCGATGCTTGAGACGCGCCAACCCAATGGCAGTGTTGGCCTGTCTCTGCGTGGACAGTCGGGTCAGGACATTGTGGCGAGTGCCGGTGGTAAGGTGGTCTATGCAGGCAGTGGGTTACTTGGATACGGTCAGCTGATCATCATTAAACATGATGAAGTGTATTTAAGCGCCTATGCCCATCTGCAAACCATGATTGTTAAAGAAGGCATGCAGATCACGGCCGGTCAGAAAATAGCGACAATGGGTAAAAATGGCGCGGGAGTACCGCTCTTGTATTTCGAGATTCGCATTAATGGTGTTACGGTGCAGCCGTTGAAGCTGCTTCCTCA
>CANGJP010000041.1 GCA_947454465.1 Pseudomonadota bacterium
AACCGCCAAAACCCAGCCACACCTCGAAGGCATGGGAACTACCGTAGTAGCCTGTCTATTCAGAGACAATAGTATGTCCGTCGCGCATGTCGGTGACTCTCGCTTATACCGATTACGAAATAACCAGTACGAGCAAATCACCCTCGATCATTCTCTATTACAGGAGCTCATTGATCGAGGTTTCTATACTCAAACCGACATTCAACACGCCTCCAATAAGAACTACGTGACACGAGCGTTGGGCGTGGAAAATATTGTGGATGTAGAAACTCATGAATACCCAGTCACTATTGGGGATCGCTACCTACTCTGTTCAGACGGCTTATCCGACATGGTTGAAGATAAAAAAATACAACTCGCACTCAGCGCTTCAGACCAATCTCTAGAACTGATTGCCACCCATTTAATTCAACTCTCCAATGAAGGCGGAGGACGGGACAATATCTCGGTCGTACTCGCGCAGATTATGGATTCCTTCCCCAGCAAGAAAAACCTAATTAATAGGTTAATTGACTGGCTAAACTAATTTTCCTCAAGGAATAAGCCACACGATGTCACGCTTAATTTTAAGCTTAGATAATCAAATGCTTGCTGAATACAACATGACCAAGGAACGCTTCACTATCGGGCGTCTTCCTGAAAACGATTTACGCATCGATAACGTCGCCGTGAGCGGCCACCACTGCTTGGTAATCAACATACTTAATGACTCGTTTGTAGAGGATTTAAAGAGCACCAACGGCACATACGTGAATGGTAAACTCATAAAAAAACACGCCCTTCAGCATGGTGATGTCATCACCATAGGGCATCATCAATTACGATTTGTTGACATACAAAGCAACGACCTTGAGGACCATGGGCTTACTCAAACTATGGTCCTCACACCCAATACCTCTACCAAACATTCACCAATTGCCACCAATACCAATAATGATGTCAACCTACCTCACATTAATACTGCCATTCCACAACCAGCTAAACTGCAAGTATTAAGTGGTGCATTTTCGGGACGTGAACTGGAATTAAAAAAAACACTCACTACCTTAGGAAGGCCCGGCGTTCAAGTTGCCGCTATTAGCAGGCGAGCCGATGGCTTTTTCATTATTCACGTTGATAGCGGCACACCTGATGATTATCCATTGGTCAATGGTCAACCTATAGGTCAACAAGCACGCAAACTCGCCAACAATGATGTCATCCAACTTGCAGGAGTAAAGATAGGTTTTTTCGAAAACTGATACTGCAAGTGGTAGGAAAAATGAGCAACCAATAATTGAAATCAGATGTATCGGTTTTCGACACGCTGACTAATCGCACAAACCAGCTCATAAGAGATCGTATCGGCATGTAGCGCCACTTGCTCAACAGGCAAGCCATCCCCCCACAATACGACCGGGTCACCCACCTCAACTTTAGGTGATCCGTTGCTTCCGATCAGATCCGTCAGATCAACGGCAATCATGTCCATCGATACCCGTCCGATCAACGGTACAATTCGCCCAGCCACCAAGACTGGCGTGCCCGATCTAGCATGACGGGGATACCCATCTGCATAGCCAACAGCAACGATACCAATAGTGGACTCACGTTGTGCACGCCACGCACCCGCATAGCCAACCTCTTCACCAGTACTCAACCTTCTCAAGGCAATCAATGGCGCAACTAAAGTCATCGCCGGACGTAACTCCAGTTGGGCCGCTGAAGTATCTGCAAATGGGGACATGCCATACAACATCAAACCAGGCCTTACCCACTCCAATCGAGCATCCGGCCAAGCCAGAATTCCCGCAGAATTACCCACGCTACGATCCACACCAAGATCTTTCGTTAATTGCTGAAAGCGAGCCAGCTGATGTGGTGTTCGTACCTGAGTACGATCATCGGCATCAGCCAAATGCGTCATCACAATTAACTGTTTTACTCTTGGCGAACTACTCAAGCGAGACCAGGCTACCGTAAAGGCATCGGCACTAAAACCAAGGCGATTCATCCCCGTATCGACTTTGCACCACACGGCTAAGTTAGCACTACCAGCCCAGCTTTCCAAAGCCTGTAACTGATCGAAAGAATGAATGACCGGCTGTAAACTCAAGCGCGCGGCCAGATCCAGATCCGAGTGTGAATACACCCCTTCTAGCAAGACTATTGGGTGGGTGATTCCGGCATTGCGCAATGCCATCGCTTCTTTGAGGCGTGCAACACCAAAGGCATCTGCATCCTGTAACGCCTGAGCAACCGGCACAATCCCGTGACCATAGGCATTCGCTTTAATCACTGCCAGTAGCTTAGATGTCGGTGCAGTGTGCCTGACCATCCTCAAGTTATGACACAACGCAGATCGATCAATGAGGGCACACGGCCCACCATTCAGGGCAAGATTTCTGAGTTGCAGCGAGTCCATCATAACGCTATCAGCGAAACACGCCTTCGCCATAGGACTCAGAGACCAAATTTTCAAACTTCGTATATTCACCCAGGAATGTCAGACTGACATCACCGGTGGGTCCATTACGCTGCTTAGTAATAATGATGTCAGCAATACCTTTTCGCGTCGTGTCTTTTTCATACACCTCTTCACGATAAATCATCATGATGATGTCGGCGTCCTGCTCGATCGCGCCAGACTCACGCAAATCGGACATCACGGGACGCTTATTAGGACGCTGTTCCAAACTACGATTAAGCTGCGAGAGTGCAATAACTGGCACACTTAACTCTTTGGCGAGCGCTTTCAAGGAACGAGAAATTTCGGAAATCTCGGTGGCACGATTTTCTTTATTGCCTGGCACCTGCATCAATTGCAAGTAATCAACAATGATTAACCCCAATCCATGTTGACGCTTTAACCGTCTGGCACGTGCACGCACTTCAGTGGGTGTTAAGGCACCCGTATCATCAATATAGATAGGTGCTGCCTTCATCATGTTTATTGCACCATTAATCCGCGACCATTCTTCATCACCAAAGTTACCGGTACGTAATTGACTTTGATTGATTCGGCCTAACGAAGAAATCATGCGCAAACCCAATTGATCACGCGACATTTCCATACTGAACACCGCCACTGGCACAGCATTGCGACCCAATGCAGCGTTCTCGCCGATATTCAAGGCAAAACTAGTTTTACCCATGGAAGGACGTCCAGCCACCACCACCAAATCACCCGGCTGCAGACCAGAAGTCATGCGATCCAGTTCGCTAAATCCGGTACTAACACCCGTTAATTTGCCCTGATTCTGATGCAACATATCGAGCTTATCGACCATGTCACCCAGCATGTCGCGAATTGGCACAAACCCTGAACCAGCCTTGCGCCCCGACTCGGCAATCTCAAATACCTGACGCTCGGCATCATCAATCAGTTCACTGATGGAGCGACCTTCGGTGTTGAACGCATTGGAAGCAATTTCACCACCTACATGAATTAAACGGCGCAACTGGGCGCGTTCACGAACAATGTCGGCATAGGAACGTATATTGGCAGCGCTGGGCGTTTCCCGCGTCAAGGTAGCCAAATAGGCAAGACCGCCACCGGCCTCAAGCTGATCTTTACGCTCGAGTTGCTCAGCAAGGGTGACTGCATCAAGCGGCTCATTGTTGGCCGCTAAGTTTGCAATGGCTTCAAAGATCAGCTGATGATCACGTCGAAAAAAGTCTTCAGCCGTCAAACGATCCGCCACCGCGTCCCAACTGCTGTTATCCAGCATCAGTCCACCGAGCACTGCTTGCTCAGCTTCCACGGAATGGGGCGGCACTCGCACCGCTAAATCTGTAGCAAAGCTCACAGGTGGCCCCTCTCCATAATTGGAACTTCTAGAGCGATCTGTGCGCTTGCGTGGCGTACCAGCCATCGTCTAATGAAGCGAATGACAGTGTTGACTGCCATTCGCAAAACATCAGGCCTGCTCTTCAGCAGTAATGATAACGGGCAGGTCAACCAGCACGTCTGCGTGAAGTTGCAGCTGTACTTGATGCTCGCCGATGTTACGAATTGGACCGGCACCCATCTTCACCTCAGCACGGGTTACCACATGACCCTGCTTGGCCAGTGCATCGATAATGTCAGGGTTACCAACAGAGCCGAACAACTTACCTTCACTACCAGCCTTAGCTGACAAGAGTAGCTTGAAGCCTTCCAGCTTTGCAGCACGCGACTGAGCCGCAGCCAACTCTTCACGAGCTTGCTTTTCCAACTCCTCACGGCGAGCCTCGAACTTAGCAACATTTTCGGCTGTTGCTACTGTGGCCTTACCCTGAGGCAGTAGGAAGTTACGACCGTAACCGGATTTAACATTGACCCGGTCACCAATATTGCCGAGGTTAGTAACCTTCTGCAGCAGAATGACATCCATCTTGACACCTATCGTGAAACTAATGAAATTAATCGAAAACTAAAAACTACGCCCATCATACATGCAAGTCTGCACTTCGCATGTTTCGCCAGAAATCAGCAAGTCCCCATCCGGCCAGCAACGCCACAGTGACGAACGAAAAGAACGGCACCATCAACATCACATAAATCACTATCAACCATCCACGAGGCATGCGTCCATCTGCCTTACGTTGATGGGCGCAAGCCAGTCCTTGCAGCGCCAACCCCAACATTGTCACCCATGCCATGCAGTCTATCCATCGAATATCAGCGAACAATGCGACTATCGATATCACGAGCAGTATTACCCCAAGGATCACCCCGGAGCCTAAACCACGGAACTCTTGTCCAAAGGCACCGGGCGCATGCACGCGTGACTGCCACCAGCGCCCGAGAAACACACTGCTCAGCACGGTCAGTAACAAAACCGCAACCATCGCCCCCCAAAGGGTTCGCGCCAGTTGCGGCACCAAACTTTCGTCAAATTGAATACCTGACTGCGACAAAGCCTCAAATGCGCGGCCCAGAAACTGTTCCCAAAATAACGTGGGTTCGGGCACCAGCACATAAATCATTGCAATCGACGTCAGGGCAATCAACAAACCTAATTGAAAAACCAGATTCAGTGAACCTGTCCTGCGCAACAAATCAGCCAACATCATCGGCAACACAAACAAGACCAAGGCATAGGTAATCGCGAACCAAACAGGCTGCTGATACCACATCAAACAACCAACCATGGCAGCACTGACCGCCAACATCACATTACCGCCCACTCGCGACCCGTGCTCAAGGGTTATTAACACCGGTATGGCACTGGCGACCACGACAAACAACACTGCACCTTGCAACGACAAAACACCCAAACAGACCGCAATCACTGCGGCTTGCCAAGGGTACTTAGTGAACCATACGGCCAGAGACAGATGCATACTCAGGCTCCGCTACTTCAGCACCATGTTCATGGTACTGAAGTCGGCGCATTCGGATTAATGCTGATCGGTATACGGCAACAAAGCCAGGTAACGAGCGCGTTTCACCGCCGCAGACAATTGGCGCTGATAATTAATTTTGGTACCTGTAATGCGACTAGGCACAATCTTGCCAGTTTCAGTGATATAGGCCTTGAGGGTAGCAAGATCTTTATAATCGATCTTATCTACACCTTCAGCAGTAAAACGGCAGAATTTGCGGCGACGGAAAAAACGTGACATGGAACGCTCCTGAAATCAGTTAGGAAAAAAGTAGGTCGTAGTAAATTACAGACCCAAGCCTTCTTCATCTTCTTCAAAGCCAATAGCACGGGCATTTTCCTCACCCTTGGCCATCGCTGAAGGTTCAGTTTCGGCGGCATCCATTTTCATCACCAGATGGCGGATCACTGCATCACTGAAACGGAATGCACCGGTCAGTTCGGCCAAGGCCTTCTGATCGCATTCCACATTCATCAAGAGGTAATGTGCTTTGTGAATTTTATTGATTGGAAAAGCCAACTGGCGGCGGCCCCAATCTTCCACACGATGGATATAACCGCCACCATTGGTAATCATGCCTTTGTAACGTTCCAGCATGGCTGGAACTTGCTCGCTCTGGTCAGGATGAACCAGAAAAACAATTTCGTAATGACGCATCGAGATGCTCCCTATGGATAAAGCCACCCTGAAATTGGTGTGGCAAGGAGTGAATCATCAGGGCCCACCCCCGACGAAGGGCGCGAATAGTACTTTAGACCACCTCCGCAAGCAACCAAATCAAGAGCTTAAGGCGCCAACCGACACCTTACCCCTCAATGCAAGTCGAAATTATCATCAGAAACCAGATTGGGGGGACGACGATAAGCGACTCAAAACACACGCATAAGCCACTTTTCCAGCTCAACATTCACCTGCTCGGGTTGCTCCTGCATGGACATGTGACCGCACCGCGCCAGAATACACAATTGAACATCCGCAATGGCCTGAACCATCTCCTGATTCACTGCCACAGGGGAATTGAGGTCGTCCTGACCCGACAACACCAATACCGGACAACGTATAGAGGGCAGCACGTCGAATTGCTCTGGTCGGCATAACAGGGCTTGAATTTGGGCTTCGTAAACGGCCACGGTTTTGCGGGCAAACATACTGACGATGCCCTCGATCAGAGCTGCATCCTGCAATCGTGCCGGATGCACCATATTTCGCACCCAACTGCGGGTCATCGCGGCCACACCCTGCTCCTGAGCGAGCCGCAAAAAACCCAACCTCAAGGCGCGCTCTTTATCCGCTGCCACACCCCCGGGCAGGGCATGACAACCGGTATTAAGTAAGGCCAAAGCAGAAACCCGCTCCGGCGCCAGACGCAACACCTCCAGAGCCACCCGCCCACCCATCGAATGCCCGGCCAACGCAAAGGTCGGTGGCGCGGTCTGAAGCACGTTTTCAGCCATGGCCACCAGGGAATGACGATCCCCATGATCAACCACCTGAACGTGCATTCGCTCGCCAAAAAACTCCATCTGAGGCTGCCACACGGCAGCATCGCACATTAAACCGGGGATCAGCACTAACGCAGTTGCTGTCATAGCGTTAATTCCAACTCCACCCTTCTAAGGACATGAATTTCATCACGTAATTTAGCAGCCGCCTCGAATTCAAGATTGCGCGCATGCTTTTGCATTTGCGTTTCGAGCTTCTTAATCAGCTTGGTCGCTGCCTGAGGACTTAGGGAACGGTAATCAACACCCGCCTCTGCCACCTTTAACCGCCTAACGCTATGGTTTTTTTCATCCGCACTCGTGCGTCCACCCTGCATAATGTCAGTGATGGACTTGGTAATCCCTCGCGGCACGATGCCATGCTCAGCATTAAATTCTATTTGCTTAGCACGACGTCGATCAGTTTCTGCAATTGCACGCTGCATTGAACCGGTCATGCGATCAGCATACAAAATCGCGCGCCCATTAATGTGGCGAGCAGCACGGCCAATCGTTTGAATCAACGAACTCTCAGAACGCAAAAAACCCTCCTTGTCTGCATCCAGAATTGCAACCAGCGACACTTCGGGCATATCCAAGCCTTCACGAAGCAAGTTAATGCCCACCAATACATCAAACTTCCCTAGACGTAAATCACGAATAATTTCAGTGCGCTCGACGGTATCCACATCTGAATGTAGATAACGCACCTTTATCCCATGTTCATCCAGATATTCCGTGAGATCTTCAGCCATGCGTTTAGTTAACGTGGTCACCAACACACGCTCATTCAGCGCCACTCGTAAATTGATTTCCGACATCACATCATCAACTTGAGTACGAACTGGACGTATCTCGACTTGTGGATCGACTAATCCCGTCGGGCGTACCACTTGCTCCACCACTTGCCCTTGATACTTATGTTCGTAAGCACTTGGCGTGGCTGAAACAAAAATCATTTGCGGTGCTAGGCGCTCCCATTCCTCCATTCTCAAAGGACGATTATCTAATGCAGAAGGCAAGCGAAACCCATACTCGACTAGCGTTTCCTTACGTGAACGATCGCCTTTATACATGGCGCCCAACTGCGGAATGGTCTGATGGCTTTCATCAACAATCAACAACGCATCAGCCGGTAAATAATCGTACAAACAAGGCGGCGGTTCACCGGCATTACGACCCGACAAGTAACGAGAGTAATTTTCAATCCCTGAGCAGTACCCCATTTCATTCATCATTTCCAAATCAAAACGAGTACGTTGCTCCAACCGCTGTGCTTCAACCAGCTTTCCCATTGCGTTGAGCTCACGCAGCCTTTCACCTAATTCTTCACGAATCTGATCAATGGCTTTTACTAAACGATCTTTAGGCGTGACGTAATGCGATGAGGGATATACCGTCGCTCGCTGAACTTTGCGCAATACCTCACCAGTCAGCGGATCAAACCATTGAATACTGTCTATACATTCATCAAACAGCTCAAGACGCAATGCTTCGCGCTCTGACTCAGCCGGAAATATATCAATGAGATCACCGCGCACCCGATACGTACCCTGAGTTAAATCGATCTCATTACGCGTGTACTGCATATCCGCCAAACGACGCAACATCTTACGTTGCTCTAACATTTCACCCTTCACCAGGTGCAACATCATCGACATGTATGCCTCTGGATCACCCAATCCGTAAATGGATGACACTGTTGCAACAATGATGGCATCGGGGCGCTCTAGAAGCGCTTTAGTTGCGGACAATCGCATCTGCTCAATGTGCTCGTTAATGGATGCATCCTTATCGATAAAGGTATCGGATGCAGGCACATAGGCCTCGGGCTGGTAGTAGTCGTAATATGAAACGAAATACTCAACAGCATTATCAGGAAAGAATTCTCGGAATTCTCCGTACAACTGCGCGGCTAACGTTTTGTTGTGCGCCAAAACCAATGCGGGTCGCTGCACCTGCTGAATCACATTAGCGATGGTGTAGGTCTTGCCCGATCCGGTCACCCCTAATAATGTCTGATGCGATAATCCCGCCTGCAAGCCCTCTACCAGCTGAGCAATGGCCTTAGGCTGATCGCCCGCCGGCGGAAATTCAGCCCGCAACCGAAACGGAGCGCTGGTTTTAGACAAGATCTGGCGTGGCATGACATGACGTACTGGCAGATGTGACGAACATGATAGAGCAATCCGTGCTGACTGCGAGCTGCTTGATCAGGAAACCCTATCTTTCCTTACATTCCTTCGTGGTTATTTATTGCTCGGCGCACTAAAATGACGAATCTGTTCATTCCAAGCGGTGCCCTACTGTGAGTGTTATTGTTTCCCGTCGCGTCCAGCGCGTTAAGCCTTCCCCCACCCTCGCCCTGACCAGTCGCGTTGCTCAGCTGAAAGCCGAAGGCAAAGACATCATTGGTCTAGGGGCTGGCGAACCCGATTTTGATACTCCAGCCCACATTGCTGACGCCGGCGTCGAGGCCATTCGCAAGGGCTTTACCCGCTACACCTCCGTAGAAGGCATTCCTGAACTGAAAGACGCAATCATTGCCAAGTTCAAGCGTGACAACCAGATCGAATACAAGCGCAACCAGATTTTGGTGTCCACGGGTGCTAAGCAGACCATTTATAACTTAATCATGGCTGTGATTGATGCCGGCGATGAAGTGATCATCCCTGCGCCTTACTGGGTGTCCTATCCAGACATGGTCGAACTAGCTGATGGCAAGCCCGTGATGCCCTATGCCGGCCCTGAACTGGGATACAAGCTCACCGCCGCGCAGCTCGAAGCCTGCATCACCCCAAAAACCAAGCTATTTATCCTGAACACGCCAAGCAACCCTACCGGCGCGGCTTACACCGCCGGCGAACTGAAAGCACTGGGCGAAGTACTGAAGAAACATCCACAAGTACTAATTTGTACCGATGACATGTACGAACACATCTTCTGGGCTCCAGAACCGTTCGCCAGCCTGCTGACGGTTTGCCCAGAACTCTATGACCGCACCGTGACCGTCAACGGCGTTTCCAAGGCCTATGCCATGACTGGCTGGCGCATTGGGTATTGCGGCGGCCCGGCCGCCATCATCACTGCCATGGGCACCATCCAGGGCCAGAGCACCTCTAACGCCTCGTCCATCTCCCAGAAAGCAGCACTGGCCGCACTAAACGGCGACCAGACCTGCGTAGCCGAGATGAACAAGCACTTCAAAGCACGCCACGATTTTCTGGTGGATGGCCTGAACAAGCTGCCCGGCGTCACCTGTCTACCTGGAGCCGGCACATTCTACGCGTTTGCTAATGTCGAAGGCGCCATGAAGTTACTTGGCTCAAAGGATGACAACGCCTTCGCCGAATATTTACTGACTGAAGGTGGTGTGGCCGTGGTGCCCGGCTCCGGCTTTGGCGCACCGGGCCATATGCGCCTGTCTTTTGCGTGCAGCATGGAAACATTAACTGAAGCCTTGAAGCGCATGGATAAAGCCCTGCGCAAGGGTTCTTAACGTCCCGTTGAGAAAGGACGCTGTTTTTCATCAGAAACAGCGTCCGTTTTCTTGACACTGTCATCCTCATTCATCACAATCGCGCGCCTTCGATTTGCAGGAGCCACTTCAATCGGCTCCACAGGTATTCCCCGGTAGCTCAGCGGTAGAGCGACGGACTGTTAATCCGTTGGTCGGCGGTTCGATCCCGTCCCGGGGAGCCAATAAAAACAATAACTTAGATAAATAATCGCCTCTCAGCAACACTCTCGCGGGACACTGGCGGGACACTAACAACCAAAAAACCACAACAAATCTGCTTCAATCAAATATTTAGCAGCCACCCGATCGCACTGGGTAAAAAGATTTTCATCTCGGAAAGATCTTCCTCCACCCCGACCCACACAATAGACCCAACGTTCACCAAGTTCACAAGGTTCACCCCAACCTGTGGATAAGCAGCAAAAATTGGCAGTCAGTGTCCCACCAGTGTCCCTAATAGAAAGCCATAAACACCTAAGTCACTGTAAAAGAATGTTTTACAGACGTTAAATCAACAGATTAATAATCCGTTGTTGCTGTTTGTTGCCTGTTCCTTTACGCTTTGCTCAGCAGTTACCGCGAGGGATAACAGATGGCCACAATCGAGAAGCGAACCACTGCCGAAGGGTCAATAACCTATCGGGTAAAGGTTCGAGTAAAAGGGTTCGCACCCGAAACAGCCTCTTTTGAACGATTCTCAGATGCCAAGGCATGGGGCAAGAAGATCGAATCTGATATGAAGGCAGGTCGGCACTTCGGGCAAAGCAATCGCCACACCTTCAATGAATTAGTAGCCGAATACAGACCCAACGCGATTGACCCCGTTCGTCTTGATTACTGGTGCAATGTCTTTGGCCACGATCAACTCAGCGCAATTACGCCTTCACGCATAGCCAAAGAGCGCGACAACTTACTAGCAGAAGAAACAACACGCTTCGCCACACCAGCCACTGGTGACCCAGAGAAAGACGCAAAGCGCCCTAAAGCAAAGCGTAACGGCGCGACAGTCAATCGTTACCTCGCCGCCCTTTCATCCTGCTTATCTTATGGAGTGAAAACGCTGCAGTGGCTTGAAAAAAATCCTGTAACTCAAATCAAGAAGCCGCCTGAGAACAAAGGCCGCGTCAGATTCTTATCAGACGATGAACGCACTCGATTACTGGAAACCTGCAAGCCCCACGCTGATTTGTATCTGGCTGTAGTTCTATCGCTAACCACAGGCGCAAGACAAGGCGAAATCATGTCGCTTAGGTTTGGCCAAATAGACTTCAAGCGTAGGATTATCACGTTGCATGAAACCAAGAATGGCGAACGACGCGCCCTCCCCCTTGTTGGTGATGCGTTCACCTTATTGGAAGAGCGGGCGAGAGTTCGCAGCCTAAAGGATGATCGAATTTTCCCTCCCACAGAAAGGGCATCAAAGGCCGAGTTTCTCGACCTCCGACAACCTTGGGAAAAGGCTCTGAAAGAGAGTGGCATTGCCGATTTCAAATGGCATGACCTTCGACACACAGCAGCCTCATACCTTGCAATGAGCGGCGTTTCTCTTGTGGAAATTGCGAAGGTGCTGGGCCATCGCACCCTTCAAATGGTCGCACGCTATTCGCATCTATCCGATGGCCACATCGTTGCAACTGGCGAAAAATTGGCACAAAGACTAGGAGTCTGAAAAATGAGCATAAAAAGAAGAATTGAAGGGCTGCGTTTTAGGGAAAACTTATTTATAGGCGAAGCCGCATACTTTGTTCAGAATAAAATCGGTGGCACTTGGGAGGATGCCGTTGCATTAATATCGGAGGCAATCATCAACAACAGACTCCATACTGACCCCAAAACAAATAAGCCAGACCACCTAACAACAAAAGTTTCTAATAATGAATTGCAGCACTGGTTAAGTATCTTGTTTCCAGTACCAGAAGATCCGAGCGAACTTGTAGAAAGTCGAGTTAATAAAAGAAGTGAAACCATAAATAGAACAAATAATGAAACTTTGCCCCGCAACGCAATAGGCAAACTTTCAATAGAAGCTGCTAGATCCATAAACATCGAGGGTGGTATACCACCATCCCCACGAGACGTCATGAGCCTCTTACAACGTTGGGCTCAAGATGGGTCTCATCAGGACGTTTTAGATAGCGAAATTGTTATAACCAAGAACCGCATTGGAGTTAAATGGGTTACAGACAAGGGGAAACAAAAAATATTTGATCTGGAATGTTGCGCAAAAATAATCAAAACGTACAAACACCTGATCTAATACTGAACCTAATTGGAAACGAGATAGAAGCCAGAAGGAAACTAGAACGAAACTAAGATTTTCTGAGGGAAAATAGCGCCGATAGGCAAAACCAAAAACACTCGCACATATTCTCCGCAACAGGCATTCACTCTAAACACAGAGCGACTGCTGGAAACCTACCCAATGCTTCGGAGAATGACCATGCAAATTCAATCGCGCAAAAACCCTACAGCTGTACATTCGGCCTGCTTAGACTCAACGCCACCTTCAGCGCAGCTTTATACGGTAGCCCAGTTCGCAGAACGTCAACCTGCATTTACTGAAGCCGCACTACGCGCCCTCATTTTTAATGCCGAACCAAGACATAGCACCAGAGGTGAAATCTCTGGCAATGGACTTATCGAATGCGGCGCTTTAATCAGAATTGGACGTAAAGTCCTGATTGATGAGACCCAGTTTCTCGAATGGGCACGCTCCCTAGCAAATAAGGGAGTACGGTAATGAAACCTTTTTCAATCGAATTTATCGAGAGCGCACTTCAAACCCCACTGACAGAAGTGGCATATAGCCGTGCACGCGCACTAATTCCATATAGCTTCCAATCAATCAGCGGGGGGCATGTTTTACCAGTCAATCGAGATTATTTACCACTCGGCTTAACTAAGCATGTTGGGATCGTAGACTACAACTCACCCAAATATTTTTCATTGAGGATTTCTTCAAAGAGTCTAGATCGATCAAACCTTCTACATAACGATTACCTATTCAACGATGGATGCTCTCCCCTAAGCGGGCCCAATAGAAATCGATATGAGTATCTTTTTAGGTTATGGCACAGCCTCCAACCTCAAGGGCTTTTGCTACCCGATAACTTCCTAGCAACTTTAGAGAAAGCATCAACGAAATACGCCACCAAGTTTAGATTAGCGATGAACGGAGCACGATCATGGTAAATATCAAGAATGCTTCTGAATTCCTTGACCTACTTGATTCGAATAGCGAGCAATTCACGTTTCAAACTTTCGATGATCAGAAAGAAAGAAAACGGAAAGATCTGGCTCGGGTAATGATCGGAACACTGGCAGATCACGCGGATGAACTCAGCAGACTTTCAGCTGAGGGCGCGGGGGTTTTCGTTACAGTTAACGAGACGGATGGTGATGGCAGAAGATTAGCCAATATCAAGAGATTGCGGACTATCTTCCAAGAAGCGGACACCCAAGGGGCTCGGGTGCCACCACTGGACGCGCACATCACTGTCGAAACTTCAGCAGGTAAATTTCACCGCTACTGGCTCATTGATAACGAGACTGCACCAACACATAGCGAATGGATGGCGGTAATGCGTCGAATGGTTGCTGATTGGGACTCTGATCCTAACGCAAAGGACGCAACACGCGTCTTGCGATTACCGGGATTTCCTCACCAGAAAAACCCAAGCAGCCCACACATGGTGAGCATTGTATCGCAGTCAACACGTGCACCTTATAAGTGGCATGAA
Source organism: Pseudomonadota bacterium (assembly GCA_947454465.1). Taxonomy (GTDB): domain Bacteria; phylum Pseudomonadota; class Gammaproteobacteria; order Steroidobacterales; family Steroidobacteraceae; genus CAILZL01. Next base: position 14,091 of record CANGJP010000041.1, read on the forward strand.
ATAACTTCAGTCATAGAACCACTTCAAATTAGCACACCAGAAAATCGAACCATTAAAGGCAAAGGGATAGACCGCCCTCTTGAGTTGAAATCGGCATTGTCAACACTCGACCCCGATGAAAGTTACGCCGATTGGCTATCAGTTGGCATGGCCTTACATCACGCAGATAACGGCGGCAGCGAAGGCTTTACTTTATGGGAAGAATTCAGCGCCAGAGGTGCGAAATACGTTCCCAGCGAATGCAGCAATAAGTGGCAAAGTTTTGGCAATCACAGCGGCCAGACCGTGACCCTTGCAACAATTTTCGCGAAGGCTAAGCAGAAAGGCTGGAATTGGCCCAGTGAACGTACATTACTGGTAGATACCGCAAAACATATTTGCGAAGCAGTCTTACTAGCAGCAGCACAAGACTCCAAAGCCATCCTAAATCCAAATGCTATTGAAGCATTTAAAATCACCCTTTCTGAAGACCCTATCTTTTATGAACGCATGAGGACCGATCTTAAGAAAGCAAACAAGGAAATTAGAATCGGCGCATTAGAGAGCCTGATAGGTAAATTGCCCGAAGACTCAAATGAACGCACTTCAATATCAGCTCAACTCATAGAAATTTCCGAGGCAAAGTGCGAACTCTGGCATGACCTTGATGGAAATTGTTACGCCAGCTTTGATCGCAAAATAGAAAACGAAAAAACACATCGTGAACATTGGTCTATTAGTTCAACTGGCTTTCGTGAATGGCTAGCATGGTTGGCGCACTCCGAACTTAATGCCGCCCCGTCAAGCGATGCACTTAAAACCGTTCAAAATTCCTTAGCCGGAAAAGCCAAATTCGACGGCCAACAATACGCAACAGCATTACGTACAGCTAAAGACGACTCAGGATATTGGATCGATCTATGCGACGACGCATGGCGAGCACTGCTAGTCACCCCGACTGGCTGGCAGATCATTGAAAAGCCACCCGTCAGATTTAGACGTACCAAATCCATGAGGCCGTTACCCATCCCAATGCCAAGCGAAAACTTAGACCTGCTGTGGCAATTAGTTAATGTGCCCTCGGAAGACAAAATCTTTATCATTGCTTGGATTCTAGAAGCATGGCGTTATGGCACTCCATACCCAGTCTTAGAACTAATTGGTGAGCAAGGCTCTGCAAAATCCACAACCCAAAGAGTTATTCGCAGTTTTGTCGATCCCAATAAAGCGATGCTGCGCCCAGCACCAAAAACTCGGGAAGATATTTTTATTTCTGCAGGTAATAACCATGTTGTTAGCCTTGAAAATATGTCTGGCCTATCACCTGAATATTCAGATGCGTTATGCACCATTGCTACTGGAGGCGGCATGGCCAGCCGGCAACTATATTCAAATAATGAGGAGAACATAGTCGAAGCGCATAACCCAGTTATCCTAAATGGCATTGGCGCTGTAATCACAAGATCAGACCTATTGGACAGAGCCATCGTAATTTGCCCACCAGTAATAGAACAGCGTCTAACTGAGGCAGAACACGATCAATTACTGAATAAACATGCACCTGAGATCATGGGTGCATTACTGAATCTTTTTGTTCGCACGTTAGCCGCGCTACCTAACGTAATCATCCCAAGGGAAAAATTACCTCGCATGGCCGATTTCGCGTATCTCGGCGAGGCGATGAACCAAGCCTTGGGTGGTCATAAATTCGATTTTTTAGATCATTACATCAGTAAGCGGCTTGGAGCTACGCGACGCACCATAGATGCTTCTCCAGTTGCTGCAGCCTGCATTCGTTATATTGAAGCGGGAAAATCTTTCTCAGGTACAGTGAACGCACTACTCTCCGTATTAAGTGTATTTTCAGGGGAACATGAACGAGGCGATTACTGGCCACGAAGCGCTAAAGGCCTTGGAGACCAGTACCGCAGGGTCTGCCCCGCCCTACGTCAACTTGGGATAGAAGCAGATATAGAATCCACACCTAAACGAGATGGCGTGCACTGCAGACTACGCCGCGGTAGTTACGAATTCTCCAGTACAGCACCCCAACTTGTCACTACAGACTGGAAGCAGGTGCCATCACTCAGAAAAAATCATCGCGCAGTGTGAACTTGGTGAACATCGTGAACTTCACGTCTATCTGGGTGGACATTAGGGAAAAAATCCACCAAAGGAGATAAAGCATGCAACCAAAACAAACCGACCCACAATGGCGTGAGCGGCTTGAACAGGCATCTATAGACTGCGAATTGTCTCTGGATCAACTTTTAACCATTACCTCAGCCGCTGACGCTTTAATACCATTGATTGCGATAGGCCAAGAGATAGAAATGGGGCAAGAACAGTGGTTACAAATGATCAAGCGTAATCTAGAGGCAATTAGACTGGCGGTAAGCATAGGACGCGCATCCGCCCAAAGCCGCATCTATGAGAACTTAAGAGTATGCGCCACGCACTACGGTAAACTGATCCCAGCCTTGCTTCTGCTTAGAGAGCACGAGGGCTGGGAAGGTTTGCCCGCTCAATCTCAGCGAAAATAGCCGCGTCTGAGGCCATTAGCCGCTGTAGCTTCAACGCTGCGACGGCATTGGCCCTAGGATTACCCTTATAGGCATTACGCACCGCCTTGGCTTTACCCTCAGGCGTAGAAGGCCCTTTGGTTTTCAGCCAAGGCTTGGCTCGACGCATCACCTCTGCCTGTCGTGCACGCTGCTCTGGGGTCCATCTTCTAATTGACATACTCGGCCGGTGACTTTTCGAAATGGGCTGAATGAAGGCATTGAAGGTAGCAGAAAGACAAAACACAAGCACAATGGGATATGATTTGAATCAAGGCTAGACTCAGCGGGAATAAATTACTCCAAAAACAGGATTAAAAATGGATAAAAGAATTTTATATAAAGCAATGGTTTTTGCT
>CANGJP010000042.1 GCA_947454465.1 Pseudomonadota bacterium
CGGTGGTTCTGTATGGAAGGGCCATCGCTCAACGGATAAAAGGTACTCCGGGGATAACAGGCTTATTCCGCCCAAGAGTCCACATCGACGGCGGAGTTTGGCACCTCGATGTCGGCTCATCACATCCTGGGGCTGTAGCAGGTCCCAAGGGTATGGCTGTTCGCCATTTAAAGTGGTACGCGAGCTGGGTTCAGAACGTCGTGAGACAGTTCGGTCCCTATCTACCGTGGGCGTTGGAAACTTGAGGGTGAGCTGTCCTTAGTACGAGAGGACCGGGATGGACGTATCTCTGGTGTTCCGGTTGTCACGCCAGTGGCACTGCCGGGTAGCTATATACGGACGGGATAATCGCTGAAAGCATCTAAGCGAGAAGCCCCCCCCAAGATTAGGTTTCCCTGGGAACTCGATTCCCCTAAAGGGCCGTCGAAGACTACGACGTTGATAGGCTGGGTGTGTACATGCAGTAATGCATTTAGCTAACCAGTACTAATTGCCCGTGAGACTTGACCATATAACACCCAATGAACTTGAAGTTCATGTGGTGACGTTACTCTGAATGTGACAGCGTCAAAACGACTCCGAATTGTTAATCCTCAGTTAGAGCACATCGCTCTTACTTTGGGTTAAACCGGTTTGCCTGGCGGCCATAGCGAGTAGGAACCACCCGATCCCTTTTCGAACTCGGAAGTGAAAATGCTCTGCGCCGATGGTAGTGTGCCCTTTGGGCATGCAAGAGTAGGTCACTGCCAGGCTCTTAAATACTAAACCCTCATTGAATTTCAATGAGGGTTTTTGTTTTTATGCACCAAAGCGATGCTTTTCTCATACACTACTGGTCACTACGCTGCAAAGATAGCGCGACCATTTCGATAACCATTAGCCAGAGAGTTATTCATGAGTTACTTCATTCGCACTGCGAGAGATCCTCGCGTGTCTTCGTTATGCTTCCTTTTATTTCCCAGTCTCTCCTTCGCACAAAGTGCCTCAACCATGAATGCCGCTGATACGGCATGGTTGCTCACCTCCACTGCGCTTGTCCTGTTCATGACTTTGCCAGGTTTAGCGTTATTTTATGCAGGGCTGGTTCGATCTAAGAATGTCCTTTCCATCATTATCCAATGTTTTGCCATCACTTCGGTGGCTTCACTGATCTGGCTGGCCTGCGGCTACTCTTTGGCCTTTGGTGATGGCGGGTTACACCAAAACTGGATTGGCAGTTTGGATAAGTCATGGTTAACGACGGTAACCCCCGCTAGTCTGACTGGACAAGTACCTGAATATCTTTTTTTTATGTTTCAACTTACGTTTGCATCCATTACGCCCGCTTTAGTAATTGGCGGTTTTGCTGAGCGAATGAAATTCAGTGCGGTCATCTGTTTTTCTGCATTGTGGTTGTTGCTCGTTTACGTGCCGGTGACCCACTGGGTATGGGGTGGCGGTTGGTTGCAACAACTCGGCGTAATGGACTTCGCGGGTGGCATCGTAGTGCACGTGACGGCCGGTGTCTCTGCTATTTTGTGCGCGCTTCTATTAGGACGCCGCCGCGGATTTCCTCATGTCTCTATGCCTCCGCACAGTTTGCCATTGACGGCTGCGGGTGCGGGCATGTTGTGGGTTGGGTGGTATGGCTTTAACGGTGGTAGTGCCTTAGCTGCTAATGGTTCTGCGGTTTCCGCAATTTTGGCCACGCATTTGGCCGCCTCCGCCGGGGCGTTAAGTTGGATGTCTATTGAGTGGCTCCGTTACGGTAAACCCTCTGTGCTGGGTATTCTGACCGGCATGGTGGCCGGTCTGGGTACGATTACCGCGGCTTCCGGTTTCGTTGGTCCGATGTCTTCGGTTCTTATTGGCGCAATTGCAGGTGTGATCTGTTATTTCGCTACCCAACTGTTTAAGCAGATCTGGCGTATTGATGATTCTCTTGATGTCTCTCCCGTTCATGGTGTCGGTGGGGTCGTCGGGACTTTGCTGACCGGGGTCTTTGCCTCGCCCCTTATGGGTGGATCGGGCTTCAGTATGGCTACCGATATTTATCATCAATTGAGTGTTCAGGCTCTGGCGATTGTTGCTGTAGCGTTATGGTGCGCGGTCATCACGTGGTTGCTTCTCAAGCTCATTGGCGCGGTCATTGGGCTACGTGTCAATGAGGAGCAGGAATCCGAAGGTCTGGATTTGGCATCACACGGAGAGCGCGGCTACATCGAATAGATGAGAAACTGGGTTGGCCCTTATCAAAGCCTGTTCCTATTTAGGGGCAGGCTTTTTCCATTTCAGTGGCGATGCCTTGCTGAAAACGACCGCCTATTATCAACTTAATCGCAAATGCGAATCGTTCTCATGTATATTGGTGTTACCTTTGATGCTCAATTCAGGTCATTCTACATTTTGCATTGATTACTGAATCTCGTGCCGACTGTCACCCTTCAATCTGTAGTACCAGACATGCCCGTGTCTTTAATCGATCTGCCTTTGCAGCAATTGGCTGTTATTCGTGAGGTGAAGTCGGTGGCGGGCGGTGCGGACGCCACTGCTCTGCGTAGAATGGCTGAAATCGGCTTTTTGCCTGGTGAAATCGTAAAAGTGGTAGCGCGTATTCCAGGCGGAGACCCGATCGCTGTGCGTGTGGCCAGTTCCACGTTTGCCTTACGTCGTCGTGAAGCCTCGTCTGTTCAAGTGCAAGTACTGCAACCCAATGAGTAGAGCGAATCAGTCCTCCGACTTACCTATTGTTGCATTGGTGGGCAATCCCAATTGTGGCAAGACAGCTCTATTTAATGTGCTAACCGGTAGTCGGCAGAAAGTAGCGAATTATGCCGGTGTTACCGTGGAGCGTAAGGAAGGGTATTTCCTCACCCGATCTGACCAGCGTATTAAGTTGTTTGATTTGCCGGGCGCGTATGGGCTTGAAGCCGAAACGCCAGATGAACAGGTGACGTTGGATGTACTACGCGGCCGGTTGCCTGGGGAACAACGCCCTGATTTGATTGTCAGCGTAGTGGATGCCACTAATCTACGGCAACACCTGCGTATGGTGCTCGGCTTACGTCGATTTGGTATCCCCATGGTTCTGGCCCTAAACATGAGTGATTTGGCCGCGCGTCATGGATTAACCATAGATACGGTATCGCTGTCTCAAGCATTAGGCATTCCAGTGGTTCGCACCACTGCGATTCACCGTGCAGGGGTTGGCGATCTGTTGATGAAAATTGACGAGGTGCTGGCCGAACAGCCAGTGACAGCGGATATCGCGATCCCAGTCATCACAGCCGAGACGATTGCCCATGATCATGAAGAAGTGCGGCGTATCCTATCGACATTAGGGGTGCTGGATAGCACGGCGTTGCGTACTTCGGATCACATTGATCGTTATGTGCTACATCCTGTAGCAGGGCCGATGATTTTATTGTGTTGCTTATTTGTGGTGTTCCAAGCGGTGTTTATTGGGGCTCAGCCGCTGATGGAGGGGCTCAATTCAGTCGTTGAATCAGTCGCTACTTTTTTGTATCAGCGGCTGCCCGATAGCATGGTACGTAGTTTATTGGTTGATGGTGTGATTGCCGGTGCCGGCAGTGTGTTGGTGTTTTTACCTCAGATCATCATCCTGTTTTTTTTCATTTTGATGTTAGAAGAATCGGGATACCTGCCGCGCGCTGCATTTATGCTCGATAAATTAATGGGGAGCGTAGGCTTGTCTGGGCGATCCTTCATTCCATTGCTTTCTAGTTTCGCCTGTGCCGTGCCCGGCATCATGGCAACGCGCACGATACAAAATCCGCGCGATCGTTTGATGACTATCATGATTGCCCCATTAATGACCTGTTCAGCTCGGTTGCCGGTTTATGCACTGATCATTGCCGCATTCATTCCTGCGCATCGGGTATGGGGTGGTGTTGAGTTGCAAGGCTTGGTGCTATTGGGGTTGTATGTCGGTGGTATCGTTTCAGCCATGTTGGTTGCGTGGCTGATGAAGCTCACGGCATTTCGCAATGAGCAACACAGTTTGTTACTGGAGTTGCCTGCTTATCACATGCCGGTGATGCGTAATATTGCGATTGGTTTATGGCAGCGTGTACAGATATTCGTGACTCGAGTAGGCACCATTATTCTATCGTTGATGATCATCCTGTGGTTTTTAAGTAGCGTCCCTTCACCGCCAGAAGGTGCAGTCGGTCCGGCTATTCAATACAGTTATGCCGGTCAAATCGGTCAGGCCCTGTCGCAGGTGTTCGCGCCGATTGGTTTTAATTGGCAAATATCGATTGCGTTAATACCTGGATTGGCTGCGCGTGAAGTTGCAGTCGGGGCGCTCGGGACGGTGTATGCCTTATCAGCGGGAACCCATGATGTATCGGGTGCATTGACGCCACTGATTGCGCAGTCGTGGAGTCTGGCAACTGCTATGTCTTTGTTGGTGTGGTATGTATTTGCCCCGCAGTGTCTATCGACGTTGGCAGCAGTTCGGCGTGAAACCAATGGTTGGCGTTATCCCTTGATCATGCTCGTCTATTTGTTTGGGATGGCTTATGTGGCTTCGTTTATAACCTATCACGTCACGTTGGCGTGGACAGGAGGATAAATGGGCTATTGGTTGGATCGGGTGTTCATTGTGTTGGTTGTGGCGATCAGTGCTGTTTACGTGATCTATGCGCTGGGGTCTATGTCCGTGAAGCGCCGCATTCTTGCAGGATTCATCCATTGCTTTGGCTTGCGTATCTATACTTTATTGTCACCCAAGACCATGGGCTGTACGCACTGTGGTGTTGAATTGCAAAAGAAAAATTTGATACGGCAACTCAAACAGTCAGGACAAGCGGATCAAAATAAATAAAGGGTTGATTCTGATTACGCTTGAATATGGCAGACGCGTCCGGCTTGCGGATTTTGGTAGGCATTGCCGCGTGCGGTATAAACTCGTGATTGGTTATGTTCGGTGCCAGTCAATGTTGTGAGCATGCCTTCAACTCGTTTGAGGCGATTATTAATCAGAGCGCCGTTTCTGTCGTTTAACGCACGGCAATTGAGAATCGCGCTAGTGTTCTGTTTCCAGCGAGATTGCAAGGTTCCAGTCGGGTCACACCAGTTAATCAACTTAAGCAAGCCGTCTTTGTCAGTGGTATAGCCCACGGCTCGGCAGAGCGACTGGCGCTCGCCGTCAATACGCAATAACGTACTGACATGGATATCGCGCTCGGTGGACGCTTTTTCCAAGTCTTCCAAATTGTCTGCCAGAATAAATTGATGTTCGGTTTCAAGAACGGATTCAAGCGCACTCATGGCGCGGGCTTCTTCGCCGAGTAAACAGGACAGATGTTCTTTGTAAATGGATGCATCCATGATTAAGCTTTAACACTCTTAGGCTTTAACGTGCGTATGACTGAGCAGCGGTTGAACTTATTTGATGTGCTTAATCGTTTGTTCAGTTTGTAGCAGTCGATCAGCGATACGCTCTGCATCAATCTGATACGTTCCGTTCGCCAGGCTGTTTTGCACGCTTTCAACTCGGCTTTGATCAATGGCTGGCATATCTTGTACGAGCTTATCGAGTGCTGCCAAGGTTCGTGCTGAATCAGTAATATGCGATTCGGCAACCGGTATATCCGCGCCGCCAGTTTGTGACGACTGGGTCGCTTCATCGGCACGCTTGACCGTTCTACCCGTACTGATCCGTACAGGGCTGCTGTCAAAACCACCTATCTTTGTAGACACGGCACTACTCCTCATCTGTTCTTGCCAGCTATAACGGCCAGTTTGAAGACAACTTTAGCGATTTATAAAAAATAATCTGATTTATTTTGTTAAATGGTGGAGTACACGGTGTCCTTAGAGCGAAACTCGTATGACACCATTAACATCGACCACGCCTTCAATGACTTTAGCGCTGCCTAGGTTTTTGACCTGCACCCGCATGTCGGGGCTGCCATCGGAGAGCGCCACGCCTTGATTCCGTACTTCAATGCCGGCCACTTCCGCCAGTATGGTCACTTGTTGTCCACGCTTAACGAGTAACTCCGCTTGCAGCATATCGGGCGTTAAAACGGTACCTGCCGGTAGGTCGCGTTTACTACGTTTATTTTGCAGTGACTTTACGTCTTTGAGGTAGCGATTCATCAGTCCAGGTACGCGTTGCGTCCGTATGTCTACGTCAAGGGCACTAATTGGAGTGTTTCTGGCTACGGATTTGTTCAAACTCAATACATCAATTTCCGATTCGATGCTCACCGGTACATACACCGACCATGTATTGCCATCATTGCAGCGAACCCCGACCGTGGCTTTGGTGCCGAGATTAGCACCACTGGGTAAAAAAGCTTGCAGTGGGGTGTTGCATTGCGACAGATGCAAGCGAGGGTCTAGGCGGTCGGCCTGAAGCAAGACCTTGCCCGTTGTGGCGGGTAGTAAAGCACGCACATGCTGTTCAGCAGCTTCTTCAATGGTCGCCAATGACTGGTCACTAAGGGCATGGGCTGACCCTATATAAATAAGAAAGCTCAGTAGCAATGTGCGAATTAGAAAGTGTGCATGAATCATATGACTGTTCTCCGTCAGGTGTAGATAACAAAGCAAACCGCGTGCCATCTGTGGTTTTATTTATAAGGACGCTAAATTTTTACCGTGACGGTTCGATATACGAAGTGAGTGCGTAGTCCGGGTGATTAGCGGATGCCGTGCACGACGTATTCATGCCACGCTGCGGTCATCGATTGCCGCCTTCATGTGATGGGCCTCACATAAAAACAAACTGATTGCTGCTTTAGGCTCGCTATACAGCTCAAAAATAATCTTGGCACGCTGATTGCTTACAGTCTCCTCAGACAATTATTTGACGGAGGCTGTCATGGCACTGCCACTCGATTCATATCTGGGTATTCATACACAAGCACTTAAACTCGGTGCTAAACGCAGCGAATTGCTGGCCGCCAACATGGCCAATGCGGATACACCTAACTACAAGGCACGTGATGTGGACTTCAAGGCTGCACTGGCCGCTAGCAGTACCACGGGCGGTCATCTGGCACTGCGCACGGCTAATAGCAGCACCAATCAAAATCATATTCCCTTGAATCATGTGGGTAGCACGGCAGGTGCACCGACATTGTATCGAACACCGTTAGCGCCATCGTTGGATGGCAATACCGTTGATTCAGAAGTGGAACAAGCCAACTTTGTACAAAACGCTATTCACTATCAGGCCAGTCTGAGTTTTGTGAACGGTAAGTTTCGTTCATTGATGACGGCCATCACCGGTCAATAACCCGCGGTCAACTGATTCACGAGGAGTAACTCATGCCTTCGTTCAACATATTTGATATTGCCGGTTCAGGGATGAGTGCGCAGACCGTACGTCTGAATACCACCGCCAGTAACTTGGCCAATGCCGACAGTGTCAGTGGTAAAGCGGAAGATGCCTACAAGGCTCGCCACCCTGTATTTAAAGCGATTCAAGCGGCAGTGGGTGAGCAAGCTGCAGGATCACAAGTCCAAGTGGTGGGCATTTCACAAAGCGATGCGGTTTCGCAGTCTCGGTACGAGCCGGGTAATCCGATGGCCAACGCCGATGGGTATGTGTATTCATCTAATGTCAACGTCGTAGAAGAAATGGTCGACATGATTTCGGCATCGCGTTCCTATCAGAACAATGTTGAGGTGATGAACACCTCCAAAGAACTGATGCTCGCTACGTTGAAGCTGGGTCAGTAATTAACGTACTCATCGCTATAGGTATAACTCATCATGACCACGATTGCTGCAACAACCAGTGCCACGCCATCTGTAACAGCCAGTACTGCAAAAAATGCGATGTCGAGTTTGGGTATTAAAGACTTTATTACCTTAATGACTACGCAACTTAAGTATCAAGATCCGACTCAGCCTCAAGACTCCAGTCAGTTCATTGCGCAAATGGCGCAGTTTTCAACTGTTTCTGGTGTGCAGGAAATGAATACTTCATTAAGTTCGCTGACCAATCAGCTGAAAGGTTCTCAGGCGCTGAATGCCACGGCATTGGTTGGACACGCTGTGCTGGTGGATGCGGATTCATTGAACATCAATCAAGGGCAGTCGGTGTCGGGCGTCGTAAATACCCCCACGGCAGCTTCGAATATCAATCTGGTGGTGACCGATGCCAGTGGTCAAGTCATTAGACAAATGACCGTGCCGGCATCAAAGGGTGAGTCAACGTTCACCTGGGATGGGCACGATGACAGTGGTCAGGCGGTGCCTGCGGGTAAGTATTCGTTTAAAGCGATAGCTAACGTGGCCGGTAAAAGCACCTCGCTAGCTACTTCGTTGGTGGCACAGGTGTCCAGCGTCACGATCGGTGCGACCAATAGTGAAATGCAAATCAACACCGATGCGCTGGGTTCGGTGCAATTGAGTGCAGTGAAAAAATTGTACTGAAGAATTCATCATCAAACGTATTTAGACGTATTTATTTAGGAGTAATCAAACATGTCATTCGGTATTGCCATCAGTGGTTTGTCATCTGCCCAAGTCGATTTGGATGTCACAGCGAATAATATCTCCAACTCTGCAACCGTGGGCTTCAAGCAGTCCCGTGCTGAGTTTGCAGATTTATTTTCCAGTTCGATGGGTGGCGTGTCATCGCAGCAAACCGGCAGTGGTTCGCGAGTGTCGCGTGTTGCTCAGCAATTTGGTCAAGGCAACATTGAAAACACCAGTAACAACTTAGATTTGGCGCTCAATGGGCAAGGTTTCTTCGCAGTGAGTAATGGTGAGTCACTGCAATATACTCGCGCAGGCTCGTTCTCTGCAGATAACGAAGGCTATGTGGTGAATGCCGCATCCAATCGTTTGCAGGTCTATCCCAGTTTGGGTAATGGATTGTTCAATTCAGGCGCATTGTCTGATCTTCGTTTGAGTACTACTCAAAGCGCACCGTCCGCTACCACCACCGCCAGTACGGTTTTTAATCTTTCTGCTAGTGCTGCGGTGCCGAGTACGGCTGTGTTTGATAGCGCCGATTCCACCAGTTACAACAACGCGACTTCAATGACCGTGTTTGATTCGTTAGGTGCGGCACACACTGCCACGATGTATTTTGCCAAAACCGCAACGCCTAATCAGTGGGATGCTCACCTGTCCATTGATGGTACTGTGGTCGGCACGGCACAAACACTGAACTATGACAACGCCGGTGCGTTAGACCTTACACCAGCACTGTGGCCCACCAGTCAACCCGGTACGCTGAACTTTGGTGGCTACACTCCCACTACCGGTGCAGCAGCCATGAACATTGATTTTAGTGTGGCGAAAAGCACGCAGTATGGTGCTAGTTTTGCCACCTCTAGTATTACTCAAAATGGCTACACCACCGGGCAATTATCAGGGGTCTCGGTAGACAGTTCGGGTGTCGTGCAGGCGAAGTTTACTAACGGTCAAGCAACGGCCTTGGGCAAGGTGGCGGTGATTAATTTCGCCAATCCTCAGGGTCTACAAAAAATAGATGGCACCGCGTGGACCGAAACGTTTGCTTCCGGTCAACCCATCAACAGCACCGCAGGTACGGCCGGCTTAGGTGTGATTCAGTCGGGCGCGCTGGAAGCATCGAATGTGGATATCACCAAGCAGTTGGTCAACATGATCGTTGCCCAACGCAACTATCAATCCAATGCACAAATGATTTCCACTGAAAAGAGTTTGACTCAGACCGTCATGGACATGGCGCGTTAATCCACCCATAAAGCAAACCACTGAGAACGACAGATGGACAGATCACTTTTTATTGCCATGTCGGGTGCTAAGGAAACCCTGCAAGCGCAAACGGTCAATAACCATAATTTGGCTAATGCTAATACCACTGGTTTTAAGGCTGATTTGGCGGCATTTCAAAGTCGTGCGGTGCAAGGTCCTGGATTCAGTTCTCGTGTGTATGCAACCGCTGAAGGAACGGGTTGGGATAGCAGCAGTGGCACCATCAATGCTACTGGGCAAGATTTAGACGTAGCCATTCAGGGTAAAGGTTGGTTTGCCGTACAAGCAAAGGATGGAACCGAAGCGTACACCCGCGCCGGTGATCTGCATGTGGATTCAAGCGGCATGTTGATGACGGCCAATGGGCTACCGGTATTGGGTGATGGCGGTCCATTGACCGTGCCAGCTTACAGTGCCATCAGCGTGGCACGCGACGGCACCATTTCAATTGTGCCGGCTGGTCAGCAAGCCAGCACCATGGCTGCAGTCGGTCGCATGAAACTGGTGAACCCTGCCGAGAGCGCCGTGCAGCGCGGTGACGATGGCTTGTTTAGATCGGTCACTGGTGCGCCTTTGGTTTCGGATGCGGCTGTTACGGTCACCTCGGGAGCCTTGGAGTCCAGCAACGTGAACGTGGCTGATGCCATGGTGCAAATGATTGCACTGTCACGCAATTTCGAATTGCAGGTGAAAGCCATGCGCACTGCTGAAGACGATGCTGCCGCGGCATCCAAATTGTTGGCATTGAACTGACGGCGCGATCCGCCACCTTGAACGGCAACGAATATTTTTTTGGAGATAACTCATGAATACCGCATTGTGGGCAGCAAAGACAGGTTTAGATGCGCAACAAACGCAGATGGCCAACATTTCGAATAACCTGGCCAACGTCAATACCACGGGCTTTAAGAAAGGCCGCGCTGTCTTTGAAGATTTGATGTACCAAAATTTAAAGCAAGTTGGTGCAGCGACTTCACAGGATACCCAAGCCCCATCAGGTTTATCGCTCGGTACCGGTGTGCGTGTGGTGGCGACTGAAAAAGTATTCACACAAGGCAGCACTAATCAAACTGGTAATGCCTTGGACGTCGCTATTTCAGGACGTGGTTTTCTGCAAGTGTCACTGCCCGATGGCACGTTAGCCTATACCCGCGATGGCAGCATGCAGATTAATTCACAGGGCCAACTGGTGACCTCCAGTGGTTATGCCATTCAACCCAGTATCACGATTCCGTCAGGCGCACAGAGTATCAGTATTGCTTCCGATGGCGTGGTCAGTGCCACGCTCAGTGGTGAAACGGCGCCCACGCAGTTGGGTAGTTTGCAATTAGCGGACTTCGTCAACCCCGCCGGTTTGCAACCCCGTGGTGAAAACCTGCTCACTGAATCTGCGGCCAGTGGTACGGCACAGGTCTCCACACCTGGGCTGAATGGGTTAGGTACCTTACAACAAGGTGCGGTCGAAGCCTCTAACGTCAATGTTGTTGAAGAAATGGTCAACATGATTCAGGCACAACGTGCCTATGAAATGAACACCAAGGCCATTTCCAGCTCCGATCAAATGCTGCAATTCATCAGTAATAACCTTTAATTATTGACGTGCACAGGACTTCATCATGAACCATTTCGTGCCTCGTAACTTAGTCATCCACAGCATGGTTGCAGCATGGCTGGTGTCAGCGATGTCAGCCTGTGCGGTAATGGATCCGGCTGTCACGGAATACATGCCGGTAATGCCGGAAGAAATTCCCGATACCCGTGTGACCAACGGTTCATTGTTCAGTACCAACCACGAAATCAGTTTGTTCGAAAATCAAATTGCGCGTCGTGTCGGTGATGTATTGACGATTCATTTAGTGGAAAGCACCACCGCTTCTAAGAAGTCCAGTACCAACACCGCTAAAGCAACCAACGCTTCGTTAGGTGCAGGTACCACAGCATTGGGTGCGCCCATCACAGTGAATGGCAACAACGTGTTAAGCGCAGGTATCAAGGACAGCAGTGACTTTGCAGGCTCAGGTAGCAGTGCGCAGAGCAATAGTTTGGCGGGAGATATCACGGTCACTATTGCCAAGCGTTATTCCAATGGCAACTTGTTAGTGCGTGGACAGAAATGGATCACGATCAATCAGGGTCGTGAGTTTGTCACTATTCAAGGCTTTGTACGTCAAAGCGATATTCAGTCTGATAACACCGTGGAATCCACGCGTGTGGCCGATGCCACCATTGCCTACGGCGGTAAAGGCACTTTGGCCGATGCCAATGCCAAAGGGTGGTTAGGCCGCTTCTTTGATTCACCACTCACGCCATTTTGATTCGTGACGTTCTTATTCACCACGAGCACACCATGTCAATTCATTTAAAAAAATGGTTTCATTTCAACACCGCATTGCTGCTGATGGCCGTCGGCTTGATGCCCGTCTCGCATGCCGAACATGTTAAAGATTTAGCCCGCGTGGCCGGTGTGCGGACCAATCAGCTGGTGGGTTATGGGTTGGTGGTCGGTTTGAACGGTACGGGGGATCAAACTTCCCAAGCACCGTTCACTATTCAAAGCATTCGAAACATGCTGACGCAATTCGGTGTCAGCATTCCAGCCAATGTGAATCCGCAATTAAAGAATGTAGCGGCGGTGACGGTGACCGCAGAATTGCCACCGTTTACCAAGTCTGGTCAGTCGATTGATATCACCGTGTCGTCCATTGGTAATGCTTCCAGCTTGCGTGGTGGCAATCTGTTGCTCACGCCTTTACGCGGTATTGATGGTGAAGTGTATGCGATTGCTCAAGGTAATTTGATTGTCGGTGGCTTTGGTGTGGAAGGGAAGGATGGATCGAAGGTGATCGTCAATGTACCGAGTTCTGGTCGTATTCCTAATGGTGCGATGGTTGAACGCGAAGTGCCGAGTAACTTTGCTGCAACTTCGTATATCTCGTTGAATCTTAATACGCCGGACTTCACTACAGCCACGCGGTTGGTTCAAGGCATCAATAATTTATTGGGTGAAGGTACGGCGCAAGCCGTGGATGCAGTAACGATTAAAGTGGTGGCACCGGTGGACACCAGTCAGCGTATTGCCTTTTTGTCGACGCTTGAGTCACTGGAGGTCGATCCGGGTGAAGCGCCGGCACGGGTGATCGTTAACTCTCGTACTGGAACGGTGGTGATCGGTTCTCGTGTGCGTGTGTTACCTGCCGCGGTATCGCATGGTTCCTTAACCGTGACCATCAGTGAACGTAGTGATGTCAGTCAGCCGAATTCATTTGGTCAAGGTCAAACGGTGACCACGCCAAAATCCACGGTACAGGTTGAACAACCCGAGGCGCGCATGTTTGTGTTCAATGCGGGTGTGGACCTCGACACCATCGTGCGTGCAGTCAATCAAGTGGGTGCCGCACCAGGTGATTTGGTGGCCATTCTTGAAGCCTTAAAACAAGCCGGTGCATTGCGCGCCGATCTTATCGTGATCTAGTCGCAACGTTAAACATCACGCTCATGACGCAACCTACCACAGCAACTGGATTTTACGGTGACTTCACCGCGCTTTCCGCGTTGAAGCGTGATGCGCGTGCGGATCAACCGCAGGCATTGCGCAAAGCGGCGCAACAGTTCGAAAGCCTGTTTACCGAGATGATGCTTAAAAGTATGCGTTCGGCCAGCTTCGGTGATGCATTAACCGGCAGTCAGGAAGTGGATTTTTATCAAGGCATGTTTGATCAGCAGTTGTCTTTGCAGTTATCGAAAGGCAAGGGCATGGGACTGGCCGATATGTTGGTCCAACAGTTAGCGCGCACAGGGTTGGACACGCAGACCGCACCACCTACAGCGGTCGCCACGACAGCGCCGGTGCAGACCGCCACTTATCAAGCGGCTGTGGTGCAGTCCACCCCAGTCGTTAGCAGTGCCTCGGTATCCACTCCATCTTCTCTGTTATCTGCCGAGACGCCTAGTGAGTTTGTGCGTTGTGTGTGGCCACATGCGCAACAAGCAGCACAGCGATTGGGTGTCGATCCAGCGATGCTGGTGGCGCATGCGGCGCTGGAAACCGGTTGGGGTAAGCACGTGCCTACTAATCAAGATGGCAGTAGCAGTTTAAATTTATTCGGTATTAAAGCCGGTCGCAGTTGGCAGGGCGAGCACGCGGCGAACTCCACGCTGGAGTATGTAAATGGTCAACCTGTCGAACAGCTTGCCAATTTCAAATCGTATTCTTCCATGGCGGATTGTTTTGCTGATTATGCGCAAGTGCTGGGTCAACAGCCTCGTTATCAAGGGTTGCTCAATGCCGGTAACAATGCCAATCAGTTTGCCAGTGGTTTACAGCGTGGTGGCTATGCCACCGATCCACACTACTCAGACAAGTTGCAATCAGTCATGCGCAGTGTCACGTCCCTCATTCCTCAGATGAGGAGTTAATGCATGTTTAAGTTATTTTATTCATGGCCGATAGCCGATGGTGCATTACCCGTCATGTGTGTGATGGGTGAGTTCATTGGCGCAACCCATGCAGGAGGTTCACGTGCCTAGTATGCTGTCGACCGGCGTGTCCGGACTGTTGTCGATGCAGACTGCATTGGATACCACCAGTCATAACATCTCCAATGCATCCACTGCCGGCTACACCCGTCAGGGTGTGTTGTTAACAGAAAATCAGCCGCAATATTCCGGCGGAAACTGGGTGGGTACGGGCGTCAGTGTCTCAAGCATTCAACGTTTTTATGATGACTTGGTGGCTACGCAAGTACGCACTGCCTCTAGTTCCAAAAGTCAGTGGGAGGTGTACTCCACGCTCTCCGATCAAATCAATAATTTATTTGGTGATGCTAAAACCGGCATGGCCGGCACGTTGCAGGATTTTGCTAATGCCTTTCAAAGCGTGGCTAACTCACCAGGTACAACCGCCGAACGGCAAGTGCTGTTGTCCAAGGCACAAACATTGGTCAATCAGTTGCAAACCTATGGCGTGCGACTGAATCAACTCGATGCGCAAAGTAATCTACAGTTGAGCAGTGAAGCCGATACGGTTACACAGTTGGCGGCGAGCATCGCCAGTTTGAATACTAAAATTTCAGCGGCCAGCATTGGCTTAAATCATGCGCCCAATGATTTGCTCGACCAACGCGATCGTTTAATTGATGAGTTGTCCACGCACGTTGCCGTCAGCACCGTTAAACAAGATGACGGTCAGGTGAATGTTTTTGTGGGCAACGGCCAATCGTTGGTACTCGGTGCTAATGCATCGAAGATTTCCGCCATCACCGACAGTTTCGATCCGACACATAAAACATTGGTTATCAGCGCCGCTACCGGCGGTGGTGCCGCCGTAGACATCAGTCAAAACCTTACCGGCGGTACGCTCGGTGGGCTGATTGATTTTCGTGATGAGTTACTTACGCCGTCGCTGAATAACTTAGGTCAAGTGGCTGTGGCGGTGTCCTCGCTGATGAATAGTCAGCAGCGTTCAGGTTTAGATTTGAACGGTGTCTTAGGTACCGATCTATTTAGTCTGGGTGGTGTGGGCGTGTTACAGAACAAAGCCAACACCGGCACGGCCACGTTGAATGCTACGCGCAGTGATGTGACCGCATTAACTGCTGATGATTACTTGCTTGCGCGCACGGCGACAGGTTGGTCGATGCAGAACAGCCTTACCGGTCAATCGGTATCCATGACGGGCACCGGCACGGCTGTCGATCCGTTTATCGCGGACGGTGTGTCGGTGGTGGTCTCCGGTGTGGCCAATGTCGGCGATAAGTTTCTCATTCAACCGACTCGTTTTGCAGTATCGGGTATGTCGGTGTTGATTAAAGATCCCAAAGCAATTGCTGCAGCTGCGCCCATCTTAGCTACAGCAAGTGCTGCTAACACCGGACGGGCCAGCATCACTCAAGGTGAGGTGGTGAATGCCGGTGATCCCAATCTGCAAACGCCTACTGTTATCGAATTTTTAAGTCCATCGACGTACACCACTGATGCGGGCGTGACGGTCAATACGTACACCTCGGGTCAGGACATCAGCCTGAACGGCTGGCTTGTCAAGATTACTGGCACGCCTGCGATGGGCGATAAGTTTAATGTCACTTCAAATACCAATGGGCGCGGTGATAACCGCAATGCCTTGTTAATGGCCAATGCGTTAAACAAAGGCTATCTCAATGGAGGTGCGACCACCGTCAACGGTGCGGTGAGCACTTGGGTTGCAGACATCGGTGTCCGCTCTAATCAGGCACAGGCCAATGTCACGACGCAGTCGGCTGTGTATGACGATGCCTTGAATGCCCAGCAAAGCGTATCGGGTGTCAACCTCGATGAAGAGGCAGCCAATCTCGTGCGATATCAACAAGCGTATTCGGCGATGACCAAGGTCATCAGCACGTCCAATGAAATGTTCAGAACCTTGATGCAGGCTTTTAATTGAGCGCGACCAATTGAGCCTAATCCATCAAGCACCATGAGTTAAACAGGAACGGTCATGCGTATTTCAACGTCGATGATGCACAGCAATGCTTTGAGCGCCATGATGCGTCGTCAGTCTGATGTGTCTAAAACTCAGACTGAACTGAGTAGCGGCCAACGTGTGCAAAAGCCGTCGGATGACCCAGTGGCGGCCGTGCGCATCATGCAGTTGGAGCAATCTAAATCGGCCAATACTCAATACGGTGCCACCATCAATGCGGCCAGCAGTCGCTTGTCACAAGAAGAACAATCGTTAACCGACACGCAAAACATTTTGCAGCGGGTGCGTGAGTTGGCGATTCAAAGTAACAGCGCCACCTTGAATGCTGCTGATCGCAAAACCATCGTGGTAGAACTCGGGCACTTGAATAATCAATTGCTCAG
>CANGJP010000043.1 GCA_947454465.1 Pseudomonadota bacterium
CCTTACTGACAAGGTTAACCGTCCCCGAATATCCCGTGCCGCCTGAGACGAGAACCGTTTCTAAAATCCCTTAACGGGCACCGATTAGCCACCTAAACGGTAAAACTTTCCCCACACCCGCATTCTCCCTTCACGTTGGGGTTACGGAATTTGAAAGCCTCATTCAATCCCTGCTTGACGAAATCCACTTCCGTGCCCTCGATGAAACCGAGACTGCCTTTATCCACCAGTACCGTCACACCTTGCTGCTCAATCACAACGTCCGACTCTTTAACCTCGTCGGCATAATTCACGACGTACGCATAGCCTGAGCAACCCGTTTTCTTGACACCAAGACGCAAACCCACCCCATGCCCACGCTTCAAAAGAAAGCTTTTGATACGTTCAGCAGCAGCAGGGGTTAACGAAATAGACATAACAGACTCAACACCCAACAGGGAATGGCAACAGCGTAGACAGTGATACTACCGAATCGTGCGAGACGCAAGCATGCTCGACTAATAACTCAACCCTGTCCACAAGTCACGCCACCGGCACGGCACTCAGCTGAGTCACGATTTCATCCAGTAGCAGCAATCTTGCCCGTTTGGCAGCCGGCACCGCCAATTCTGCCTCAGCGGCGCGCCAATTCCATGCGGTTATCTCCGTGACCCTCCGACCCTCCAGGTCGCTCGCCAACAATTCGCAAGCTGCCAAAAAATGCGGGCATCCATAGGCTTGGTAGCGAAACACTTGTATCACTCCATCGCTGACCACCACCCGAACACTACACGCCGCACCTTGTTCATGAGAACCGGCCCGCGCATTGAGCACAGCATCGGTGAGGTCCACTGTGCCTGCATGATGCAAATGACCAAACAACTCGCACACACGCGAGTTGTATTCAACGACAAATCCAAGCAGTGATGCAGTCATCGATCAACTCATTAACGCAACTGTGCGAAGTCGCATCAATTCTCGACCAACCAACTTTAAGGCCGCGTCCACGTCCTCATCGGTACTAAAACGCCCCAAACTAAAACGTAAAGAACTTTGTGCCAATTGATCACTACGACCCAGTGCCCGCAGCACATACGAGGCCTCATCCGATCCTGTCGCACAGGCGGAACCGGCAGAGACCGCCAACTCGCTGAGCGCAAACATCAAACTTTCACCTTCAACGCCATGAAACGCCACATTCAAAATACCCGCCACTCGCTGCGTTAGATGGCCATTCAATTCAACACCACCCAATTGCTGCAACCCCGACCATAATCGCTCGCGTAATGCCATGATTCGGACATTATCTGCATCTCGCTCAGCTACTGCTAACTGCATCGCCAAACCAAAAGCAACAATTTGTGGGGTCGCCAAGGTGCCAGACCGCCAACCGAATTCATGACCACCACCGAGAATCTGAGCTTCCAATGCCAGAACCGGCTGACGACGAACATACAACGCACCGACTCCCTTTGGACCGTATAGCTTATGCGCAGACAATGACAAGAGATCAATATTCATACGGTCAACATGGATGTGCAATCGACAAGCGCTTTGAGCGGCATCCACATGGAACAAGATGCCACGTTCACGACACAGTTCACCAACGGCGGCTATATCCTGAATAACACCAGTCTCATTATTCACATGCATCAGTGAAACCAGCATGGTTTCGGGAGTCATGGCCTCGCGTACTTGCCATGGCTGAACAATACCCTCAGCGTCAGGTTTCAAATAAGTCACTTTGACGCCTTGTTTTTCAAGCCGCTTTAACGGCTCAAGAACTGCTTTGTGTTCCGTACGCGATGAAATGATATGACGTGGTACGCCTTCATGAAATTTAGCCACACCAAATAGAGCAAGGTTGTCTGATTCGGTGGCCCCTGAAGTAAACACCACTCCAGCAGGTACGCCACCAATACTCTCTGCCACCTGTTGACGCGCCTGCTCAATCAAGGCACGTGGCTTGCGACCGAATGCATGAGTTAAAGACGCAGGATTACCCTGCAACTCCGGGTTCACTAGACATGCTGTCATGCATGCAGCAACCCGTGGATCTATCGGAGTGCTCGCGGCGTAATCCATGTAAATCATGGTGTATCACCGACTGTATTGACACGTTGCTTACCCTCTGCGGCGCTGACAATACCGCGGAGAATGCGAATCTCGTTACGATCGACTTGGGCGCGGTTAAACAAACGACGCACACGGGACATTAAGTGACCCTCACTGGTGTGATCACGAAAGCCAGTCCCTGCCAACATGCTTTGCAGGTGCACATAGAACTGTTCCAACTCATCTTGGGTAGCCAAGGGTTCAAGCGCCTCGATCACAGCAGTTTTATCACGTGCAGCCAGACTTACTTCATAGGCAATGATCTGCACCGCCATCGCAATATTAAGCGAACTGTATTGTTCGTTAGTAGGAATCGTGACCAAGGTACCGCATTGAGATAATTCAAAGTTGGTCAATCCGGTGCGCTCAGCACCAAATACCAATGCCACGGCATTACCCACGCTCGCTTTGTCCACAACAAGACGTGCACATTCACGCGGTTCAATCGATGCAAAAGGGATATGCCTCTGTCGCGCACTAGTACCCACGACCAAACCACAGTCAGCCACCGCCCCTAACAAATCATCATGAACCACCGCGGTGGCCAAAATATCGTCTGCACCTGCCGCACGCGCTGTGGCTTCTGCATGAGGAAACTGTAACGGTCGCACCAGATGTAAGTGTTGCAAACCCATATTCTTCATCGCTCGCGCTACCGCTCCGATATTTCCAGGGTGACTGGTAGCCACCAGAACGATTCGTATGGGAAGGGATGTTAATGGCATAAGTCCAATATCCTAACGCATGGAGCACAGACTAAGACTCAAGCATATCAGCCACTCTAATGCGCTGGCCATCATTGAGAGTCTACAGTCCGATCGACATTTGATGTATGATTGAAGTCTTCGCGGCGTCTCTACATGACTCGCCCTGCTCTTTTCCAGCACACCCGTCGATTGAGGTTACTCATGCAGCAGCATCCCATGCTTAACATCGGTATTCGCGCCGCCCGTCGTGCAGGCGAGGTGATCGTTCGAAGCATGAACCGGCTTCATCAACTGGAAGTGCGGCGTAAAGAACGCAATGATTTTGTGACCGAAGTCGACTTACGTGCTGAAGCGGAAATTGTCACGATCATCCGTAATGCCTTCCCGGATCACGGCATTTTAGCCGAGGAAAGCGGTCGCAGCGCCAGTCAGAACGGCGTTAAAAACGCTGACGGTCACGACGAGTTCGTATGGATCATTGATCCATTAGATGGTACTACCAATTTCATTCACGGCTTTCCCCAGTTCGCTGTATCGATAGGCCTGCAACGTCGTGGGCGTATGGAGTGCGCTGTAATTTACGACCCCCTACGACAAGAATTATTCACAGCCTCCCAGGGCAATGGCGCACAGTTAGATGACCGACGAATTCGGGTTAGCCAACAATTAACACTTGAAGGTGCGTTGATCGGCACCGGCTTTCCGTATCGTGCCAATATGCAGTGGATCGATGCCTACATGGGCATGTTTAAAGACTTGACCCAACAGGCCGCTGGCCTACGTCGTCCCGGTGCAGCATCGCTGGATCTGGCCTACGTTGCGGCCGGGCGCCTTGACGGGTTTTGGGAATTGGGACTGTCCCCATGGGACACCGCGGCAGGCATGTTGCTGATTACCGAAGCGGGCGGCCTAATCAGCACCCTAAACGGCGGCGAATATCAACACCAAGGACACATTGTTGCTGGCAATCCCAAGATACATCCCGCACTGCTTGAAGCCATTGCCCCTCACGTGCCTACAGAACTCCGTGGATCGTAAGATATTGCTCTAAAGCTTACGCCAGAGTGTGATATACCTTTTGCACGTCTTCATCTTGCTCGAGCTTATCGATCAGCTCTAACACTTCGGTAGACTCAGGCTCTGGCACTTCAGTAGGAACCAGACAGATATATTCGGACTCGGCGGACATCGGAGTAATCTGCCGATCTTCCAAGGCCTTTTGAACTTGACCGAAATCGGCAAAGGCACAGCGAACCACCAACTGTGACTCCCCTTTTTCACCGGTGCTCTCGCCCATTTCTTCAAGGCCATGATCGATCAAATACAACTCCAAATCATCTTGATCAATGCCCTCAGGATTTAGCCTAAAGACACCCATGTGCTTAAACAGGAAAGAGACGCTACCTGTTGCGCCCATATTGCCGTTGCCCTTGTTAAAAATACTACGCAAATTGGCAATAGTGCGCGTAGGGTTATCAGTGGCACACTCAACCAAAAGTGCCACGCCATGTGGAGCGTACCCTTCGTAGTACAACACCTCATAATTAGTCGCATCCTTTCCCGATGCACGCTTAATGGCGGCATCGACCTTATCCTTCGGCATATTTACCGCGCGCGCATTCTGAATTACCCGTCGCAATGCAGGATTAGAATGAGGGTCCGTACCACCGCTGCGCACAGCAATAGTAATTTCCTTGCCAATACGTGCGAACTGCTTGGCCATACGGTTCCAACGCGCGAACATCGTATGCTTTCTGACTTCGAATATGCGACCCATGATAATGCTCTGCCATATGGCAATAAATTGAAACAATTGAAGTCGACCGACTCCAAAATTGGGGCGGATTCTACACGGGAGACCTCAAACTGAGAACGCAAAGCCCCAAGGTGAGGAACAAATGGCTAATACAATCCTGCTTGGAACCCTATAAGCCAGGGTCAGCATTGTGTATTCTTAGTGGACTAAATCAACACAGAATCAACACGGAACCGGCCTCAATCCGGCAATGACTAATTAACGCGCTACTTTTACAGATCACCGACCCCAAAGACGCATCACCCAACCTCATGACCATAGCGAACATGACCACACCGAAAAACCCAACCAGCAACCAAAACTGGATCAGCTTATTAGTGATTTTTCTGTGCTTCATTCTCAGCGGTGTCGCTGCACTCGTGTATCAAACGGCTTGGACACGTCAGTTTTCCCTAGTATTTGGTACTTCTGAACTAGCCGCAGCAGCCGTACTGGCGGCCTACATGGGTGGACTGGCATTAGGCGCCTATCTCATCGAAAAATTCATTCAACAAATACAACGCCCAGTTAAATGGTATGCGGCTCTAGAACTGGGCATCGCAATTTCAGCTGTGGTGCTGATTCCTGCAGGATTATTTTTGGCTGAAAAACTGCTGATTGTACTGTTTGGTGGCCAAGCCTCTCCTCCAACTTCAACCCTAAGCGGTACGTCTCTGTTCTACCTTGCCTCCGCGTTTGCCGTCTTGCTCGTCCCCACCACCCTAATGGGTGCAACGCTACCCCTGCTCGCCCGACACACCGTGCATAGTGAAGAACAAATTGGTCAGCGTATTGGCCTTTTATATGCCTTCAATACGGCTGGCGCAGTCGCCGGTGCCTTACTCGGGGCTTTGATGCTGCTACCGAATTTCGGCCTGAATAAAACCATATGGATTGCGGCCGCAATCAACGTCGCGGTTGCGCTGTTGGCATTGACCTTGCGTAACACTTCGGTCGATACCAATGAACCCGCTACCAATAGCAACATTGATAACTCCACTCCATCTGAGGAAAAGTGGCTTGCAGGTGCAACCCCTGCATGGGTCCTACCCGTTATGCTGTGTTCCGGTGCAGTGTCTTTCCTTCATGAGGTGTTATGGACGCGCATGCTCGGCCACGTGATGGGCAGCAGCTTGTATGCATTTGGCATCATGTTAGCCAGCTTTTTAGTAGGCATTGCGCTAGGCGGTGGCGGTGGCGCACTCATTGCTCGCAGCCGTGAAACAGCCGCACGATGGTTGGCGATCAGCGAATTAGCTGCCGGTGCTGCAGCCATCTTCGCGTGGTGGCGCATACAACAAATCAGTACCGCGGTAGATACGCTCTCGCAGCGTGGCTGGTTTAGTTTCTGGTCATTGTTTCCACTGGCTCTCGCCATCGGTCTGACATACCCACTGGCGGTGCGCGTATTGGCTCGCAACGTTAATGATGCGGCGCTAGCCAGTGCCCGCGTTTACAGCTGGAATACGGTAGGCGCCATTTTAGGCGCAATCACCGGTGGATTTTTGATAGTCCCCGCACTGCGCTACGAAGGGGCCGTGCATCTGGCCGTGATCGCCAGTTTGACCTTGGCTGTCATCACTGCCTTTGTTCTATTTCGACCCAGTAAATTATTCAGCATCCCGGTCACGTTAGTGGCTGTTGCAGCCGCAATCTGGTTTATGCCGAAAGCACCAGATGCCTTACTGCGATACTCACCACTACGCGTTAATGGCCAAGGTGAGATGATGTACTACGATGTCGGTCGCAGTGCAGCCGTAGTGATTCTACGTCAAGGCGACCAAATTGCCGTCCGAACGAACAGCTTGCCAGAAGCATCGATTGATGGCGTCGGCGCGTTCCCACAGCTTTACGTGGAAGCCTGGATGGCTCCCTTAGCCGTCTTAGCCAGACCACATATTCAAGATATGCTGATCGTAGGGTTGGGTGGCGCTCGTGTACTTGAGGCCGTACCTCCCAGTGTCCGCAACATTGATGTCATTGAACTGGAAGAAAAGGTAGTTGCCGCCAATCGCAGCATTGCTAAACGTCGCCTCGTTGATCCACTCGCTGACTCGCGCATTAATCTAATCCTCAACGATGCGCGCGGCTCACTGCAACTGACTAATAAACGCTATGACGCGGTGGTGTCCCAGCCTTCACATCCATGGACCGCCGGTGCATCGCATCTTTACACCCGTCAATTTATGCAGCAAGCCAAAGACCACTTAAATCCAGGTGGCTTATTTGTTCAGTGGATCAATGTTGATTTTCTTGATGAGTCACTGCTTCGCTCAATGGTTGCCACAATCAATGATGTCTATCCCTATGTACGCGTTTATCGCCCTGCTCCCCCCACTCTGTTATTCCTAGCTTCAGACTCACCGATTGAACCAGAACGAGAAATTAACGCCACCCAAGCAGCTTTCGCGGTGTCTCCCGCACACTATCAACGACTGGGACTCAATGTTGTTGAGGACTTACTTGCAGCATTAGTCCTAGACAATGAAGGCAGCCGAGCTTTTGCTATGGGCGCTCCGGTCATCACCGATGACCGCAATCGGTTTGCAACCGCTAGTGTGTATGACTTCGGGCAAAACATCAGCGCCCAATCGGCCGGTTACTTACTTGCGCCTTATGACCCACTGCTAAAAGCAGACAGTTTTATTTATCGTGAACTTAACCAGAAAATTTCTTACAGCTACCTAGGGCAACGGATTGGTGCTTATTTGCAATGGGATCAAAGCGCACGTGACCGTCTCAATAATTACGCAAACTTGTTCCGCACAACGGATATACAACCCTTTCTACAGGCACAACTGTTTAGAAACATGTATCAGAATGATCAGGCAGATCAAATATTGGTTTCAGCAATGCAAGCGTACCCAGACAGCCAGTTAGTACGCAGCGCTATTTTACAAAAGAACATGATGGCATTAAGCACTGGCAATGCACCCGATGACTTAAAAAAACTAGCAATCAAATCGAATGATGAATCGGCATTGGTGCTGAAATGTGGACAGCTTGCCGCTCGGGGCGACTGGGAAAGCGTTGCTAAGCTAGATCAACAATTAGCATTAATTCCATGGACCTCAATCTGGATTGATCAAGTATCACAGTTACGCGTCGAGTGGCGCGCCAGGGTTCTCAACGCCAATCTGCGCCCCCAATACAGTCAAGAAAGCCTGGCCATCATTAACAGAATTAGCCTCGTGAGAGCTATTCCTCAGCTATACCTACTACGTGCATGGTCTACTAATGGGGTCAATAACCCAGCACTCATGGAATCGATTGCACGCTATTCACTCGTCGTCATGCAAAATCAAAACAACATGGATGAAGGCCTACGGACACTTTATCGCAATGGCATTAATTCACTGAGAAAAATGATTGAGCCGCTCGCGAATGATCCAACCCTAGACAAAAAACGCTATGAAGAAGTGTTAAACTTATTCAACCAAGCCAGCCACATCGTGTCTTGAGCATGATTCGTTAAATCAGTGGTCGATCCATCAGTCGACCACTGAATCTAGGCCGTATGACTGAACAGGGACTTGACCTCACTAACATCAGCGAGCGCCTGTAACTGCAAAGGTAATGACAAATATCGCAAGGACTTACCCTGCCTCTTAGCTTGCCTTAACCATTCAATCAACAATGATAGTCCCGCACTATCCGCATGCGTCACTCCGGAAAGATCTAGCTCGAGAGTTGATTCCCCAGCAAACATCGCTTGACTCTGCACCAATAACTGAGTGGCGGTATCAAAACTGAGGTCGCCATGTAACTGATAGCGCCCCCCACCACAGTCCAATAACTGAGCGCCAGACATGTCAACTGCTCTGCTTCTTTGTGATGGGCGAACCGGCCTGCTGGTTCTGTAATCGTTTAATCACAGCGTCGAGGCCTTTTTGTTCTATTTCAGCACCAAAATCGGTACGGAATGACTTCACGTAGGAGACGCCTTCGATGGTTACATCGTAGGCCTTCCAGCCAGAATCCGTAAGTCGCAAGGTGTAATTGACCGATACCTTACTACCATTATCGCGACGTATTTCACTACGTACTGTAGCAGCAGTATCCGCAGGTTTTCCTTGATAAGGAAGGACCTTTAACCGATCAGACGTAAAATCTAAAAGAGTGTTACCGTAGTTAAGCAGCAGTGATTGATAAAACACTTCAATAAATTGCCTTCGTTGCTCTTCAGATGCCGTGCGCCAATTTTTGGCTAATACCAACTGTGCGGCGTATTCAGTATCAAAATACTTGAGTAAATATTTATCAATCATGTGGCGCAACTGCGTCGAATCCTTCCTATAAGCTTCTCGGTTTTTATCTAAATCAACCAAGACTTGATGCGCAACGGATTCAATGACTTTATCCGGTGACGGCACCACCTCCGCAGCCCACATCGATGAACTGAATAAAAAGCAGAACATCGCACATCCTGTGATCCAATCCACTCTAAAAAAACGCACAATCATTGACTTCAATCTCCAGTAGAGTCCGTTTTATTCCCAGCAAAACCAGCGGCTAATTTATTGATAAGGTTTTCCAATACCAAAGCATCTTGGACAATCACGAACTGCCCGCCATCTTTAAAGAACTGATCAGCCCCTCCTGCCGTCACCCCAATATACTGCCCGCCCAACAACCCAGCCGTCATAATACTGGCGTCACTGTCATTCGGTATACGATTGAACTTACTATTAATGCGAATTCGCACCACGGCCTTATAAAGGTCTTGATCATAACTAATTGATTCAACTCGCCCGACCGTCACTCCTGACATCGAAACCGGCGCCCCAACTTTTAAGCTACCTACATTCTCGAAATTAGCCACCAAGGTATACCCATCATTACTCCCAATACCTAATTCCTTATTGGTAATTTGAGTCACTAAAAAGAACAACGCAGCAAATCCAAACAGGACAAAGGCGCCAGTTACAACTTCAGTAGCACGAGATGATTGCATCACAACTCTCCAAAAGAATCACAGCATGACAGCTGTAATCATGTAATCCAGTATCAGGGTAATAACCGCAGAATTAACCACAGTCCGAGTGGTGGCTCGCCCAACCCCTTCTGCGGTGGGCGCAGCGGTATAACCTTCATAAACTGCAATGAGACTGCAGGCAACCCCAAATACACACCCTTTAATTAATCCTTGCATAACGTCTTCCACTTCTACGCTACCGCGCATTTGTGACCAGAACGTCCCCTGATCGACACCCAACTGTTGGACACCAATCAATTGCACACCGAAAATACCAATCGCAATAAAAATCATAGTTAACAACGGCAGTGCAACGACACCTCCGATAAATCGTGGAGCAACCACATAACGAAATGGATCAACAGCCATGATCTCCATGGCCACCAACTGATCCGTTGCACGCATCAAACCGATCTCAGATGCCAACGCTGTCCCTGCCCGACCTGCAAACAGCAAGGCCGCCACCACAGGACCCAATTCCTTAACAAGCGCCAAGGCTGCCGCACTCCCTAAAGCACTTTCCGAACCAAAGCGCTCCAGCATGTCGTATCCCTGCAAACCCAGCACCATACCGACAAATAAACCACAGATCATGATAATCACTAACGACAGTGCACCCGCATTATGAATCTGACTCGCAATCAGTCGCGGGCGTAGCAATGCAGACGGAAGTTGGCCGAAGATACGCAGCAAAAACAAGGCCACTGCGCCAAAACCCGCCACCGCATCTAAAAGCATTTGTTTAAACGTGTTATACATTCATGACTCGAACGTGAATAAAGGCATCGCCACTCATACTCAGTCGAGTAGATCACTATAGTAGTCCGCTGCAGGATAATGAAATGGTACCGGACCATCAGGCAACCCATTCATAAACTGTCTAACCAATGGAGACTGATCCTCCTTCAAGGCCTTCGGTGCACCACTAGCAACAACCTTGCCCGCAGACAAGATATAACTGATATCAGCCACTAAGGCGATTTCATCCACATCATGCGAGACCACGATACTGGTCATTCCCAATGCGTCATTCACATTACGCAGTAGCCGCAAAATAACCCCCATGGAAATGGGATCAAGCCCAGCGAAAGGCTCATCGTAAATCAATAAGTCAGGGTCTCGTACCATGGCACGCGCCAAAGCTACGCGTCGGGCCATACCCCCAGATAACTCATGCGGCATTAAACCATGCGCACCTCGCAACCCAACCGCCTGCAATTTGGTCAGGACCAAGTGGCGAATTAACGCTTCAGGCAACTTCGTGTGTTCACGTACTGGGAAAGCGACATTCTCAAAAACCGATAGGTCAGTAAGTAGTGCTCCGTTTTGAAACAACATCCCTATTCGTTGTCGCAATGCGTAAAGTGCTGGCCGAGAGAGTCGGCTGACATCCTGACCGTCGACCCATACCTGACCACGACTTGGACGGATTTGACCAGTAATCAGCCTAAGCAGTGTGGTTTTTCCCGTACCGCTCGGTCCCATAATGGCCGTAATCTTCCCTCTTGGGACATCCAATGTAAGACCTTGGAATATATCGCGCCCGCCTACTGAATAATAGACATCGCGAATTTCAACCAGATTGGATGTTGTTGAATGCTCGACTGACACTTAAATTCACACCACCGCAGTGAACCATTGTATTGATCGGTTTGATTACAAAAATACTGGATCAGAATAGCAAATCACGCGCCTGATCGTAGGGTCGATTCACTGAATTTCATCTACCACCCCACAAACTCAAGGAATGGCCATACTCGAACAAGAGCAGCGTGACAACCACAGCCAATCAGGACTAAAATAGTCCCAATTAAACACCTACGTGATTTTTGGACCCGGTCCCGTGCTACGAATCAGTAAATTGACCGACTACGCCACCGTGATTCTGGCCTGTCTAGCCACGGGCGAGGAACGCCTGTACACGGCCAGCGAACTGGCGGAATTAACTCATCTAAGTCCAACCACAGTCAGCAAACTGCTTAAGAAACTGCATCAAGCAGGATTGGTCAGCTCTGGACGCGGCAGCCATGGTGGCTACGCCCTAGACAAACCCGCAACCGAGATTACCGCTGCGGCCATTCTGGATGCCCTAGAAGGCCCCTTTGCCTTAACTGAATGCAGCAGCTCGCAAAGCAGTTGCTCGATTGCTGGCAGCTGCCACGTTGGACATTCTTGGCAGCGAGTAAACATGGCGATTCGCCATGCATTAGATGATGTATCTCTGTCTCAACTGGCGGGCCTAGATCGCACACCGCTCAAATCAATGAATTTGAAAAAAACACCCCAGACAGTCAGCCCCCTTACGCGTATGCCCCGGCCTCGGTAACCCATCATGTCGACTACGCCACACGATCTAGAAGAACTGGTTACACAGAAATATCGCCACGGCTTTGTGACCGATATTGAATCGGACACCCTAGCCCCGGGTCTGGACGAAAATGTGATCCGACATATCTCGCGCATCAAAAAAGAACCAGACTTCCTACTGCAATGGCGCTTAAACGCCTATCGTCATTGGCTCACGATGCCGACGCCAAACTGGGCACATCTAAAGATTGCACCGATTGACTATCAGGCAATTTCATATTACTCCGCCCCCAAAGCCCGTACCGATGCCCCCAAAAGTCTTGATGAAGTCGATCCTAAACTGCTGGAAACCTACGACAAACTAGGCATTCCACTGCACGAACGCGCACGTCTGGCAGGCGTCGCGGTCGATGCGGTATTCGATAGCGTTTCGGTAGCCACAACTTTCAAAGACCGCTTAGCCAAAGCCGGCGT
This sequence comes from Pseudomonadota bacterium, assembly GCA_947454465.1. GTDB lineage: Bacteria > Pseudomonadota > Gammaproteobacteria > Steroidobacterales > Steroidobacteraceae > CAILZL01. The sequence goes on from CANGJP010000043.1 coordinate 12,353, forward strand.
TGTGTTTTGTTCATTCTCAGATGCAGTACAACATCACCCCGAACTGATCGAGCGCTATTTAGGCAGCGTGGTGCCCCATGGAGACAATTATTTTGCTGCTTTGAATTCTGCCGTATTCACTGACGGCTCATTTGTGTACATCCCTAAGGGCGTACGCTGCCCCATGGAACTGTCCACCTACTTCCGTATCAACGCAGCAAATACAGGCCAATTCGAACGTACACTCATCATTGCTGATGAAGGCTCGACCGTCAGTTACTTAGAAGGTTGCACGGCACCGATGCGCGATGAAAATCAACTGCATGCCGCCGTCGTTGAGCTGGTCGCACTCAAAGATGCGAACATTAAATATTCTACAGTGCAAAACTGGTACCCAGGTGACGAGAACGGGCTGGGAGGTATTTACAATTTCGTCACCAAACGCGGTGATTGCCGAGGCGCAAACTCGAAGATCAGTTGGACTCAAGTAGAAACCGGCTCTGCCATCACCTGGAAATATCCCAGCTGCATTCTCACGGGTGATAACTCAGTCGGAGAATTCTATTCAGTAGCACTGACCAATCATTATCAGCAGGCCGATACGGGTACGAAAATGATTCACATTGGTCGCAATACTAAAAGCACCATTGTCTCCAAAGGCATATCAGCCGGTCACGGACAAAACTGCTACCGTGGCCTAGTCAAGATTTTACCTGGCGCGGAAGGGGCTCGTAATTACACCCAGTGTGACTCACTACTCATGGGCGATCGCTGCGGCGCCCATACCTTCCCGTATATTGAGGTAAAAAACTCAACCGCTTCTGTCGAGCATGAGGCCAGCACATCCAAAATCAGTGATGATCAGTTGTTCTATTGCCGCAGCCGCGGCATTTCACAAGAAGATGCCGTGAGTATGATTGTGAATGGCTTTTGTAAAGCTGTATTCAAAGAACTGCCGATGGAGTTTGCCGTGGAAGCTCAGAATTTATTGTCAGTCAGCCTTGAAGGCGCTGTCGGTTAATTATTTGACGATTTATAAGGTACTGAATTGTGTTAAGCATTAAAGACCTGCATGTCAATGTAGGTGACAAAGAAATCCTAAAAGGTATTTCACTTGAAATACATGCCGGTGAAGTGCACGCCATCATGGGCCCTAATGGTTCAGGCAAAAGCACGCTATCGCAAGTACTCGCCGGACGCGACGGCTATGAAGTCGTCAGTGGCAGCATCACTTACAAAGACCAAGACATCCTAGCGCTATCACCCGAAGAACGCGCACGCGAAGGCGTGTTTTTAGCCCTGCAATATCCAGTTGAAATTCCTGGCGTGAACAATGTTTACCTACTCAAAGCAGGCCTTAACGCCATTCGTAAACATCGCGGTTTATCTGAACTCGATGCATTCGAATTTCTGACCCTGATTAAGGAAAAGATGAAGCTGATGCAGATGGATGAAAGCTTTCTAAATCGCGGCGTGAACGAAGGCTTTTCAGGCGGTGAAAAAAAACGTAACGAAATTTTGCAAATGGCGATTTTAGAACCGAGTCTCGCACTGCTCGATGAAACCGACTCTGGTCTTGATATTGATGCCTTAAAGATTGTTGCCAATGGCGTTAATAGTCTACGTTCACCAGAGCGCGCTATTCTTATGGTGACCCACTATCAGCGACTGCTTGACTACATTACCCCAGATTACGTGCATGTATTGGCTGGCGGGAAAATCATCAAATCTGGCGACAAGTCACTCGCACTTGAATTGGAAAAGCGCGGATACGACTGGCTGACTCATCCACAATCGCAAAAGGGAACGACTACTGGAGCCATTGGAGCATGAGTGCTGCCCCACACTCCCTTTCAGAATCCGCCTCTGTCATGCGTATGCGTGCTGCTTTCGAGCAACACAATGGCGCCAACATACCGCTACGCCAAGCCGCATTCGCGACTTTCTCAAGAGCAGGTTTCCCTACCCCTCGTGACGAACAATGGAAATACACCAATCTTAGACGGCTAGAATCCCGTGAATTTACTGTCAGCCACCCAGACGCGCCCTACACATCAGTTATCTTTAAACCGGCTAATGTTTATCCATTGGTGTTTATTGACGGGTACTATCGCCCTGAATTATCAACACCACCCACCTCTTCAGCAGTAAAAATCACGAGTTTACTGAGCCTGCAACAGAGTGACCCGCAACAATTTGCCACCTTTTCAGACATTCAGACGGATCAGTCATCTTCCATGACTGCTTTGAATACAGCCCTCATGACAGATGGCATCATGATTGAAGCTGCAGATAACGCGACTCTAGATCAACCAATTTTTTTGACCTTTCTGTGGAGTGATACCGAACTGAATTTAATGGCGCATCCACGTATCGTCATTCGCACCGGCAAACACGCTCACCTAACGGTCATTCAGCATTATCTTGATACTGGTTCAACCAGTCATTTCAATAATTCAGTCACTACAGTGCAACTTGCAGCAGGATCGAAATTAGAGCATTGCTTGATTCAGAATGAAAACAATCACAGCTTTCATGTCAGCCAGATACATGCCGAATTAGCCCAAGATTCAACACTCACCAACCATCACTTCAATTTTGGCGCCGCACTTGCACGTACAGATATAAACGCCTTACTGAAGGGTCCTGAAGCCAAGGCCATTTTAAATGGCTTACAGTTCGCAACAGGCCATCAACACCATGATACGCACCTTCAAGTTGAGCATTGCGTACCGCACACACAAAGCCATGAAGATTATCGCGGCATCGCAGATCAGCGTGGACGCATCGTATTTAATGGCAAGGTGAAAGTACACGAAAAGGCTGCCAAAACTGACGCACAGCAAAGCAGTCGAAATTTATTGCTTTCCAGCACGGCCGAGATTGATGCTAAACCTGAACTGGAGATCTATAACGACGATGTCAAATGTGCTCATGGCGCTACCATCGGGCAACTGGATGCCAATGCGTTGTTCTATCTTCGCTCACGAGGACTGGATGAACAGCAGGCACGCGCCTTACTCACTCATGCCTTTGCCAACCATATCATCACTCAAGTTCCCGTACCTGAAATGCGTCAGCAACTCACAGAAACCAGTCATGTACGCTTTGGCGCTCAACTGGAATATATGGCATGAATAGCCAGATGCGAACCCACTTAGAACAGGTTGGCAACCGTAGCGTTAATAGCATTCGTGCTGAATTTCCGATACTGCATCAGAACATCAATGGACACCCACTGGTGTACCTTGACAACGCGGCCTCCAGCCAGCATCCGCAAGTAGTTATTGATGCCATTAGTCAGTATTACCTTAAAGATCACGCCAATGTGCACCGCGGCGTCCATACTTTAAGTCAACGCGCCACCGATCAATTCGAAGCAACTCGTGAGGAAGTACGACGCTTCATCAATGCGAAATCATGCAAAGAAGTGATCTTTACACGCGGTACTACAGAAGCAATTAATCTAGTGGCAGAAAGTTTTATTCGTCCCCGTGTTAAACCGGGCGATGAGATACTCATTTCAGCCCTTGAACACCACGCCAACATCGTACCTTGGCAACATATTTGTCAACGCACC
>CANGJP010000044.1 GCA_947454465.1 Pseudomonadota bacterium
TGCACCGATGCTTGATGAAGTGGCCGCCGAATTCAACGGTAAGCTCACCATCGCTAAGGTCAATATCGATGAAAACCCTAAAACGCCCCAACGTTTCAATGTGCGTGGTATTCCGACTCTGATTCTGTTTAAAAATGGACAAGTGGAAGGACAAAAAGTTGGTGCGCTGCGTAAGGCCGATTTGGCTGCTTTTTTGGAAGGTAAATTGTGAGAGGCTATCTAGGTAATCAGTCTCGTGGTAACCGTCAAGGTGGCGGTGGTGGTAATGGCGGCGGTGGTAATAATCGCAATCGTCCACCTCGCGAAGGCCGCGGTAATCGTCAACGGCATCGCGGTAACAATACCGAAGGATTGCCGCAGGATGATTTTCTCGACAATGATGACGTAAGTATTGTTTCGCCCGCTGAGTTAGCGGCTTCACGTCAGTCCATGAACCTCACCACCCTCAAGCTAAAGCCTATCGGTGAGTTGGTGGAGATGGCCCAAGGATTGGGTGTGGACAATATGGCGCGTTCACGCAAGCAAGACATTATCTTTGAAATTCTCAAAGCTCATGTTCGAAGTGGTGAAACCATTTACGGTGAAGGTGTATTAGAAATTCTGCAGGATGGCTTTGGCTTCCTCCGTTCAGCAGACAGTTCCTACCTTGCTGGTCCCGACGATATCTATATCAGCCCATCGCAAGTGCGTCGTTTCAATCTGCGCACCGGTGATTCGATTTCCGGTTTGATTCGTCCGCCGCGCGATGGTGAGCGTTACTTTGCATTGCTCAAAGTTGGTGAAATCAATTTTGATTCTCCTGATAGTGCGCGGCACAAAGTACTGTTCGAAAATCTCACGCCGTTACATCCCACCAAGCGGTTGAAGCTTGAGCGTGGTACGGGCGCAACGGAAGATCTGACTGCTCGTGTCATTGATTTGGTGGCACCGATTGGTAAGGGGCAGCGTGGGTTAATTATTTCTCCGCCTAAAGCGGGTAAGACCATGCTGCTGCAAAACATTGCCAGCTCAATTTCTGCAAATCATCCTGAGGTCTACTTGATCGTACTGCTCATTGATGAGCGTCCTGAAGAAGTAACGGAAATGACTCGTACGGTACGGGGTGAAGTGGTGGCCTCTACCTTTGATGAACCTGCTAGTCGCCATGTGCAGGTTGCCGAAATGGTGATTGAGAAGGCAAAGCGATTGGTCGAGCATAAGCGAGATGTGGTCATTTTGCTGGATTCGATTACTCGTTTGGCTCGTGCCTACAACACCGTTGTGCCCAGCTCTGGCAAGGTACTAACCGGTGGTGTAGATGCTAATGCTTTGCAGCGTCCTAAGCGGTTCTTTGGTGCAGCGCGTAATGTTGAAGAAGGTGGCTCGTTGACCATTCTCGCTACGGCCCTGATTGATACCGGCTCCCGTATGGATGATGTTATTTATGAAGAGTTTAAGGGGACCGGTAATTCTGAAATTCATCTTGATCGTCGTGTGGCTGAGAAGCGTACTTTCCCTGCCGTGAATATCAATCGTTCCGGTACTCGTCGTGAAGAGCTAATCACGTCACAAGATGAATTGGCAAAGATCTGGATTCTGCGCAAGCTGTTGCATCCAATGGATGAATTGGCGGCGATTGAGTTCTTACTCGATAAGATGAAAGACACTAAGACCAATGGTGAGTTTTACGACGCCATGAAGCGCGGGTAATTCTTAATTCATTGAGTCCTTAAAATTAAAGGCACGATCGTTTTTACGGCCGTGCCTTTTTTTATGTGTGTGCTACAAAGTTAGTGGTTGAAGTGGTCGACTGGTATTAAGAATGCTTATGCCAAAAACTAACTTGAATGGAAAACGCACCAACGCTTAGGCGTTGGTGGATAAAAAAGAGCCCAAATTCTGAAAGGCAACGGTAAGGAACTCTGCATGCACCGAGTGCAGCGAATGATCGCGTTTGATGGAAATAATCCGTGCGATGCTGTCGAATGATGCGCCGGTAATTTTAAGAATTTGTTTAGGAATGAATTCAATGTCTGTTTCAAAATTGATTCCCTCTGGCGATAAGTCGCGTATACGCGATTCGATTCCAGGGTGAGGCCAATTTGGGAAAACCTTTACTGGGTCACTCTTAAGCACTCTTGGTATTCGGCGCCGATCGAATATTTGCTGTTCTTTGGAAATTGATTGCATCTCTGTTCGTTTAATTGGGCTGTTACAGCTGGGGCAGCGGGTGTCTGGGGTAGGGTTCTGAGCAATAACGGTACCGCAAAAAAGACATTGGTTATGCTCTATTGATGCTGTGGAGTGATCCTCTGAATTATCTAAATGAAGAGCCTTGTTGTTAGATCTTAGGCTCGCGATGTTGAGTGTCTTATCATAGGCCTTGCGTTTGTCCGGGTCGTTTAATGTTGCGTAGGCTTTATTGATGAGCGCTGCGGCTTCCGGGTCGCCACCTAATTTGGGGTGCCGAGCCAAGGTCGTCATCAATGTGCGATAACTGGCTTGGATGATTGCCGTAGGTGCTTCCGGTTGCACATAGAGAATTCGATAATAATTGCGCCGATTTGCCATGGCAGATTGCTTTATGAGTTGTGCTTTAGGTGGATTCCGTTGATTGGGCTTGATCTATGCAAGGATGATATCGGCCTGGTCACGGATTGCTTTAGGTATTATTTATGATCGGGATTCGGTGTCCCGTCATTGAACAAAATGGGTTTGTAACCGGTGACTGGCAAGTGGTACTTGCGGATATTTAGTCTTTATTTCATGAGGTAACGGTATGCTTTGGCTTGCGCTGCCTATGGGGTATTTACTTGTCTTACAGCTTTACTGAATTATGCGAAGAACATAGAGGTAAGAGAGTCATCATGACCATGTATCGACGCGTGTTTTGCAATTTCGTAGTGATTGCGGCTTGTGTGGTTGTCTATGGATGTCGTGTAGCGACGGTCGGTGAAGTACCAGATGGCGGGCCCTATGGCTTACCAGTGTGGGCTTATCATGTCGTAGATCCAGTGCAGCCGGAGGTGATTGAGCTTAAGGGTTTGGTGCATCTACCGGATAGCGCTAGAGAATACGACGCATCGGTTACCGAGAGTTTCAAAGATCCACCGGATTGGTACCCTGATGAACATCCAGTGCCGCCTACGGTGGTGGCTGGCGGGGTGGGCGGTCCTGCCATGGCATGTGGTTCCTGTCACATGATGTCCGGCGTCGGTCATCCTGAAAATGCAGATCTTTCAGGCTTACCGATCGGCTATTTTGTTCGTCAGATGGAGTACTTTAAAAGCGATGCGCGTAAAGAACCTGCGCGCATGAATCAAATCGCAAAAACGTTATCCGAAGAAGAGATTCGTCTCGCTGGCGAATATTTCTCATCACTGAAGCCAAGAAAAACTGTGCAAGTGATTGAGGCGGATACGATCCCAAAAACATATATCAGCAGTTTGGGACGTGTTCGTATGCTGCATCCACAAGGCGGCACTGAGCCGATGGGTAATCGTATTATCCAAATGCCTCTTGATCCATTGCGTCTATTAAATCGCGATCCCCATTCAACTTTTATCGCTTATGTTCCTTTGGGTAGTATTAGTAAAGGGGAGCAATTGGTAAAAACAGGTGGTGCAGGAAAGACGATACCATGTGCATCATGCCATGGTGAAGGTTTGCGCGGCTTGGGTGACATACCCAGAATCGCAGGGTTGCAACCAGTGTATGTTACTCGTCAGCTGATTAGTATTCAGAATGGACACAGTGCCGGTGACGGTGTCGCGCCCATGAAGCCGGTTGTTGCTCATCTCTCTCAAGAGGACATCATCGCGATTTCTGCGTATCTTGGAAGCTTATCGCCAACTTCTTAGCATCGCTGAAAGATTACGATTGTAGTCGTGGAAAAAGTTTCAAGGCATTTGTGCGTTCAATTAGTTCAAGTTCTTTACTGTTGAATACACCACACTCCTTTAGCCCTATGACATGATCAGCCACAGTGCGTGCGGGGTAATCTGTGCCAAACAGAATTTGTGATAAGGGCGCTACCTTACGTAAGGCTGCCATCGCCACGTTGTTTGAAGTCCAGGCCGTATCGAAATACATTTTTGCTGCCGCCCCTGAAAATCCTTCTGGAAAGTAATCCCTGTATTTTGGGTTTGATGCGGCTGCATTGAAGCGTTCGATCAGGAACGGCATCGTGCCTCCGCCATGTGAGAAAATGAATCTTACATTGGGGTAACGTGTTGCGGTGCCGCTGAATAGAATGTTGGCGATGGCGCGTGTGGTGTCGGTTTGCCATTCAATTGTCGTATCGGCGATGTTGGGGAGTAAAGCTTTGCAACAATTGGCGCTGATCGGGTGGGTAAATACGATGGCATGTCGGCGGTTGAGTTCTTCAAATATGGGATTGAATGTGGGGTCGCCTAACCACTTGTCACCATAGTTGGTGTACATAGCTACGCCATCAACATTTAATGTATCGAACGCATATTCAATCTCACGTAGCGTGTCATCGATGTGGGGCATGGGTAGAAACGCCATCAGTCCGAAGCGTCCTGGATGATTGTTGGCCAGTTGCGCACCAAATTCATTGGTGGGCCGTGCTATACGAACAACCAGATCTGGATCGTAATGTGGGGGGATTGACAGCATGCTGGAAGCCACGCCATTTTCATCCATGGTCTGTAGATGTTTTGTGGCTGACCAGTTTGCGAAGTTACCCAGTTCCTGGGCGCCAATGGTTTCAATCATGATTGGTGACATGAAATGGCCATGTACATCAATTAGGTGCGGTTTGATTGGTCGCGCATCAGTGTTTTTGACGCCCAGCGCCGGGATGCTGGTGATGAGTGCCAGTGCCTGAATTACGTCTCGACGTGTTGCATCATGAATCGTGTTGGTATTGTTCATGGGCATTGCTCGTTTAATGTTGTAATTTATTAATACGCTGATCTAAATAGTATAACTAGTTGGTGTGTTCTGGTGTAATTGCTATGGATTCTAGAATGTATGGAAGGTTTAGCGGGTTCATTTATTTTTCAGGAGGCTTTATGAATAAAGTGATTATGATTTCGGCTGTGTTGGCATGCGGTGTATCTACCTTTGCATTTGCTCAGCAACCTAGTTTGACGAAGGCTGTTATTGGTTCAGCAGTAAGTGCCGCTGCTTCATCTGCGGCCAGTGGTATACAAAAACTGCTCGATATTAATTCAGTATCGGCTAAGGATTTGGCTGCCTTGCCAAAGATAGGTGAGGCTAAAGCTAAGGCAATCATTGCTGGGCGGCCTTGGAGTAGAAAAGACGATTTAGTAAAGAAGAATGTGCTGACTCAGTCTGAATATGATGCCATCAAAGATTTGATCATTGCCAAGCAGGATGGCAAGGGTGACAAAAAGTAATGTTTTATTGTTATGTCGAAGGTAGATGACTGTGTTGTTGCAAACACAGATTCATCTTGTTAGATAACATAAAAAAGGGCCGGTCACTGAAATGACTGGCCCGTGTCTTTATCACCCGATTTGATTTTAGAGTCAGTGTATTGCGGTGGGAGTTGTGGTCGGTTCTGGAAAGTTGCTAGCAAGCACTTTGGCGGTTTTTTCAGCAAGATCCAGTAAACCTAGTTTAGTGTATGCGTCACGTGACAGTTGTAATGCTGTCTGGGTCGCAGGAGCACCGTCATAGTTTTCAATGGCGTATTTGGTTCTATTTAGTGCTGCAACGTAGGCGCCTCGATTGTAGTAGTAACGTGCAACATAAACTTCATAATTGGCTAGCCGATTACGAAGGAAGATCATTCTCTGACGCGCATCGGCTGCGTATTGGCTGTTAGGAAAACGTTGCACAAGCGACTGAAAATCTTGGAATGAGGTACGCGAGGTTTCAGGTGGGCGCTTGCTGAGATCAATTTGAAACCAGCGTTCCATAAAGTTACGGTCGCGATCAAAGTTAGCGAGTCCCTTCATGTAGTACGCATAGTCGACACGTGGATGAGTTGGGTTTTCACGGATAAATTGATCGGCCTGGTCAATCACACTTTCTTTGTCACCATTTTCATAATAGGCGTACAACATATCCAGTTGAGCCTGTCGGGTGGCGTTGCTAAACGGGAAGCGTGCTTCAAGTAATTCTAGGTTCTTAACCGCAAAAGCGAAATCTCGATTGTTTAGGTCTTGCTTTGCCTTGTCGTAAAGTTGATCGGCATCCGTGACTTTGGTGGAACGTAAGCTGCTACAGCCTGTGAGGATCAAGGTGGCTACACACAGGGCCGCGAGGCTTTGGGGGATAAACGGGGCAAATTTGCTCATGTGGCAGTTAATCGTGATCTGGATGAGAGGAAAAGCCAGCGCCCAGTATAGCCGGTAAAATTCATTGTGCCTGTTGGTAGCAGTGTAGACTGCGCATCCCTAACTTGGTGTTCACCGCCCATGGCCGCTGCAGATTCAGAAATGACTACTCATGAGTTGACCATTCCCTACGAATCGGCGGGTCAGCGCCTAGATCAGGTGCTATCCCAGCTCTTACCGGAGTATTCGCGAACCCGCATCAAGGGCTGGATTGAGGGTGGACAGGTGCAGGTTGGGGGTCGCCACCTGCGCCCTAAGGACGCGGTTCTCGGTGGGGAGCAGGTGGTGCTCACTCCGGTATTTGAAGTGGATCAGCGGGTACAGGCGCAAGACATTGCCTTGGATATCGTCCATGAAGACAAGCACCTGTTGGTGGTGAACAAGCCGGCAGGGCTGGTTGTGCACCCCGGTGCGGGTAATCCGGCTGGGACCCTACAGAATGCGTTACTGCATCATGATCCGAGTCTTGCAGTATTGCCTCGTGCGGGTATTGTGCATCGTATCGACAAGGAAACCAGTGGCTTGCTGGTCATTGCACGGACATTGGAATCGCACACGGCGCTCACAGAAATGATTGAGGCTCATGCTGTGCAACGTCACTATGAAGCCGTTTGTGTGGGGGTGATGACGGCGGGCGGCACTGTGGATAAGCCGATTGGCCGCCATTCGACGGATCGCATCAAAATGATGATTCGATCTGATGGACGTGAGGCGATCACTCACTACCGAGTGGTGACGCGTTTTCGCGCCCACACCCATGTGCGAGTGCAATTAGAAACCGGCCGTACTCATCAGATACGCGTTCATCTTTCGCATATCGGTTATCCGTTGGTGGGAGACAGTGTGTATGGCAAACGATTGGTTATTCCCAAGGGTGCCAGTGCTGCATTGGATGACACGTTGCGTCATTTTAATCGACAGGCGCTGCATGCTGCTCGACTTGAGTTTACGCATCCCATTACGCATAAGTCGGTCAGTTATGATGCACCATTGCCAGCGGATATGAAGCAACTTATTAAAGCGTTGACGACTGATTTAAAGGCAAGTGAAAAAGCCGCGGCTAAAGCTCGTGCTGCCGATCCGCGTGGTGCATGATGAGAGCCTCGTTTGAATGGTTGCAGGCCCAATGGCCGGCCCCGGCTCATGTACGTACAGCGTCCACCTTGCGTCGTGGTGGGGTGAGTGCCACGCCCTTTGATACATTAAATTTAGGCGATCATGTGGGTGATGTGCCCGATGCAGTGCAAAGAAATCGTCAGCGTTTGCATCAAGCTTTACAGTTGCCTAGTGAGCCTTGCTGGTTGAATCAAGTGCACGGGACGCGTGTGGTTGAAGCTGATGTATGGACAACGCCACCGCAAGCGGATGCGTGTATTGCCCGTAGTGCAGGACAAGTGTGTGTGGTGATGACGGCAGATTGTTTGCCGGTATTATTTTGCAGTCGTGAAGGCGATCGAGTTGCGGCTGCGCATGCAGGATGGCGCGGATTGGCTGGTGGTGTGCTTCAATCGACAGTGAGTTCATTAGGCTTGCCAGGTTCGCAATTGATGGCTTGGTTGGGGCCTGCAATTGGTCCTGAGGCCTTTGAAGTCGGCGATGAAGTGCGTATTGCATTTACCGCACAAGATGCGGCGGCGGCACAGGCTTTTCGACCCAGTCATCGTGTGGGTTATTGGTTGGCCGATTTATATTTATTGGCACGTCAGGACTTGCAGCGACTGGGCGTGCATGCAATCTATGGAGGTGAAGGGTGTACGTATTCGGATGAGGCGCGTTTTTTTTCATATCGACGCGATCAGCGCACAGGGCGGATGGCTAGCCTAATCTGGCTCACATAAGCGCTTTACCGGCATTTGCTTTTGCAGAATTAGGGATTTCCGCAGGTTGAAATTCTCCTCATCATCCCTAGATAGTCCGCAACTTAATTTCTTTTTGTGAGCTGTATCCAATGCGAATGGACAAACTGACCAGCAAGTTTCAGTTGGCGCTGGCCGATGCGCAGTCTTTGGCGGTGGGTCGGGACAATCAATACATTGAGCCCCTGCATTTATTACAGGCTTTGTTAGAGCAGCAGGGTGGGTCAGTGCGGCCCTTGTTGGATAAGGCCGGTGCTAACCTCAATCAATTACGTACACAACTGACTGAAGCGCTTGATCGTTTACCTAAGGTTGAAGGTAATGCAGGCGAAGTGCATCTATCGAATGATCTAAATAAGTTACTGAATCTCACTGATAAGCTGGCGCAGAAGCGCGGAGATCAATACATTTCCAGTGAGTTGTTTGTGTTAGCTGCATTGGAAGATAAGGGTCAGACGGGATCATTATTGCGAAATGCCGGTGTAGCTAAGGCGGCGTTAGATAAAACCATTGATGAGTTGCGCGGTGGTGAGAAAGTCGACGATCCAAACGCTGAAGAGTCACGTCAGGCACTGGAAAAATATTGCGTTGATTTAACCGCGCGCGCAGCCCAAGGCAAGCTTGATCCGGTGATTGGTCGCGATGATGAAATTCGTCGTACCGTCCAAGTTTTGCAACGGCGTACTAAGAATAATCCTGTGTTAATTGGTGAGCCCGGTGTGGGTAAGACCGCGATCGTTGAAGGGCTGGCGCTGCGCATTATCAATGGTGAAGTACCAGAAGGTATTCGTAATAAACGGATTCTGGCTCTGGATATGGGCGCGTTGATTGCTGGTGCGAAATATCGAGGTGAATTCGAAGAGCGCCTGAAAGCGGTGCTGAATGATCTGAAAAAACAGGAAGGTCAGATCATATTATTTATTGATGAATTACATACTATGGTCGGTGCAGGTAAAGCCGAGGGTGCGATGGATGCGGGCAATATGCTCAAACCGGCTTTAGCTCGAGGTGAGCTGCATTGTGTTGGTGCAACGACGCTTGATGAATATCGTAAGTACATCGAAAAAGATGCAGCCCTTGAGCGTCGTTTCCAGAAGGTATTAGTCAACGAACCGTCTGTTGAGGACACCATTGCTATCTTGCGTGGTTTGAAAGAACGCTATGAAGTCCATCATGGTGTGGATATCACTGATCCGGCTATTGTTGCAGCGGCTACTTTGTCACATCGCTATATCACTGATCGTCAGTTGCCGGACAAGGCGATTGACCTGGTTGATGAGGCCGGCTCGCGCATTCGTATGGAAATCGATTCTAAGCCTGAGGAAATGGATAAGCTTGAGCGCCGCATTATTCAGTTGAAGATTGAGCGTGAGGCACTGAAGAAAGAATCGGATGAGGCTTCAAAGAAGCGACTCAACGTACTGGATGATCAATTGCAGCAGTTAGAAAAAGAGTATGCCGACCTCGAAGAAGTGTGGAAGGCGGAAAAGGCAGCAGTACAGAGCTCAGCGGGGATCAAGGAAGAGCTTGAACGCGCTCGCATGGAACTGGAAACGGCGCGCCGTGCCCAGAATTTAGCCAAAATGTCTGAGCTGCAATATGGACGTATTCCAGAGCTAGAAAAACGTTTGTCTCAAGCCGCTCAAGCCGAGCAGCAGGAGACTCAGTTACTCCGTAATAAAGTTACGGATGAAGAAATTGCTGAAGTGGTGTCTAAGTGGACGGGCATTCCTGTTTCGAAGATGCTGGAAGGTGAGCGTGAGAAGTTGCTGCGAATGGAAGAGTCGCTGGGCAAGCGTGTGGTCGGCCAACATGAAGCGGTAGCGGCAGTGTCAGACGCCATTCGTCGTTCTCGTGCCGGTATTTCCGATCCTAATCGCCCCAATGGTTCGTTCTTGTTTTTGGGTCCAACGGGCGTGGGTAAGACCGAGCTATGCAAAGCGCTGGCTGAATTTTTATTTGATACTGAAGAAGCCATGATTCGTATTGATATGTCCGAGTTCATGGAGAAGCACTCAGTCGCGCGGTTGATTGGCGCCCCTCCGGGATATGTGGGGTATGAGGAAGGCGGTTATCTGACAGAGGCGGTACGGCGTCGGCCTTACGCAGTGATATTGCTTGATGAGGTTGAGAAGGCTCATCAGGATGTGTTCAATGTATTGTTGCAAGTGCTCGATGATGGTCGCTTAACCGATGGTCAAGGTCGTACCGTGGACTTTCGTAATACTGTTGTGATCATGACCTCGAACTTGGGTTCACAGGTGATTCAAGAGTTGAGTGGTGAGGCCAATTACACAAAAATGAAATCAGCTGTGATGGAAATTGTCGGCCAGCATTTCCGACCTGAGTTTATCAATCGCGTTGATGACATTGTGGTGTTCCATCCATTGGATCGTACTCAGTTACGCTCCATTGTGGACATTCAGTTGGGCAACTTGCATAAGCGTTTGGCTGATCGTGACATTGCCATTACCCTTGATGACGCCGCGCGCGATTTACTTGCAGTGGCTGGATTTGATCCTGTGTATGGCGCACGTCCGCTCAAGCGTGCGATTCAAGCGCAGTTAGAAAATCCATTGGCACAGCGAATTTTGCGTGGTGACTTTGGGCCTGGTGCGAAAATTCAGGTGACGGCAACCAAGGGCGACTTGATATTCAATGGGTAATCCATGGGTCTGTTGATATCGCTTGAATACTCCCTAAGTGACCCGATGATGCGGCATACTTCGCATCTTAGGTGTCTTGATTGGGTGAGTTGTCCATGCCGTTTTACGAATACGAATGTTCTGCCTGCAAGTTTTATGTCGAAGCGCTTCAGAAAGTTTCTGATGCGCCGCTCAAAGAATGTCCAAATTGCGGCAAATCAACCCTGAAGCGATTGATTTCTGCGCCGGTGTTTCGCTTGAAGGGTGCCGGCTGGTACGAGACGGATTTCAAGTCAGACAAGGAAAAAAAGCGCAACTTGGTCGATGATAAAGAGCCGGCGGCCAAGTCGGACAGCGACGATAAAAAATCCACCGTGCGCGCCAGTAAGGCGCTGAAAAAGGCCGTTGCTAAGAACGCTACGACCAAAAAGGCAACTAAACCCGCTGCCAAAAAAGCCCCTGCAAAAAAGTCAGCCAAGAAAAAGCCGGCCCAGAAGGCAGTCAAAAAAGTATCCAAAAAACGCGCACTCAAGCCAGTGGCCCGAAAGAAATGAAATTTTCCCTCTGACTCGCTCTCAACCGCGGGTCAGATTCGTATAAATATCGGGGCTGAGCCTTGCGAGGGTGGGGCAGCCTCCGTAACATTCGCGGCCTCATTATTCGGGTCTTTTCCATGCGTAGTCATTATTGCGGTCAGGTCAACGAGTCACTGGCCGGTCAGGAAGTATCGGTTGCCGGTTGGGTGCATCGTCGTCGCGATCATGGCGGTGTCATTTTCATCGATTTGCGTGACCGTGAAGGCCTGCTGCAACTGGTGTTTGATCCGGACCGTAAAGACATCTTTGCCTCCGCTGAGCGTTTGCGCAGTGAGTACTGCATTCGCGTCACCGGCAAAGTGCGCCCCCGTCCGGCGGGTACGGCAAATGCCAATCTGGCTTCAGGCCAGATCGAGTTGTTAGCCACCGATTTGGAAATTCTCAATCGTTCCGAAACGCCGCCGTTCCATCACGATGAACAGACCAATGAAGAACTGCGTCTAAAGTATCGCTATTTGGATTTGCGTCGCGACGTGATGCAGCAGCGTATTCGTCTGCGCCATCGCGTGACGATGGCGCTGAGAAATTACTTGGATGGCAATGGCTTCATCGACATGGAAACGCCGATGCTGACCAAGGCTACACCTGAAGGTGCGCGTGACTATCTGGTGCCCAGCCGCACCCATCCCGGTCACTTCTTTGCGCTGCCACAATCGCCACAAATCTTTAAGCAGTTGCTGATGATGTCGGGCTTCGATCGTTACTATCAGATCGTGCGTTGTTTCCGCGATGAAGATCTGCGTGCGGATCGTCAGCCTGAATTTACTCAACTGGATATCGAGACGTCCTTCCTTTCCGAGCAGCAGATCACCGATCTGATGGAAGGTCTGATTCGTGACCTGTTTAAGTCAGTCATGAATATTGATTTGCCTAATCCATTCCCACGTATGACCTATGCCGAGGCCATGCGTCGTTATGCGTCGGACAAGCCTGATCTGCGTATTTCGTTGGAGCTCGCAGATATTGCTGATTTAGTGCGCGATTGCGATTTTAAAGTGTTCGCTGGTCCCGCTAAGGATGCCAAAGGTCGCGTCGTGGCGATGAATGTACCCAAAGGCGGTGAGCGTTTATCGCGTAAAGAAATTGACGACTACACTGCTTATGTGGGTCGTTACGGTGCCAAGGGCTTGGCCTATGTGAAGGTCAATGAAAAAGCCAAAGGCCGTGATGGCTTGCAGTCACCAATCCTAAAGTTTCTCAGTGATGAAGCGATTGCCGGTATTCTGCAGCGCACGGGCGCCAATGATGGTGATTTGATTTTCTTTGGTGCTGATCGCGCTAAGGTTGTCAACGATGCCATTGGTGCACTGCGCTTGAAGGTCGGTCACGATTTAGGCTTGGTGGCCGAAGGTTGGCGTCCATTGTGGGTGGTGGACTTCCCAATGTTTGAATGGGATGAAGATGGTAAGCGCTGGGCAGCATTGCATCATCCATTCACTGCACCGAAGAACGATGATCCAGTCGCATTGAAAGCCGATCCCGAATCGGCCTTGTCAAAGGGTTATGACATGGTGCTCAACGGCTCTGAAATCGGCGGTGGTTCCGTGCGTATCCATCGTCAGGACATGCAGTCTACGGTGTTCGATCTGCTGGGTATCAGTGCTGAAGAAGCGGAACTTAAATTTGGATTCTTGCTTGAGGCGCTGAAGTTTGGTGCACCGCCGCACGGTGGTTTGGCCTTTGGTGTGGATCGCTTAGTGATGCTGATGGCCGGTGCAGACAGCATTCGCGATGTGATTGCATTCCCGAAGACACAAACAGCAGCCTGCTTGCTGACCAATGCGCCTACAGAAGTCAGCGATGCTCAGCTTAAAGAACTGCATGTGCGCGTGAAGTTGCCGGTGAAAGTGGATTGATGTTCAGACTTGCTCCGTATGTTGATCTTATGAAGCCAAGTTTTTTCTACTGAATTGGTATGGTAGTTATGCTAGTTGTTCCGGATTTGCCAGGAAAATCTTGAAATATTCCGTCAAGAAGAGCAGGCATTACAGCAGGTAAATCATTAGTGGTTCCTTCAGATCGGATTTCGCCCTCATAAATGCTTTCTATTTTCTGGGAGTTGTTAAAAGCATTAAGAGAGTACATTGTCATGCGTAGGGCTCTGTCATACATCATTCGACTGCTTGTTCCTGCGCCAATCACAGCTAATCGCGTTTCTTGTTTAGTGGTTGCCGTAATTGTGGATGTATTTCCATAAGTTGTTACTGTCCCGTAGGAGTTTGTTGTTCCGCTAGGCACGCTACCAAATATTGGATAATTAAATTTTACTTCATGTCCCTGGCTAATTTGATATTGAATAAATACTAGAATCTCAGCGGAATCATAAGGGGTTGGCGACCATCCCTTTTGTTTTAGCTTCTCTTCGACGAAATTTGCATATGTTCTAAATTGTAATGTGTCTTGCTGGTCTTTTTCGGGAAGAATAATAAAAGTGTATGGTCTTTGTTCTAGTGCGTGAAATTTTGTAGCTTTCGCTTGGATGTAGGTTTTTGTTGTCGCGCAATTTATTAATAGCAGTGAAAATAAAAAAATAAAAAAGATTCGCGGCGTTTTTTTCATGTGGATATGGATCTTTTAGTAGAGCTCGTAGTAAGGGGGTTGTTTTTTAATATATTAGGTTTTTTAGTCTATACAATCTATCCAGAGCTTCTTTTGGTGTCATGGAGTCTGGATTAAGCGTTCGCAGTTCTTTAATAACTTCATGCTCTTGCTCCGGTATGTCTAGTGAAAGTTGTTCCTGGTTTTCATTAGCATATGAGGCAGTCGAATATTTTTCTAATTGACGCAAGTATTTTCGCGCTGCGCTAATAACCTTGGGCGGTACGCCAGCCAGTGCTGCCACCTGTAAACCATAGCTTTGATTGGCCGGGCCTTCTTTCACGGTGTGCAGGAAGATCAGTTGATCGCCATGCTCCGTGGCATCTAGGTGCACGTTCACACAGGTATCAATTTCGTTGGCCAGTGTGGTCAGTTCAAAATAATGTGTGGCGAATAAAGTAAAGGCGCGCACCTGTTTCGCAATATGCGTGGCGCAGGCCCATGCCAGGGACAGACCATCATAGGTGCTGGTGCCGCGACCGATTTCATCCATCAACACCAGGCTGTGTGCTGTGGCGTTGTTGAGAATGTTGGCGGCTTCCGTCATTTCCAGCATGAAGGTGGACCGGCCACCGGCTAAGTCATCAGACGCACCGATGCGTGTGAAGATGCGATCCACCGGCCCGATGCGTGCAAAGCT
>CANGJP010000045.1 GCA_947454465.1 Pseudomonadota bacterium
ATTTAAATATCAGGGCGCACAATCGCTACAGGGTAAGCGTATTGCTACAACCTATCCGAACATCCTCGGCAATTATCTGAAGCAGAACAAAGTAAACGCCGAAATTGTGACGCTTAGTGGTGCGGTTGAAATCGCACCGCGCCTCGGTCGCGCTGATCTGATTTGTGACTTGGTCTCTACCGGTGCCACACTAACCGCTAACCATCTGACTGAGGTCGAAACCATTCTGGAAAGTCAGGCTGCGATCATTCGTACACCCATACCAGTCAGTGACAGCAAACAGGAATGGATACACCGCCTGATGATGCGCGTGGATGGTGTACAGCAGGTGCGCGAAAGCAAGTACATCCTGTTACACGCCCCTCGCGCCAAGCTAGAACAAATCAGACAACTACTTCCCGGTAGTGAATCACCCACCATCATTCCTTTAGAAGGTCACCCCGATAAAGTCGTTATTCATGCCGTGTGCCGTGAAAATGTCTTCTGGGAGACTCTGGAAAGTCTGAAAAAAGCAGGCGCCAGCTCGATGCTCGTCTTGCCCGTTGAAAAAATGCTTAACTAATTCATCATGACCATTCGTATCAAAGCGAGTCAGATTAACTGGTCGGAACTGAACATAGCCGAGCAAGCTGCCGTGTTGCGTCGACCTGCGCAGGACAATGCAGCCGAGTTGTTGCACAAGGTACAGTCCATCATCGACGATGTCCGCGCTAAGGGTGACAACGCACTACGCGAAATGACACAGCGTTTTGATGGGGCAACACTCACTCAACTGCAAGTTACTGATGCTGAATTTGCCGCGGCGTCACAATCACTGACAGCAACACAGCTCAATGCTCTTAAAAGAGCAATCAGTAATGTAAAGTGTTTTCATGAAGCTCAATTGAGCGAACCGTTACGTATTGAAACCTCACCCGGTGTGATCTGTGAACGTCACTATCGCCCCATTGATGCAGTCGGCCTGTATGCACCTGCAGGTACTGCACCCCTGCCCTCTACAGTCATCATGCTTGCAGTTCCAGCGAGCATTGCAAACTGTCCAACACGCATACTCTGCACACCACCGCGTCCCGATGGGTCGGCCGACCCTGCAGTATTGGTCACTGCTCAATTGTGTGGCATCAGCACTGTCTTCAAAATCGGTGGTGCGCAGGCGGTGGCAGCGATGGCCTTTGGCACTGAATCCGTACCCAAAACTGACAAAATATTCGGACCCGGTAATCGCTGGGTGACTGCTGCAAAATTATTGGTCGCCAATAATCCTCAAGGTGCAGCATTAGATTTACCGGCGGGACCCTCTGAGGTGTTGGTCATCGCCGATGGTCAAGCCAATCCTGCGTTTGTAGCCGCAGATCTGCTGGCGCAAGCAGAGCACAGCTTGGATGCACAGGCCATTCTAGTAACCACCTCACCAGAATTAGCCAACAAAGTATTAGCGGAATTGGATCGTCAAACGGCTGAGTTATCGCGTGAAAACACACTACTCAAAGCACTCGAACATGCACGCCTGATTGTGGTAAATGACCTGGAAACCGCATTCGCAGTGAGCAACACTTATGCACCTGAACATTTGATTGTACAGGTTCAAAATGCGCGCAACTGGTTAGCGCAAATACGTAACGCCGGCTCTGTGTTCCTCGGTCCTTGGACGCCTGAAACCATGGGTGATTATTGCAGCGGCACTAACCATGTATTACCCACTTACGGTTTTGCTCGCGCTTACAGTGGACTCTCATTAGCCGACTTTATGAAACGCATGACCGTTCAAGAACTGAGCAGTGCTGGCTTGAAGGACCTAGGCCCTACCGCTATAACCATTGCTGAACTTGAGGGCCTAGATGCCCACGCCAATGCAGTAAAAGTACGCATGGACACGCTTGACGGAAAGCAGCCATGAATCCGAACGTAAAGCTAGCCAGAGCGGAAATTCTGACGCTACAACCGTATGTATATGCGGCATGGGACAAGCGTTATGAACGCCTGCATGCCAACGAAAATCCGTGGCGTGCAGCGGGCGATGAATCTGAATTAGGGTTAAACCTGTATCCAGAATCACCGGCTACTGCATTACACTCGCGACTGGCTGAATTATATGGAGTTGCGCTAGATCAAGTACTTGCAGGTCGCGGCAGCGATGAAGGCATTGACTTATTAATACGTAGTTTTTGTCGTGCAGGTCAAGATAGTATTGTCATTTGCCCACCTACATTCGGTTTTTATCGAGTCGCCGCTGAAATACAAGGTGCGGGCGTAATTGAAGTGCCACTGATTCGCAATAACAGCGGCTTTGCCCTTAACACTGAAAAGGTACTCGCTGCATGTAACAGCAATGCAAATATAAAAATCGTTTTTCTGTGCTCCCCAGGTAATCCACCAGGCAATGTCCTTGCTGCAGAGGACATGCTCAAGGTTTGTCGTGAATTAAATGGCCGTGCATTAGTTGTTATCGATGAAGCCTATATTGAATTTACAGGCCGAAATAGCTTCACAGCACTGCTACCTGATTACCCGAATCTTGTGCTACTTCGAACTCTATCTAAGGCTTACGCACTGGCCGGCACTCGCTGCGGTACTACAATTGCGGATGCCGACATAATCAATGTCCTGGCTCGCGTAATCCCACCCTACGCCATTCCCACGACAACCGTGGAAACGGTACTTAAAGCAACCGCACTTGAACAACGACAACGTATTGCCGATCAAATTAAAACCCTGATTACCGAACGCAACACACTCAGCGCAGCATTGCAGAAATGCTCACTGATTAGCCATGTCTTCCCTAGCGATGCTAATTTTATTTTAGTGGAATGCACTGATGCTGACGTGGTATTTAATGCCACAAAAAGCGTTGGACTCGTGGTGCGCGACCAACGTAAGCAACCTCAATGCACTCAGTGCTTGCGTATTACGGTAGGTACACCGGAACAAAATAGGCGATTACTCAACAGTATTGAGGTGGCCGGACAAACACAACAGGTGACTGCATGACTCGCCCAATGAAAAAGGTACTCTTCATCGATCGAGATGGCACACTGATCGAAGAACCAGCCGACGAGCAAGTCGACCGCATCGATAAAGT
Source organism: Pseudomonadota bacterium (assembly GCA_947454465.1). Classification (GTDB taxonomy): domain Bacteria; phylum Pseudomonadota; class Gammaproteobacteria; order Steroidobacterales; family Steroidobacteraceae; genus CAILZL01. The sequence continues at coordinate 3,080 of CANGJP010000045.1, forward strand.
CAAGCTGTTACCCGATGTCATCCCTTCTTTACTAAAGCTACAAGCCGCAGGTTATGAACTGGTAGTGGTAAGTAATCAAGATGGCTTAGGTACCGCCAGCTTCCCTGAAGCCGACTTCCTAAAAACACAAAACTTTATTCGTGATTTATTCGTCTCTCAAGGCATCCATTTCGCACAAGAGTTTTTCTGCCCTCACTTTGCGTATGATAATTGCGCATGTCGCAAACCCAAAACCGGTCTACTGACCGAGTACTTAAAACAAGACCTTGATCTAGCCAACAGCTATGTCATTGGTGATCGAATTACAGACTTACAACTGGCGGACAATCTGGGTATTAACGGCATTCGACTCGCCACTAAGGAGCATGCTGGAGATAGCTGGAACGAGATCGCCGCTCGCCTCAGTCAACGTAAACGCAGCGCTGAAATCAGTCGAAAAACCAAAGAAACCGATATAACGGTAAGAGTGAATCTAGACCAGGAAACACCAGTCCACATTGAAACGGGCTTAGGCTTTTTCGATCACATGCTAGAGCAGATCGCTCGCCACGGTGGTTTCTCATTACAACTCACCTGTAAGGGAGACCTACATATTGATGAGCACCACACTATTGAAGACTGCGCCTTGGCCTTAGGGCAGGCTTTACGAACCGCACTCGCCGACAAGATAGGCATAGGTCGTTATGGCTTTCTTCTGGCCATGGATGAATCGCTAGCACAAGTGGCGATTGATCTATCAGGCCGCGCCTATTTTGTCTGGGAAGGCCAATTTGGTCGCGATCAAGTTGGGCAATTACCTTCTGAGCTCGTACCCCATTTTTTCCGTTCGCTGTCGGACACCCTCGGCGCAGCGATAAATATCAAAGTAAGCGGCGAGAACACCCATCACATGATTGAAGCTTGTTTTAAGGGCGTAGGACGTGCATTGCGTCAAGCGTTTCGCATTGAAGGCACTGAACTGCCTTCCAGCAAAGGTATGCTGTGATGTTGCCCTCCGTTAGATTAGCCATTATCGACAGTGGCGGTGCCAACATTGCATCACTGCGTTACGCTATTGAGCGGCTTGGTGTCAGCTCGGAACTCACGACTGACAAAACCGTGATCCGTAACGCCACCCATGTCATTCTACCTGGCGTAGGTGCGGCAGCAGATTGCATGGGACGGCTCGAACGTGCCAATCTGGTGGACACCATCCTGAATTTACAACAACCCTTCCTAGGTATCTGTGTCGGCATGCAGTTACTTTTCGAATCCTCTGAAGAAGGCGATGTAGATTGCTTGGGATTATTACCCGGGCGTGTACGTCGTTTCCCCAACCGTGACGGATTACCTGTACCTCACATGGGCTGGAATAATTTGGAAATCCAACACCCATCGCCACTATTAAAAAACTTCACTGAGCAAGATTACGTCTATTACGTGCACAGTTACTGCGCACCGGTCAGTGATGTCACCTTAGCCACCACTTATTATGGCGAGCATTTCTCCGCCATCGTACAACATGAAAATATTTTTGGTGCACAGTGTCATCCGGAACGTTCCGCCAAATCCGGAGCACTGTTGCTACAGAATTTTCTTTCCATCCTATAAGTCACCTACGATCACACCACCATGCAACTGATTCCCGCTATTGATCTGAAGAACGGTCGCTGCGTGCGACTTTTTCAGGGGGATTTCGCCGCTGAAACACAATACAGCACTAATCCTACTGAGATTTTGCATCGTTATATAGCGCTCGGTGCCGAACGCGTGCACGTTGTCGATCTGGATGGAGCAAAAGACGGTTCACAAGCCAATCGTGGGTTAATCACAGATTTTGCCAATCAAAAAAAGGCAGCATTACAGGTAGGCGGAGGTCTACGCACTCTGGAACGTGTCCAGTCCTTATTATCACTGGGCATACAACGCGCCGTGATCGGTAGCATAGCCGTATCGAATCCCGAAGAAGTAATTCGCTGGGGCCAACTCGTAGGTACAGACAACCTAGTTCTAGCATTTGATGTCCGTATAGACGAACACAAGACCCCCTATCTCACAACACATGGCTGGGTGAATACCTCAGAGATTAGCTTGTGGTCACTTCTAGAACGCTATGTCAACGCTGGCTTCAAACATGTGTTATGTACTGATATCGCCCGTGACGGCGCGCTGACGGGACCTAACATTGCACTGTATACCGATGCCATGCAGCGCTTCCCCAACATTCTCTGGCAAGCATCCGGTGGTGTAGCCAGTGCGCAGGACCTACACGAACTGCGTGATTGTGGTGTTACTGCCGTCATCAGCGGTAAGGCACTACTGGAAAACAAAATATCTGCAGAGGAGTTACGACCATTCTTGCGAAACGAATAATTCCCTGTCTTGATGTCCGCGATGGTCAAGTCGTCAAAGGCGTTCGCTTTCGCGACCATGTGGTTGTGGGTGACATTATCGAATTAGCCTCTCGTTATCGAGACGAAGGCGCTGATGAATTAGTCTTCTATGACATTACTGCTAGCCCACATGGCCGTACTGTTGATCGTAGCTGGATCACTCGCATTGCCAAAATTTTGGACATCCCCTTCTGTGTAGCTGGCGGCATTAAGTCAGTTGCTGAAGCAGAACAAGTGCTTGGCGAAGGAGCCGAAAAGATCTCCATCAACTCACCCGCTTTAAGCGATCCAGATTTGATTAATCGGTTGAGTTCACGTTTCGGCGCACAATGCGTAGTCGTCGGCATTGACAGTCAAACCGTTGATAATGATTTTCGCGTCTATCAATTTACGGGAGACCCAACACGCACACGTGACAGCGCTAGACGCACCGTAGATTGGGTACGTGAAGTACAAGAACGCGGCGCAGGCGAAATCGTTCTAAATTGCATGGCCAGCGATGGCGTCCGCACCGGCTATGATCTTGCACAACTGAAGGCAGTACGGCAAATCTGCAAAGTACCACTCATTGCTTCAGGGGGGGCCGGCGCACCTGAACACTTCCGTGATGTCTTTATGGACGCTCAGGTCGATGGTGCTTTGGCGGCAAGCGTATTTCATAGTGGCAACATTGCTATTCCTGATCTTAAGCGCTATCTGATTGAACAACACATTCCTATTCGTCCTTAACACCTAGTAATAACACCCTCATGAACCACAACACACTGACTCAACTAGACTGGAATAAGGACGGTACAGGCCTACTCCCTGCCATCGTGCAGGACTTTCAGAATGGTCGTGTCCTGATGCTGGCGTACATGAATCAAGAAGCGCTAGCGAAAACATTAAGTAGCCAACAAGTTACCTTTTATAGCCGTAGTAAACAGCGTCTGTGGACCAAAGGTGAAACTTCCGGCCACTTCTTAGAGCTGGTCGATATACACGTTGATTGTGATCACGACACGCTACTGGTCACAGCTAATCCGATCGGTCCCTCATGCCACACAGGTACCCTAACCTGTTTTGGCGATGAAGCGCTGACCGCAGCCCAAAATATGTCATTCCTGAACAAACTAGAAGCGGTCATTGCTCAACGTATCAGTGATTCACCCGAAGGCAGCTATACCGCTCGCATCTGGTCACAAGGCAAGACCCGTATGGCCCAAAAAGTGGGCGAAGAAGGCGTAGAAGTCGCGCTTGCTGGGGTGACACAATCAGATGACCGACTGATCTCTGAATCAGCAGACTTACTTTTCCATCTGACTCTGTTGTTGAAAAGCCGCAATCTATCTTTGGCCACAGTGATACGCGAACTGGAACAACGACATGCAGCCAAACCTTGATGGCGTGACCTTCCCCTCACAATCCTGCTGAATCTTAACAAGAGCCACTCTTTTACCCTGAAGGCGAATGAGGTAGCCTAAAGGCTTGGGTCAATGACTGATTGACATAAAAAAACGAGTTGATACCCACAACATAAAGAATCAAAAGCAGTGCCAGGGGGCAAGTCGATGCAGGTTATACGAAAGTTCTATTTATTGATCCTGACAACGGCTTTGCCCTTAATGTGCACAGGGCAAACCACTGCCATTCAAAACCAACCCTCACCCCTAGCAGCTACAATTGTTTTTGACCCCCCAGGTACAGCGGCTCGCTATGCCTCACAGCATGAACACGAACCTTATCAGCGTGCTCGGTTCGTGCGCGATATTGCCTATGGCCCTCAAGCAAAAAATGTTCTTGATGTTGCGTTACCAAAAACCACCGACACCACAGCACGACCAGTACTGATCTTCGTTTCTGGTGGACAAGGGAATCGTAACGAAGTCAAAGGCTACCTCTACTACGACAACATCCTGCTATGGGCGATCGATCAAGGGTATATCGGGATCAACATGAGCCGCGAGTTCGGACCAGGAACCGAATGGGATACTAGTGCAAAAAATATCGCTTCAGTGATCCACTGGACACAAGAAAATATTAAACAATATGGTGGTGATGCTTCACGCGTATACATATGGGGACATTCGATGGGCGCAACGGCATTGGCAACATATATATCTCATCCTGAGTATTACCCTAGGGATGGCATCGGTTTGAAGGGAGCTATCCTGTTTGCAGGTAGCTATAACCTAGCCCCATTGGCAGCCACACAACCTGGTCGCACACCACCAGGCGGCGCTATAACCATTGACCCTGCGGTGCTACTCAGTCAATCATCACTACCCGGATTACAGAAAACATCGCTACCATTATTACTTGCAGCCGCTGATGGCGACCCGTTGGACCGCCCTGAATACGTAACCATGATTCACGATGCGCTATGCAAAAAAAGCTATTGTCCGACGACGCTCTTTATTAAAGGACATGATCATTTTTCAGAAATGTTTTCTATTAACACCAGCGATCAGACAGTATCAAAACCGATATTAGAATGGCTGCGTAACGTGACTGCAGGCAACTAGGCTTTAATTCAGACGTTGGCTTAACTCAAGCCTCTGAGGACATCATGTTGAAATACGTTGTAATTACATTCACGCTATTATTACCACTTTTACTCGGCATACCCGCGAGTGCACATCATTCACACGCAATGTTTGATACCACAAAACGGATTTCCATTTCCGGTACCGTCGTAGACTTTGAATACACCAACCCACATTCATGGCTGAAAGTCACCAATGAAGCCGACGGAGCCCTCTGGGCATTTGAAACTAATTCACCCTCGCAACTTTTACGTAAAAATATCAAACGCACTGCATTGCCAACCGGCATGAAAGTCACCGTTACAGCAATGCCACTTAAAGACGGCCGTGCCGGCGGTCAAATTGTCAGCGTTAAGAAAGAAGATGGCACGATATTACCGATTGAACCGGAAGCACCTACCGCTGGATACACGCCATGATCAACATCCCCCTGTCAATCAAAGTACGTGCTATCGCCATCACGATCAGCACCTGCCTGTGCTTACTGCCTTTCCAAGGCCATACACAGACAGTGGACTTCAGTGAATCCTGGGCCGCTTACCAAGCCATGAAAGCCCACGCCAGCAACAAATCGATGACCTGGGAACGACTCCCTGACTGGTCAGGCGTGTGGACGGGTAGCCCCGATTACTTACCGTATTACCGACTCAGCAGTGACGGCAAACTGAACGTTCGAGTCAGTGCAAAAAATACTTTCGAAAGTAGCAAGCAAGCCGCTCCGTTGACCCCCGCATATCAGGCTAAAGCCATCAAGGTGCTTCAAGATCGAACCAAAGGCATTGACTGGGATTACGTCTCAAATTGCATTCCCGCTGGATTTCCCCGTTGGGTCGTGTCCCACTACCTCAAAGAATTTGCCCTGACGCCTAATTTAGTTTGGATGTTAAATGAGGAACAGAGCGAAGTACGTCGCATTTATATGGATGGCCGCGAACACACTCCTCGTGATGAAGCCTATCCGTTGTACGAAGGCGACTCGGTAGGTTTCTGGGATGGCGATACACTAGTAGTCCATACCGTGGATAATAAGGAAGGCACCTGGGATCGCTCAGCAGCTGCATATAGTGATCAGGTAAACACCATCGAACGGATTCGCAAGGTCAACAAGGATGTCATTGAAGATCAAATGACGGTGTACGACAAAATGGCATTGACAAAACCCTGGACCGTCACCTTCCAATTCACTCGGGTCACCGAACCGTCAGACCTTCGAATTCGTATGTTCTCCTGCAACGAAAACAACAACGTGGTTCAGGACGAAACAGGTAACTCACACCACGTCTTACCTGGCGAGGTCGGTTACAAAGACCCTAACTCACTCTCGGAAAATAGCCAGCTGAACAAGTAACGTCCGATCAGCCTTCCATAGGACACCGATTAGGCATACAACCAGCTGGTTTGATTGATCATAATTTGCAATCAGGGCTGGGTTATCCTGTGATCTAAGCATAAGCCTGCCTCTCGGTTCGATTTCCGGAGTCAATCTCGCCACCATAGGGAGTTGTACCGCTGCCTTTCTGTATTGTTCCCTGTAGAATGCCGACTAAGATTTTTTGGACTCAATCCATCGCTAACTACGGCCGAGGAACCCACTGTGAGCAGATTCGACGATCAGAAACTGAAAATCAAAACCCAACCCGGATTTATTGCCGCTCTTGACCAGAGTGGTGGCAGCACGCCCAAAGCACTAGGCCTTTACGGCATCAAACCCGATGCCTGGACTGACGAAGAAGGAATGTACCGAATCGTTCACGAAATGCGTACCCGCATCATCACCAGTCCAGCCTTTTCTGGAGACCGAGTGATGGGCGCCATCCTGTTCGAAAACACCATGGATCGTGAAATCAATGGCCTACCGACGGCAGATTATTTATGGGACGTTAAGAAGGTCGCCCCTTTTCTGAAAATCGACAAAGGCTTGGCAGACGAAAAAGACGGCGTACAACTTATGAAGCCCATGCCTGATTTAGACGCGCTACTTAAAAAGGCCGTCGCCAAACATATTTTCGGCACCAAGATGCGATCCGTCATCAAACAAGCTAATGCCGACGGCATCAAAGCCGTTGTTGCACAACAGTTTGAAGTCGGCAAGCAAATTATAGCTGCAGGCTTAGTACCCATCATTGAACCGGAAGTGGATATTCACTGTCCACAAAAGGCAGAAGCAGAAACCCTATTAAAAGCGGCCCTACTGACTGAGCTCAACAAATTAACCGCTAACCAAATAGTGATGCTAAAGCTCACACTGCCAGAACAAGACAATTTTTACACAGAATGTGTTGCACATCCTAACGTACTGAAAGTCGTTGCTCTGTCAGGGGGATACTCGCGTACTGAAGCCAACTCAAGACTAGCTCGTAATAATGGCGTTGTTGCCAGCTTCTCACGTGCATTGTCAGAAGGCCTCACCGCACAACAAAGCGATGCTGAATTCAATACCATGCTCAATAGCGCAGTAGAAAGCATCTATCAGGCCTCAAAAACCTGATAAAACTTAATGATCAACGTACAGATTAAAGCCCCGTCTTACGGGGCTTTTTTTGGCGCCTCAAGACCATAGACACAGACTGGCCAACACGATAGCAAATAACATTAAAAACAACTGGCTGCCCGGTCTAATGCAGCATTTAGATCTCGCTCCAAATCAGCCCAAGCTTCAATACCCACTGATAATCGCAATAACCCATCAGTGATCCCTGCTGCTGCACGTGCAGCATCACTCATTGCCGAATGAGTCATCGTGGCTGGATGGGCGATAAGACTTTCTACGCCCCCAAGAGATTCTGCCAATGAAAACATGTGCAAACCCTCAACGAAAGCACGCACTTGCGTAATACCACCGCGAAGCTCAAAACTGACCATGGCACCAAAGCCAAGCTGCTGTTGACGCGCCAACTCATGTTGAGGATGCGTATTCAGCCCCGGGAAATACACTTTTTTCACTGCACGATGATTAACCAGCAACTCAGCCACACGCCCTGCATTCTCACCATGCACCGCCATGCGTGCATGCAAACTGCGTACACCACGCAGTGTCATATAACTATCGAAAGGAGCACCCGTAACACCCGTGCAATTGGCCCACCAATGTAACTGCTCATGCAATTCCTTGCTAGCAGCCACGACCGCACCTCCAACCACATCACTGTGCCCATTGAGATACTTCGTGGTGGAATGCACCACCATATCCGCACCTAGCCGAATGGGCTGCTGCCATACAGGCGACATAAACGTATTATCTACCGCAAGCAACGCTCCCACCGCATGGGCTTGCAAAGCAACACTACGTATATCGGTAATGCGTAATAAAGGATTACTCGGGGTCTCCACCCAAACCAATTTGGGCTTACGTTCTAATGCCTTGGCTACTGACTTCGCATCTTGAAAATTCACAAACACAGTTTCAATCACACCGCGCTTATGCAAAGAATCGAACAACCGATACGTACCACCATAACAATCATGAGGCGCCACCAAGACATCTTGGGGCCGAAGCAACTGACACAGCAAATTTACTGCGGCCATACCGGATGAAGTAATGACCGCGCCCACACCCTGCTCCAGAGCCGTTAATGCCTCAGCCAACGCATCACGCGTCGGATTCGCTGATCGAGAATAATCATAGGCACGACGCTCCCCCAATCGCGCGAATGTATATGTCGAACTCAAATAAATAGGCGCCACCACAGCACCATGCTGAGCATCGCTATCCAGTGCGGTGCGAACCGCCAAAGTGGCCGACTGACTGCCTGAAGGTAATTTACTAGTCATGTCCTTTACTCGTGAGTCTTATGCTAAAGCTTTGGCAAAAATACTGCTTAAGGCATCAGTTTCTTTTAGGAATGCATCATGTCCATAAATGGATGACAACTCTATCAACTCACTCGGTCCAGTAAGCTGCTTCTGTAATGCCTGCATATCACTGAGTGGTACAAGTTGATCTTCACGAATTGCAACCAACGTTACAGGTACAACAATGCCTGCAGGGTTGACACGATGAAGATCTATGGATTCTGAAAGACATACAAACGATTCGGGTACGTAAGTTGCCGCATAAGCATCGCCGCGTGCGAAGAGATAATGCTCTACGGGAAAAGAAAACCCATTCGCAGTACGCTCAGGCTCACCAGAAAATCGTTGATCAAACTCAGTAGGAGAACGGTAGGTGGCCATAGCCAGCGCACGGGCTATACGCAGGCCTTCAGCACCTTCACCGCGCGCTGCGGCATATCTCACTATATTGCGCTGCACGCTACGCCACGCCGTGGCCATAGGATGGGTACGGTGTGCCGCACTAATCACGATTAAGCGCTGCGTTAATTGGGGCAATCGCTCACCGAGCGCTAATGCCACCATACCCCCATAGGAGGCTCCAATGACGGCATATAACTGATCAATCTGTAGATGAGCGAGCAATTGCCGAATCACTTCAACCTGATCATAAGCACTGATACTAGGAAAGTCGGTTTGCCCCGCAAATGGACCCGTGGTTGAACCGCTTCCCCCTAAAAAATCGATACCTAAGACGCGATATTGACGAGTATCTAACGCTCGACCACTACCCATCATTTCTTTCCACCAGCCCGGTCGATCCGACTCAACCACATGACGACCGGCAGAAATTCCACCCAGCACCAACACGACAGGCGCATTAGCAATACCATCGATGCGCCACGCTACTTTGACTTCATTCAATGAGCCACCGAAATGCAATAAAAGCGCATCTGGCAGCAAGTACTCACCCTGCAGGGAATTCAGCTTCATTGTGGGTAAAGTTGACATTGAATCAATCCGGCTCCGTTCATTGCCTGATGCCATCAGGCGGGAATCATCCCATCGGAGCTCCTGCGGACAACCCGCAAAGGCCACTATGATCATCAACCTTGAAGCACAACCCAATATGTGAACTGTGAATTGATGCGGTTCATAGCGCCTCATCTGCCGGCCAAAGCCGCAGGAGTTAGCACCTTTACGCATCACCCATGAAGGCTTTACGTCGGTTGCCCCGGCTTCAAAGGGCCTTTCCCTCCGCCGGTCTCGATGAGTGAGCGGAAGTTTACGGAGAGCGCCGGCCCAGCGTCAAGACAGAACTGATAGAGATATCTACACGGACACTCATCCGATGCATCAGTCGAACGGATTAACCTTAATAATGGTTTCGTTACGATCAGGGCCTGTAGAAATGATCGATATAGGCGCTCCTACCAACTGCTCAAGACGACGTAAATACACTTGCGCGGCCGCTGGCAAAGCGTCAAACGACTTAACCCCTACGGTACTGTCTTTCCAACCAGGATATTCCTCATAAACGGGTTCACATTGGGCCAATGCATCGGCGCCAACTGGCAAGATGTCACAGACTTGACCATTTACCTTGTAGCCCGTCGCAACTCGAACAGTCTCCAGACCATCCAGGACATCTAATTTAGTGAAACAGATACCCGTCATGCCGTTCAATTGCACTGCACGCTTCAAGGCAGCAGCGTCGAACCAGCCACAACGACGGGGACGGCCCGTCACTGATCCATATTCATTGCCTTTAACGCGCAGATGCTCACCGAGTGAGTCATTCAACTCCGTAGGAAAAGGACCGGAACCGACACGAGTAGCATAGGACTTAGCTACACCTAATACGTAATGCAGTGTATTCGGGCCGACTCCAGCACCCGCAGAGGCTTGGCCTGCCAAACAATTACTGGACGTAACAAAGGGATAGGTACCATGGTCGATATCCAGTAGGGCCGCCTGCGCACCTTCAAACAAAATGTGTTTATCTTGCGCCATTAATGCGTTCAATTCAGCCGACACATCCGTCATCATAGGCAGCAACTTTTTAGCCAGCTCAAGCGTCTGATCGTGGGTCGTCTGAAAGTCTACGGGATCAGTTTTGAAATAATGCGTGAGCACAAAGTTGTGATAGTCGAGCACTTCCTTTAATTTGACAGCAAAGCGCTCAGGAAAGAATAAATCTTGTAGACGAATCGCACGGCGTGCCACTTTATCTTCATAAGCCGGGCCAATACCGCGACCTGTGGTGCCAATTTTCGCATCTCCCTTAGCACGCTCCCGCGCCTGATCCAATGCAATGTGATAAGGCAAAATCAATGGACAGGCTTCCGATATACGCAAGCGATTAACCACGTCCAAACCGGCTTTTTCCAATTCAGCTATTTCATCAAGTAATGCGCGCGGCGACACGACCACACCATTACCGATATAGCACTTCACATGAGGATGCAAAATGCCTGATGGAATCAAACGTAGGATGGTTTTCTTACCATTGATAAC
>CANGJP010000046.1 GCA_947454465.1 Pseudomonadota bacterium
CGTTATAACTGTTCGTGCCACCCTTACCGTCATTGACCGAGAAGCTGAATGTATCGCTACCATTATAGTTAGCATCTGGCACAGAGGTGTACGCACCCGTGCTGGCATTGGTGATCGTGACCGTTCCGTGCCCACCCTGAGTACTCACGCTGTACGTAGCCTTGTCACCATCTACGTCCGTATAAGCAGGCAGGTTGCCGCTCTTAGCCGTGTCTTCATTGGTGGCAATGCTGGTGTTCGAAGCCACAGGCGCATCGTTCACCGCAATCACGTTCACGGACACCGTGTATGTATTACTGTCCTTACCATCACTCACGGTATAGCTGAAACTGTCTGACCCGTTGTAATTCGCAGCAGGGGTGTAGGTGTAAGTGCCGTTGCTATTTACAACCACCGTACCCTTAGATGGCTTAACGCTACCGAGTGAGTAGGTAACCTTGTCCCCTTCGAGATCGATTGCTACAGGTAACATTCCGGTCTTAAAGGTATCTTCATTAGTAGTAATCGATGTATTCGATGCCGTCGGTGCGTCATTTACACCAACCACTGTGATTGATACGTTGTATTCGTTGTAAATGCCACCAGGGCCAATGAGCTTAAATTTGAAACTATCTGTACCGTTGTAATCTGCAGCAGGGGTGTAGGTATAGGCACCAGTTTTAGCATCGGTGATGGTAACGGTACCGTGCGCTGCCTGAACTGACAGACTGTATGTAACAAGCGACAAATTTGAGTAGTACGCCGCCGGTAACTTCCCTATCAGTTGTTTATCTTCAATCGCCGTAGCAATGCCATCGATTGTTCTTGGTGCTGAAAAATTTGTAGTCGGCATGCTATTAAACCCCTGAAAATTGCAGTTATTAACTCTTTTACTTTTCTGGAACTGATCTACGCTGACAGAGTACTCAAATAGTCATTATTTTGGCGCAGTCAACCAGTTGACATTTTTAATTGAATCAAAACCGCCCGTCAACCCATTAATTTCAATTAAAAAGCCTGCTACAGCAGGCTTTTTGGTGCCTCCTTTCAGTAGTAAATTTCACCGCGAATTACCCCTATGGGACGAAATAAGTCATATTTCAAATAACGTACATTTGGTCTCTTTTATTGATTTTTGAATGTTTTTAGCTGCTTTATCTCGTATTTAATCGCTTTAATTTTTTCTAGCCTTGCGGTCAAAATTAGCTTGTATAGTAAGTCCTCACTCACTTGCCCATTAATTAGATGGTCGGCGCAGGCTTAACAGGTCAGAATGCCATTATTTTGACGTTTCTTTGGGTGCCACCCTGAGTGTCATTCAGTTTCTGCCTTGATCTCACTCCGGCACTGAAAACTCCAGTTTTTTCCCTGATACTTCATGTAGTTGTTAAACGCACCCATTAAACTCCATCTGGGATTGAAGGCTGGATAAAAACCCCTCTGCCTTAATGATCCCAGAGGTTTCCGCCACTCAGGAATTAAGGTTAGGTCGACTTTCACCATGCGACTGGCTGAGTGCTACAGCACATGTCTTTGCCCTTATTCACATCAATAAGCAAAGCAAGTATGAATCTGAATTCCACTGACTTCATGCGCGTACTGCTGTAACGATTTCTTTAGGAAAGCTATTAATGACTGCACTAGTTACCGCATTTTCAAACTAATAAAAACTGCTATGTTTCGCTGTTACTCCACTTTTCTTTAAGTAGCTCCTATAAAATTAGAGGCGTTTTTTAAGGTTATAATCAACGGTTAAAACCATCACCGCTTGTCAGGCTCTTCTTATCATCATGCTCAGCAACAACCCAGTCAGCTATCCTCCAAAAACTTTTCAGGATCTGATTCTGGCCTTACAACGATATTGGGCTGATCGAGGCTGTGCCATCCTCCAACCGTATGATATGGAAGTTGGAGCAGGCACTAGCCATACGGCTACTTTCTTAAGAGCACTGGGTCCTGAACCGTGGAAAGCCGCGTATGTTCAGCCCAGTCGCCGACCCAAGGACGGGCGTTATGGAGACAATCCAAACAGATTACAGCATTACTACCAATTTCAAATTGTGCTAAAGCCCGCACCGGCAGACATTCTTGAGCTGTATCTGGGTTCCCTTGCAGCAGTTGGCTTTGATCTCAAAAGTAACGATATTCGTTTTGTAGAAGACGATTGGGAAAACCCAACCCTCGGTGCGTGGGGGCTTGGCTGGGAAGTGTGGCTCAACGGCATGGAAGTCACTCAATTCACGTATTTCCAGCAAGTCGGTGGGATCGACTGTAAACCTATCACCGGCGAAATTACTTACGGTTTAGAGCGTTTAGCGATGTATCTTCAAGGCGTGGATAACGTGTTTGATTTGGTATACGCACCGGGTATTACTTATCGAGACGTATTTCATCAAAATGAGGTAGAGCAAAGTACCTACAACTTCCAACATAGCGATGTAGACTTCCTGTTCAATGCGTTTAGTAACTATGAAAAGCAGGCCAAGCATTTGATGGAACAGCAGCTGGCATTACCGGCCTATGAGCAAGTGCTTAAAGCTGCTCACACCTTCAATCTACTCGATGCCCGCGGTGCGATTAGTGTCACAGAGCGTGCCGCGTATATTGGTCGTATCCGTAATCTAGCTCGGAGCGTTGCCCAAAGTTATTTAGAGAGTCGCGCACGATTGGGCTTCCCAATGGCTCCCAAAGAATGGGCTACAGAAGTGCTTACCCAGTTAGATAAGAATAAGCAGGTTGCGTGATCCATGAGCATGAAAAATTTATTGGTTGAGCTGTTTGTTGAAGAGTTGCCACCCAAGGCGCTGAAGTCTCTTGGCGAGAGTTTTGCGTCAACTTTAAGTGACAGCCTGAGAGTACAAGGTTTAATTTCATCCTCATCAGTCATTACCCCTTATGCCTCACCTCGTCGGTTGGCAGCACACATCACTCAGGTTTCCGATGCAGCAGCGGACAAAGCGGTGCAACAAAAGCTAATGCCCGTCAGCATTGCTTTAACTAGTGAAGGTCAACCCACTCAAGCGCTACTGAAAAAACTCAACAGCATGGGCTTGGATGAGACGGTCTTATCGAAATTAAAACGAGCTTCCGATGGCAAAGCTGAAGGGCTTTATCTGGATATTCAAGTCACCGGTGCAACTCTGCAAGAAGGTCTCCAAAAAGCCTTAGACGAAGCACTAACCAAACTGCCCATACCAAAAGTCATGAGTTACCAATTAGCAGACGGCTGGACTAGCGTTAATTTCGTACGGCCTGCCCATGGTCTAGTGGCTTTGCATGGGGAGACGATCCTCAGCATTTCTGTTCTTGGACTTAACGCTACCCGGACCACACATGGCCATCGCTTTGAAGCCAGTAAACCTACAATCGAATTGAGAGACGCCGATACTTATGCGCAACAATTAAATGAAGAAGGTGCTGTGATTGCTAGCTTTGCTACACGTCGCGCCGAGATTGTAAAGCAGTTGCAATCCGCTGCTAATAAAGAAGGCTTGCAACCCATCACAGATGAAGCCTTGCTTGACGAAGTCACCGCATTGGTTGAACGTCCCAATGTATTGACCTGTCAATTTGAAAAAGCATTTCTTGATGTGCCAGCTGAATGCTTAATTTTAACAATGAAAGCAAATCAGAAATATTTTCCGCTCTTAGATTCACAAGGCAAACTTACCAATAAATTCCTGGTGGTCAGCAACATTAGTCCAGCTGATCCAAGCAGAGTTATTCAAGGTAATGAACGTGTCGTACGCCCACGGCTTGCAGATGCAAAATTTTTCTTTGATGAAGACCGCAAACATACGTTGGTGTCACGCCTGACCAAGCTCAGCAAAGTGGTGTATCACAATCAGTTGGGCTCCCAACTTGATCGTGTGGAGCGAGTACGATCACTCGCCAGCATGATCGGTGCTCAACTAAGTCAAAGCACTGCCGCAAAAGCTGATCAAGCCGCACAAATTGCCAAAGCCGATTTAGTCACTGACATGGTGGGCGAATTCCCAGAACTGCAAGGAATCATGGGATGTTACTACGCACATTCCGATGGTCTAGACACCGAAGTTGCTGCAGCAGTACGCGAACAATATCTACCGCGCGGTGCTGGAGACGAGTTACCTGTAACGCCGACAGGCATGAGTCTAGCTGTAGCAGATAAACTTGAAACGCTCTGCGGAATTTTTGCCGTTGGACAAAAACCGACCGGCACTAAAGATCCATTTGGTCTACGTCGCGCCGCAATCGGCCTATTACGCATTCTCATTGAGCGTACATTACCTTTGGATCTATGCGCCCTGATTAAACATTGTTTAAGTCAACAGCCCATTTCGGTTAAATCGCAAACATCAGATGACATCTACGACTACATCATGGAACGCTTGCGAGGTTACTATATTGAAAGTTCATCGCAACTAGACATCACTACTGAGATGTTCGATGCGGTACTGGCCACTCGACCCGTGTCACCCTTAGATTTCGATACACGACTTCGTGCGCTACATAGCTTTCTCCAACTTACTGATGCACAAGCTCTGGCTGCGGCTAACAAACGTATTAATAACATCCTAAAGAAAGTCGATGGCAATATCAGTGGAGAGGTAGACGTAGGGAGGTTTGTAGAAACAGCTGAACGTTATTTACATCAGCAACTAGTCACTGTTGAACAGTCAACTATCCCAGCGTTTGAAGCAGGCAATTATCAAGCTGCATTGACACAGCTGGCAACCTTGCGTCCTGCCGTGGATCAATTTTTCGATTCAGTCATGGTGATGGCGGACGATTTAACCGTACGTCATAACCGACTCACCTTACTTTATAGGTTGCGTGGGATATTTTTGAAAGTGGCGGATTTATCCTGTCTACCAGGTTGAGTCCCATGCCGGTAATTCAACTGCTTCGATCTATTCTATTCACCAGCTGTTTTTTTATCAGCACCACTGTCTATGGAATAGTAATGATCGTGATCGGTTGGGCTTTCCCCTTTCAGGGTCGTTGGCTCATTGCTCGCCATTGGGCAACCGTTAACTTGTGGTTGTTAAATGTCCTCTGCGACTTAAATTATATTGTTGAAGGCCACGAAAACATTCCGGATACCTGCCATGTTTCCATGTGGAAGCATTCCTCGACTTGGGAAACCATTGCGCAAGCATTGATTCTTCCACCCCAATCTTGGGTTCTGAAGCGAGAGTTGCTCTGGATTCCGATCGTAGGCTGGGCATTACGACTGATGGAGCCGATCGCCATCAATCGTTCAGCGGGCCGCTCTGCGGTCAATCAAGTCCTACGCCAAGGTCAACGTCGTCTTAGTACAGGCCGATGGGTCGTTATTTTTCCTGAAGGCACCCGTACCGCGGTTGGTGAACCTCGAAAGTACGGTATCAGTGGTGCATTGTTAGCAATCCAAGCCGGTGTATCTATTGTGCCTATTGCACACACAGCCGGTTATTACTGGCCTCGGCGTGGCTGGTTAAAACGCCCGGGCACAGTTCGGGTCGTGATCGGTAAACCCATTCCCACCGCCGGCCGTGATGCACGTGAGGTAACAGCTCAAGTACAAGCTTGGATTGAAGACACTATCGTCAATTCGGTCACCTAAAGATCTTCTTTTCAATGCCCACCCATCGCTCCTCGATTAAGGAAAGGTGGTTTTGCCAACCAGATCAAAGGAATTAGGGAAATAAAAATAACAGCAAATAGCCAGTAAAGATCGTTTGCGGCCAGTGTGGAGGCTTGCTGATTTACAATGAAATTGGTTGCCCCTAACACCTGTTGATCGGTTAAACCTCCGCTACTAAGTACACCCTGATAGTGATGCCACCCTGCTGAATTATTCTGTACGTGTTCAGATAGCACTGCATGATGTACATCTGTTCGATGATTCCACAAAAATATCGATAAAGCGGTGGACATGCTACCTGCCAGCGTGCGCATAAAATTACTTAAGCCCGATGCCGCGGCAAGTTCATTTGGACTGATATGCGATAACAATATCGCATTTAATGGTAAGAAGAACATTGGCATACCTATGCCTTGCCATAAACGAGGTGATGATAATTGTCCGAAGGTCGCCTGTTCATTCAGGCCTGCTCCCCAAAATGAACACAAACCGAATATCACAAAGGCAACAGATGCCATTAATCGTAAATTAAGCCGATGAATGTTTTTCCCAACAAACGGAGCAACAACAATTGCAAAAACACCAATAGGTGCCATCGCCAATCCTGCATCCGAAGCGGTATAACCCAAGACTGTTTGTAGCCAAATTGGAAAGACCACATTCAGCCCAAAGAAGGCGAAGTATCCCAAACTAATGGCTACGGTTCCGACCAAAAAATTTCTTTCTTTGAATAGATGCAGATCCAATACCGGATGTTTATCGGTTAGCTCCCAAATCACCAGATAAATCAAAGCAATAATTGACACGAGTCCAGTGGTGATAATTCTCGGCGATTCGAACCAGTCCATATCATTACCGTTATCCAGCATGTATTGCAGACAGCCCACTCCGACAACTAACAACAACAAACCCACAACATCAATGGGTACCACCATCGTTTGTGATTCTCTATCTTTAAGAAGGCTCCACGTAACCAGCGCTCCGAGTAAACCAATTGGGACATTGATGTAAAACAACCAAGGCCATGACAGGTTATCGGTAATCCACCCGCCTAGAATCGGTCCACAGATGGGCGCAACAATCACCACCATAGCCCAAATACCCATCGCCATACCGCGTTTCTGAGGAGGGTAATTTCGCAACAGTAACGCTTGTGCTATCGCCACCATGGGTCCTGATACTAGACCTTGAATTAACCGCGCGGTCACAAGCATGGGCATACTTGTTGCCAAGCCACATAGAGCCGAGAACACTACAAATAGCACCATCGAGGTAACAAACGTTCTCACTTCACCAAACCGCCGACCGATCCAACCGGTAAGTGGCTGCATGATTGCTGCTGCCAACGAATAAGAACTAACCGCCCATGTTCCTTCAGCGGGACTGACTCCCAAACTTCCCGCAATGGCAGGAATAGAAACATTAACAATGGTGATGTCCAGCACTTCCATGAACGTGGCCAATGCGACGGCAATAGTCAGCAGTGCCAACTGCATACCTTGCAACGGTGGAAATTCACCTGCTGAACGCTGTTGCGGCAGTTGATCTGTCATCTTTGTGACGTGTATTACGGCTGCTTAGCAATAATCGCATCCGCTTGTGCGGTTGCTTGCGCTAAATCAACTGCGTATGCCATGGTTTCAGATTTATAGCTTTTACTTGCACTTATCGGAATTACTGCACCGGAACGATCATGGGTATCCACGGTTACTTGAGCAGACAACCCAATACGCAGAGGTTGACGTTCCACTTCTGCTGGATTCAGCGTAATACGTACTGGAACACGCTGAATCACCTTTATCCAATTTCCGGATGCATTTTGTGCAGGTAGTAACGCAAATGCGGCGCCAGTACCGGCTGCAATACCGGTAACTATGCCGTGATAAATAACCTCACTTCCATACAAATCACTTTTTACTTCTGCGGGTTGGCCTATACGCAAATTACGCAACTGACTCTCCTTGAAATTAGCGTCAACCCATACATTACTCAACGGTACGATGCTCAATAAGGGTTGCCCAGGTTGAACATGTTGGCCAGGTTGCAGTACTTTTTGTGCAACATGGCCACTGATTGGTGCCATGATGGATGTCCGCTGCATTACCAACCACGCGTCGATAAATGCGTGTTTGGCTTGTACAACAGCTGGATTGGTATACACAGTGCTTCCATCAATCAATGAATGTGCAGCACGAGACTGATGTTCAGTTTGTTGTAACACAGCCAGTGCTTGACTCACTGCATCACGAGCGTGCTGTATCTCCTCACCGGCTACTGCTTCACTCGTCACTAACGGTTCGCGACGTTTCAAATCTTCTTTTGCTCGGGCCAAGTCCAATTTACGACTAGCGAGTGTCGAATCGTACTGCGCAGCCTGTTCTTTCAGTTGTCTGAATTGCCTCACGCTTAACGCAAGTGCATTACTCGCTTTATCGAGTGCTATCTGGGCATCAACGCTATCCAACTTGGCCACGACCTGCCCCGTATCAACCGTCTGATTTTCCTCAGCTAGCACTGCCACCACGGTACCCTGAATTTGAGATGTCAAAGCTACCTGTGTACCACCCACATACGCATCATCGGTTCGTTCACGTTGAGATACGATAAAGTGCCACCACAACATAAATCCAAATAAAGTCACGACTAAGATCAACGTGACTATGACCAAACTTTTTCGTCGCTTGTCCCTTCCCTTGAACTGTTCAAGCTCGCTCTGTGCAACTGTGTTATTCGGCACCGTCTGAGTTGCTTTACTGTCTGTTGTCATACATCACACTCAACTTAATCATCTATCACAAGATCGGTGTCATTTTTAAGGCAACGTTTGTCGTATTCACATCTCGGTAATAACCACCACCGAGGGCGGCAGTCATCTCAATCTCAGCTATTAACGCTTCAGTTGTGGCCGCGTTCAACGCTGCTTGTTGCTGTTGTACATTTTGCTCTGCTTGAAGGGTGGAACGGATATCGATCAAACCTTGCTCTTTTCGTTGTTTGGCTAGCATTAAAAGTTGTGTTGCAGCTTCGACCTGTGCTTTTCGCTCTTCTTGTAATTCGGATAAGCGCTGCATCTTCATCGCCTGATTTGCCACATCGGTTGCTGCATCCACAACGGTTGCGTTATACATGCGAATGGTGGTTTCTAACTCTGCAGCACGCACACCAAATTGGGCTCGTAATTGATCAGCATCAAAAATTGGCAAATGTACAGCCAACCCAATGCTGGGCACGGCGCTGTTTGCTTTGAGTAATTTCTCTATATCAATACTCGAAAAGCCAGCAAGTGCATTCACGGTGATATCGGGCATAAATTCGGCTCGTGCAACCCGCAAGCGCTGTTGTGCTGCTTTAACCTGCCACTGCCTCGCATCAATATCTGCGCGACGAGCTAGAAGATCAACACTCACATTAGTTGGTAACTGACACCCTGCTTGTGGCAATTTATGTACAAATAATTGGGGTAATTTTTCAACGCTAATACCTAGTAATGAAGCCATTAAGATACGGCGTAATTCACTTGATGTTTTCATACTGAGCAGGAATTCACCTAACGTAGCACGCTCTAAATCCAAGGTGTACAGACCGTCTGCTGAATCGAGCTCAGCATCCACCCGCGTCTGCAAAATATGCTTTCGTTGTTCTACTAACGATAATTGCTCTTGGGTATAACTGATTTGTGCTTGATCTCCCTGCCATCCAATATAGGCCATCGCAATCGCGCTGCTGATCTGCAATGCAGCCTCGTTACGCTCCGCTTGTGCCACATAGGCATCATTAGTCGCTGCGGTTAATGCGGACCTTTCTTTATCCCACCAATCAAAGCGGTAACTGGCTCTTATTCCGAGGTCGGCTTGGTCATACCAATGAAAGCCAAGAAATTTTGGCGGAATCATCCCATTGTCGCTCAATCTTTGTCGTGCCACATCCGCATAGGCATTCACCTGTAAACCCTGTTGTGCAGCCGTGATCTGAATCATTTTTTTAGCCTGATTCAAACGCGCCTCTGTAATGGCCAGCGTCGGGCTTATCTGCAATGCCTGTTCAATTAACGTAGTCAGTGTTGCATCGTGGTAGTGTTCCCACCAATTAGTAGCCGGCCAATCAGCCTGAATAGACGTCGTTAATTCTATTGGCGCCTCAACTCGTAGTAACGTTGGGGATGGTGTTTGTGGAACTTCAGCACAGCTAACCAACCCTAGTACAGCTAGGATTGGTAACCTTTTCATGGATACCATTCGGGAGGTCTCTACCAATCGTGTATTGATTTAATACTGATATACGCTTCATTTCCTCAAGCGTTAGATATCAAGATTGGTAACAGACAGCGCATTACGCTCGATAAATTCTCGACGTGGCTCGACTTGATCGCCCATCAGTGTTGAGAATATTTCATTCGCGCCCTGTGCATCTTCAATCCGTACTTGAATCAATCGGCGTGTCGAAGGATTAATCGTGGTGTCCCACAGTTGATCAGGATTCATTTCACCAAGACCTTTATACCGCTGAATACTTTGTCCACGTCTTGCTTGATCCAGTAACCAATTCATCGCTTGTTTGAAAGATCCAATATCCTGCTTAGATTCGCCCTTGCTCACCACCGCACCTTCACCAATCAGACCCATTAAAATCTTCCCGAGTTCTGCAATACGTCGATATTCCGATGAAGCAAAGAACTCTCGATGAATATGCTTGTCATTACTGACACCATGCTCCATGCGAGTCACTCTCAAACCCGCGTGCAATTCATTCAGTTCTGCACGTACCTTATAAGTACGAACAGCTGCATCTGCCGCATTCAATTCTCTTTCTAACTGTGACGCCCAATTCGTTAACCAACTTGGGTCATCGTGTAACGGCAATGTCACTTCAGGCAAATACAACATTTGTTCCAGTACACGTTGATCATAGCGGCGTGAAGATCGGCGGATGATGCCTTGGCATTCAGTCCAGAGCCGCATCAAGCTATCGAGCGCGGTACCCATTAACGGAGTCGCATTTCGACTTGGTAATAAAATTGCACCCTCGGTTGCCGATTTCAGTAACAACTCATTCAGTTCATTATCATCTTTTACATAGGTTTCTGACTTGCCTTTCTTCACCTTATACAGAGGAGGTTGTGCAATATAGATGTGCCCGCGTTCAATCAGTTGCGGCATTTGCCGGTAGAAGAATGTCAGTAACAGCGTGCGAATATGGGAACCGTCAACATCAGCATCTGTCATGATAATGATGCGGTGATATCTCAATTTATTGACGTCGAAATCATCCGCGCCAATTCCGCAACCAAGCGCGGTAATTAAGGTGCCCACTTCTGCAGATGAGAGCATTTTGTCGAAGCGGGCCTTCTCAACGTTAAGAATTTTTCCTTTCAACGGTAGGATGGCCTGAGTACGACGATCTCGCCCCTGTTTCGCCGAACCCCCTGCGGAGTCACCTTCGACTAGGAACATCTCAGACAAGGCCGGATCTTTTTCCTGACAATCGGCTAACTTGCCTGGTAACCCAGCAATATCCAATGCCCCCTTACGCCGAGTCATTTCTCGAGCTTTGCGTGCTGCTTCGCGGGCTCTAGCAGCTTCAACGATTTTCGCAGCAATAGCCTTCGCGTTCGCAGGATTTTCCAGCAAGAAGTCGTCAAGTTTCTCACTGACAGATTGCTCAACAATGGACTTTATTTCAGAAGAGACCAATTTATCTTTAGTCTGTGATGAAAATTTTGGATCCGGCATTTTGACGGACAAAATTGCGGTTAGTCCTTCGCGAGCATCATCACCGGTCGTGGCTAACTTTTCTTTAGCTGAAAACTCGCGCTCGATATAACCGTTGAGAGTACGGGTCAACGCCGCGCGGAAACCAGCAAGGTGAGTTCCGCCGTCTTTTTGAGGAATATTATTGGTGTAGCAATACATATTCTCTTGATAGGAATCATTCCACTGAAGTGCCAGCTCGACACTGATTGGTCCTTGTTCAGTTTTAAAATGCAAAACAGAAGCATGAATGGGCGTTTTGGTACGATTTAGATGCCTTACGAACTCACTAATACCACCCTCCGCCATGAACTCCTCTCGCTTGTCATCACGCTCATCAATCAATTCAATCCGCACACCGGAATTCAGGAATGATAATTCACGGAGGCGTTTGGCAAGAATGTCGTAGACAAATTCAATGTGAGTAAAAATTTCGGCACTGGGCTTAAAACGAACCGTTGTACCACGCTTATCGGAATCGCCAACAACAGCCAAGGGGGCTTGAGGCTCACCAAGACGATATTCTTGCTGATACCGCTTCTGGTCACGGTGAATAGTCAATAACAGGTATTCAGATAGCGCATTAACCACTGAAACACCCACACCATGCAATCCGCCCGAGACTTTATAAGAAGAATCATCAAACTTACCGCCTGCATGAAGGACCGTCATGATGACTTCTGCAGCTGAAACCCCTTCCTCGGGATGGATATCCACAGGAATTCCACGACCATTATCTGAAACTGTCACGGACTGATCGGCGTGTATGGTGACCGACACCAAAGTGCAATGCCCAGCCAACGCCTCATCAATAGCGTTATCGACCACTTCAAAGACCATGTGGTGCAAACCGGTCCCGTCATCGGTATCGCCGATATACATACCGGGGCGCTTACGAACCGCGTCAAGGCCTTTCAAGACCTTGATTTTGCTGGAGTCATAAACGCTATCGTTTGGGGGTACTTCGCTCATTGGGATGTCCAGTATTTTCGAATCTGTAATTATGCCACTGCTCGAACCGCACCGTGTTCCACGTGAAACATACGTGCGTGAGGAAAGAAGTCGAGCACATTTCTACTTAAAGAGGTGACTACTAATTGGGCAGGAATAGTAGTCACTACATTCAACAATTTCCCCAAGTTATCCACATCCAACTCAGCCGCTGGGTCATCCAGTAATAAACAAGCCGGCGATGCTCCAATGGCAGCTCTATGTGCTTGCTGAGCAAGGATCAACGCACAAGCCAACATTTTTTGTTGCCCGCGAGAGACACGGTCCTTTGCAGTTAAATTAGCTATTTTCAATATCAAGTCAGCTCGATGCGGGCCCATACCGGTAGATCCACGCATCTGATCACGTGTAAAACCATCTGCCAATGCGCTTTCTAAAGAACATTGTCGCTTCCAACCCCGCTGATGCTCCACTTCAATCTCGGTTTCAAGCAATTCTCGGCCAAGCCGAAACGCAAAGGGCTGTAACTCTGTCAGGTATCGGTCTCGATAATCCGAAACCAAATTCCCCTGCTCAATCAATTCTTGATCCCATACACGTAAAGCATTTAGCGGTTGTTTGGATCTTAGAGCAGCATTTCGCTGCCGCAATGCTCGCTGATAGCGCCGCCATGCATCATGAAAATGATGTTCCACGTGGAACACACCCCAATCGAGAAATTTTCTACGGCGATTCGGACCATCTTCAAGCAATCTGTGCACTTCAGGGTCGATTACTTGAACTGGAAATCTCAAAGCTAACTCTGCAAGACTTTTTGCCGCCTCACCATTAACCCGCGCTTCTTTACTGTCATCTCCGCCCCGGATACCGATCACTTCAGTACCGTTTTTACCCAAAACACGACCTACGGTAGTAAAGTGAGGTTGCCCGTGACGAATTAATAAATTAGTTTGATGAGTACGAAAAGAATGACCTGTACCCATTAGGAAAATAGCTTCAAGCAAACTGGTTTTGCCCGAAGCGTTATTTCCAAAAATAAAATTAGCATCGGGTGCCAACTCCAAATGAGCCTTCTCGATACAGCGAAATTGTTCAATATCCAGGTGAGATAGACTCATTTATCAGCAAGATCAGAACTTATAGCCGCATTGGCATAACAACGTAACGAGATGCAACGGTGCCAGGAGATTTAATTAGACAACTGCTGTTACCGTCAGTAAAACCCAATTCCACCTGATCTCCATCCACAGCAGAAAGCGCTTCTAGCAAGTAATTAACATTGAAGCCAATCTCCATTAAATCACCATTGTGCGTGACTTCCAATTCTTCTTCAGCCTCTTCCTGCTCAGGGTTATGAGCTTGCATCACAAGTAAACCAGACTTCAGGGTAAGACGAATACCTCGATATTTTTCGTTCGATAAGATAGCTGCGCGCTGCAAAGCTGCACGTAGTGCTTGACGTTCTGCTCCGACAATACGATTTGGATCCTGCGGAATTACCCTGTTGTAATCAGGAAAACGTCCGTCAATTAATTTAGAGGTAAATCGTACACCATCGACCGTAATACGCATGTGGTTAGTGCTAATACTGATCTCCACAGTACCTTGATTACCCAACACTCGCTGTAACTCCATAACTCCCTTGCGCGGTAAAATTACCTGCAAAGTTGCAGTAACCGGTTCGGCTAGATTAGCTTCAGCCAGTGCAAGACGATGACCGTCTGTGGCAACTAACCGTAATTGTTGGTTACTTAGCTCAAATAACAAGCCATTTAAGTAATAACGGACATCCTGTTGAGCCATTGAAAAATGTGTTTTATCCAGCAAGGTTTTCATATCCGTTTGAGATAGCGTAATTTTTTGCTTTATTTCTATATTTTCTATTACTGGAAAATCACTGGCAGGTAG
>CANGJP010000047.1 GCA_947454465.1 Pseudomonadota bacterium
AGGCGCACGACTCGATTCGGAATCTCCAATTCACGAAGCGTCCACAAAACACGCTCAGCTCTAGAACGAAAAGCATATGCATAAAGAACTAATTCGTCTATTCGATGAGCCCTCTAAACTTTCTCTAGATATTCCACCAGCAGTTGCAGTCGCCGCTCGCCACGAAATTCATTCACATCCAACCGATAAGCCAACCGCACCGAATCACCAACCCGAAACAGCTGCGCACCCTCATGATCAAAATAACCAAAGGCGATGGCTTCACACACGGTATCACCACGCATCACTTTAAGTTTCAGATGGCGCTCGGCCAGAACACGTGAATCCATGACAGTGAATTGCCCGTCAAAGATGGGCTCTGCAAAACCCTGCCCCCATGGACCCGACTCACGCAACAGCTGGGCAGTTTGTACGTTCAACTCTGCCTCTTGAAGCTCACCATCACTCAGAACAACGCCCACCGCATCTTGATGCGTCATCCAGCGACACACCTCTTGATCAAAAGCAGCACGGAATACCTCGAACTTATCCAGACCAATGGATAAGCCTGCCGCCATATCATGCCCACCAAACTTGTCGATAAGACCAGGATAGCGAACCGCCACAGCATCTAATACATCACGAATTCGAACACCTGGAACCGAGCGCGCCGAACCTTTTAAGGTATATTCATCTGCCATCGCCATAGCAATGACAGGGCGATGTACTCGCTCTTTCACGCGCGATGCCACCAAACCTACCACCCCTTGATGCCATGACGCATCATATAAACACAGACCTAATGGCAGGTTAGTTTCATCCAATCGCATCTGCTGCAAAATATTCAACGCTTCAATTTGCATTTGCTGCTCAATGTCACGACGCTCTTGGTTCAATAAATTGAGTTGAGATGCCATTGCGCGAGCCTGCACTGGATCATCAGTCAACAAACATTGAATACCCAAAGACATATCATCAAGTCGACCTGCCGCATTTAACCGAGGGCCAACCTGAAAACCCAAATCGGCAGCAACAGTAGTTTCAATTCGCTTGTTCGCGACCTCCAGCATGGCGCGTATACCCGGCACACATCGACCTGCGCGAATACGCCGAATGCCTTGCGCGACCAAGATACGGTTATTGCTATCGAGCGAGACCACATCGGCAACGGTACCTAAGGCAACCAAATCCAGTAAGGACGCAACCGAAACTGTGTTGCCTGCAATTAACCCTTGAGCAATCATTGCCCGAGTTAACCCGGCCATCACATAAAAGGCGACCCCCACGCCCGCTAATGCCTTACTCGGGAATGTATTATTGGGGGCATTGGGATTAACAATAGCTGCAGCGTACGGTAAATCCGCTCCGGCTAGATGGTGATCGGTGACCAAGACTTCGATACCCAGCCTGTTTGCTGTTTCCACGCCCGCGAGACTGGAAATACCATTATCAACAGTGATGATTAATTGAGGATCACGCTCTGCCGCGAGCAAAACGATTTCAGGCGTTAACCCATACCCAAACGTAAACCGATTAGGCACCAGAAAATCAACATCAGTAAAACCCAAGCGCCGCAATTGCCGGACCACCAAGGCCGTACTGGTCGCACCATCGGTATCAAAATCACCAATAACAATAATGCGAGTCTGTTGCTTAAAATGCTTTAACAATAATTCTATGGCAGCATCTACACCACCTAACGTACTGACTGGATGCATACGCTCAAGCGAGTGATCCAATTCTTCGGCGGCATTCACACCTCGTAATACATATATTCGCGAAAGCAAAGGCATTGCATGCAGAGCCTGCGGCGCAGCTTTGGGTAAAGTACGGCGTTGAATCATGCGCACGGTCAAGTTTGAAAATCCTTGATGTCTTGGCGCTGACCCAGCCACCGAAGCAACTGCTGCCAGCGTCCACTGTGCAAAGCGACCTGCCAATGATCAACGTGCAGGTCAAGTCGCTCAATCACTCCATGCAACAAAGCGGTATAAATAGGCTGCAACCATTGCGCGTCAAGTACTGACAAAGCTTCTTGCGGCAACACACATAACATCTGTGGTACTTCCATAGCCAACAATGCATGAGCATCCGACGGTATGGCTTCACAGATCACGCCTAGATGTTCAGACAGTCCCCGCACATAGGCAGATGCACTGACAAATTGTATATGAAGCGGATGCGAAACAGCTTTCATCGGCGCATAGCCCCAAAACCACAATGCATTAACGGGCAGTATGCCTCGACGCTCCCGCTGCTTATTGACAGGATGATCGTGCAATAACATTTGCACTTCCGTCATCAATCGACGCAACTCACCTGCATCGGGTCCTTGTGGCATCAGGTCATACAGACGTGCAGCCACTGATCCCTGCAAGGAAAACGTTGTGAACTTCACATCACGCTCGCACCACAAATACCATGCACCGGTAGGGTCATCCGATGCATGCACCAACTCGAACCCAGCCAGTGAAAAAAAAGGCTGCAGACTTTGCAGAATCGCATCAGCTTCTTCAGTTGCTAAAGGAGGCGGCATCAAGCAACGCACATCATCCAAGCCTGCTTGAAAATGCACAGGCTCTACACACAAACAAACGCCAGGTCTAGGCTCGCCCCCATTACCGCGCCAACTTAATTCAGAACAGGCTAAAGCGTGATGACGTAACTCATGAGGCAAGGCATACATGAGGGATTGCTGCCATGGATCGAGTCGAGCATGAGACAGATCACCCGGCTGCCATAAGCGTGTTCTTGAGCCATAATGCAAGCAATGATGCAATGCTGGCAACGCTTGTGACGAATCATCCTGTGCATGCAACAGCCGCAACTGGGCCAGGGCATCAGGAATCACCAATTGCAAATGCTGAATGGTCATCTATGTTGGAATTAACCGAGCAACTGTCCATCACGCAGAGTCAACACACGCTGCATGCGTGAAGCCAATTCAGTTGCATGCGTAACAATGACCAACGCCGTGCCCAACTCTCGATTCAACTCCAGCATTAGTTCGAAGACTTGTTGCGCATTAGCGCCATCTAAATTTCCCGTGGGTTCATCCGCCAGCACCACACGGGGCTGAGTGACCAATGCACGAGCAATAGCAGCACGTTGACGCTCTCCACCCGATAATTGGCCTGGTCGATGAGTCATTCTCGCTGCTAAACCAACGCGCTCTAGCATTTCCGTTGCAGCCTGTCTGGCCAACTCCACAGGCATGCGCCGAATCAATAACGGCATGGCCACATTTTCCAGTGCGCTAAATTCAGGTAAGAGATGATGAAATTGGTAAACAAAACCCAATGCACGATTACGCAATGCACCACGCGAGGCTTCAGATAACTGAGCAACATCTTCACCGGCGATACGCACAACCCCCCCACTGGGCACATCCAAACCACCGAGCAATTGCAACAAAGTGGTTTTGCCAGAACCCGACACTCCCACGATGGCAATCCGCTCGCCAGCAAGCACGGACAGATTCACATCGGTCAATACATTCAGCCGCGTATTTGCCTCGATAAAATTTTTAGCAAGATGTCGACACTCCAAGACCGGTGCATTCGTTGTATTAGTCACAGCTACTCCACAGGACTCACTCATGACGCAGCGCTCGAGCAGGTTCGGTACGGGCGGCGCGCCATGCAGGATAGATGGTTGCTAATGTGCACATCACAAACGCCACTGCAGACACGTGCCACACATCCGGCCATTCCACCGCCGCAGGCAGATCACTCATGAAATACAAGCGAGCATCCATAAATTGGGTACCAAATAATGTTTCAATGCCGTGAATGATGCTTTCGAGATTCCAGGACAGTAGCCCACCCAAGACCACACCCATGACAATACCGATCAAACCAATCATCATGCCTTGCAAGATAAAAACTGTTAACACACTGCGCGGAGTTGCACCTAGTGTACGCAAGATAGCGATATCCGATTGCTTATCTTTCACGACCATGACCAGCGTTGCAATGACGTTAAAAGCAGCTACTGCCACCACCAGCAGCAAAATCAAAAACATCATGGATTTGGTCATGGCAATGGAACGAAAGAAATTTGCATGCTTACGCGTCCAGTCATCCACGTAATATCCCCCACCTAGTTGCTGGGCAATCGCGGTCGCCGTGTGTTGAGCATTTAAAGCTTCAGTAAGTTTTAACCGTAACCCAGTCACACCATCACGCATACGATACAGTCGAGCTGCATCCTGCAAGTGAAGGTACGCATAGTTACGATCGTATTCATACATGCCCACGCTAAACAGCCCCACCACTGTAAATCGCTTACTGCGTGGAATCACACCCGCCACCGTCACGCTACCCTGCGCCGTCACCACCATGACTTGATCGCCAACTGATACGTGTAATGTCTTGGCCAGTTCATTGCCCAGCACAATACCGTAGTCGCCCTCATGTAAACGACTAAGTACATCAGAGTAAGGCGATCGACTCAAACTGGCCACCTGCCGCTCTTCTTCTGGGAGTACACCGCGAATCACTGCACCACTATTGCCATCACCTTGTTCACCGGTGGTCAACAACAAGGCCTGTTGCTCGATATACGGTGCCGCACCCACCACGCCCGATTGAACCAGTACCTGACGGCGTAACTGTTGCCAATCTGCCAAAGGCGTTCCAACAGCACTGATGGTGGCATGCGCCGTCACACTGAGGATTCGTTCGCGCAGTTCTCGCTCGAAACCGTTCATCACCGACAGCACCACCAGCAACACCGCCACACTCAATGCCACGCCGCTTAATGAAATGACAGAAATCACTGAAACAAAGCGATTGCCCCCACCCGAACGCAAATAGCGTGCGGCAAGCAGTCGTTCGAAGAGGATTTGACGCGACTTACTCATAGCGCAGCGCCTCAGCCGGTGCGATGCGTGCGGCCCGACGCGCTGGATAGATTGTCGCCAATGTCGTCAGCAGCATGGCAATCGCCATAACCCACGCCACTTGTCCGGGATGGACCTCAGAAGGAAGCTGAGTGATGTAGTACACCGTTGGATCAAAAAAATGAAACCCAAAGGTCTGCTCAATCCACGGTACTACACTGGCGACATTCATCGCCAAGCCCAGCCCCAAAACCCAACCCGCGATAATCCCAACCCAACCAATTAACAACCCTTGAGTAATAAATACTTTAATCACTTGCTCGGGCGTTAACCCCAGTGTGCGCAAGATGGCAATGTCATTACGCTTTTCATTCACCACCATCACTAAGGCCGCAATGATATTGAAAGCCGCAATCGCCACGATCAGCATCAACATCACGCTCATCATGGTTTTTTCAATTCGCACGGCGCGGAAATAACTGGCGTTTTCAATCGTCCAATCGCTGGTGGCAAATCCTCCGCCCAAAGATTGATTCACAGCTTGGATCATCTCGGGCGCAGCAAAGATGTCCGAAAATTTAAAACGTAAGCCACTGGGTGTTTGTGCTCTGCCCGCCAATGCCGCCGCATCACTTAAGTGCAGCATCGCCATACTATTGTCTTGCTCTTGTGCACCAAACTCGAACACGCCGGCCATAATAAAACTCTGCAAACGAGGCCGAAGCTCAGTCGTACCGGGCACCACTTCAGGAATCAATACGGTAATTTCATCGCCTACCTGCGCCTGCAGTTGCCACGCCAAGCCCGACCCCAATAACACCGCACGAGACTGTGCTGTCAACTTATTAAGCTGACCACGCACTACATGCCCTGCCACATCGGACACTTTAGCCTCCTGCTCAGGCAAAATGCCGCGCAACTTGGCCGACACCAATACGCCACCCCGCCCCACCATGCCTTGAATATCCACATAGGGCGCCACCCCGACCACGCCAGGGTGTTTACGTGCCTGCACCGCCAAGGTCGGCCAATTAGTCATTTGCTCAATCGAGCCAGATAGCGTGGCGTGGGAGCTCAGATTGAGTAACCGGCTACGCAACTCGCTTTCAAAGCCGTTCATCACCGACAAAATGACAATTAATGCCGCCACGCCCAATCCCACACCAAACATCGACACCCAACTGATGAACGACACAAAGAAGCCATGGTGGCGGGTTCGCACATAGCGCAAACCAATGTAGGCAGGCAGAGGGTAAAACATGCGCACTAAATCACTCGGCAGGGGCGCCGAGCTCACATACCTCGTCAAAGACTGATCGCAGGGATTTTAGAGGTACTGACAAGGGAAATATACGACTACGTTATAGGGCCACCTGAAAAGACCGACTATGACAGCGGCAAACCAGCCTATCGAGCGCCAGCCAGCGTTACCCTCGGAGCAAAAAAAAGGCCGCACAGGTCCGAAGACAGCGGCCGAAGGGGGATGCATCAACACAGGAACACGGTACTTACTCTACTGCGACAAAGGCTTAAGGTAGGTGACGTTTTCTTAATGTAATTGTCGGATAAAATTAATTGTTCTTGATTACTCATGCCTGAAACCTTCTAACCCGTTCCTCATCCTGCTAACCTTCAATTTTGATATATCCCCGGCAAGTCAGCAGACTTGAGGCTGGGTTGTTGGCATTACTTAACGAGTTTGTTTAACCCTTGAGCAAGAAATTTTTACTCCCCTCCGCCGAGAAGCCGCGAATTCGCTGGGGTCAGTTGTATGGCTCGGCGATGGCCTTGAAGCTGGCCGAGGCAGCGCAACTGCTTACCGCACCGCTGCTGTTGATTGCCGCTAATGCCCGCGAACTCAGTCGCCTTGAAGATGAGCTGCGTGTATTTCTGCCTAAGTCCGTCCCGCTGCTGAGCATCCCCGGTTGGGAAACCCTGCCGTACGATCAATTTGCACCGCATCCCGACATCATTTCGCAGCGCTTAAGCACGTTATCAAAGCTGCCGCATTTGCAACAAGGCGTGGTGCTAGTGGATGTAGATACCGTGATGCAACGCTTGGCGCCGCGCAGTTATATCGAAGCGCATGCTTTTGACATCGAAGTAGGCAACCGTTTAGAACTGCAATCCTTTCGCGTCAAGTTAACCGCTGCCGGTTATGCGCACGTCTCGCAAGTCATGGCACCAGGTGAGTTCGCGGTACGCGGATCGTTGTTGGATTTATTCCCCATGGGCTCCGCCACCCCGTATCGCATTGATTTATTCGACGAAGAAATCGAAAGCATTCGCAGCTTTGATACTGACACCCAGCGCACGCTGAAAAAAACTAATGGTATTCACTTGTTGCCTGCGCATGAATTTCCACTCACTACAGAAGGTGTGCAGTTATTCAAACGACAATTCCGCACACGTTTTGAAGGCGATTTAACTCGCGTGCCCATATATAAAGATACTGCAGTGGGGGCCGCGCCCGCAGGCATTGAATATTACTTGCCGTTATTTTTTGAAGAAGCCTGCGACATTTTTAGCTATCTGCCTAATGACACGGCTGTAGCCTACAGCGAAGATTTCAGCGGCTTAATTGAAGAGGCTTGGAACTCGATCGTGCTGCGTCATGATCAACGCGCCCACGATGTCGAGCGTCCCATTCTTACGCCACAAGAATTATTTGTACCGCCCGCTGATTTTTTACAGCAACTGAATGCATGCAGACAAATTGAACTGTTTGTGAATCAGCTTGATCCCAATCGACAACACATTTCGTGGCAGAATTTCGACAGTACCACGCCACCGCCAGTGAAATTGGATGCCCGCGCTCCAGAACCTGCGCGCGCGTTGCTGGATCACTTACAAAACTACCAAGGTCGTACGCTCATTGCTGCTGAGTCCACCGGACGTCGCGAAATGATGCTGGATATTTTGCGGAAGCATCAACTGAATGCACCTAGCCTCGATGACTGGCAAGTATTCATGAGCAGCACCATTCCACTAGCAATCACGGTATCGCCCATTGCGCGCGGACTACAGCTTAAAGAGCCCGCAATCACTGTATTGGCAGAAGAACAACTGTTTGGTGAACGCGGTAAACAAGAGCGTCGTCGCCGTCGCGCTGATCGTGATCCTGAAAAAATCATTCGCGATTTGTCTGACCTTATGCCCGGCTCGCCGGTGGTGCACGATGAGTATGGCGTGGGTCGATACCTGGGATTACAAACCATGGACGTGGGTGGGTTAATGGGCGAATTTCTCGTCCTTGAATATGCCGATGGCGACAAAATTTATGTGCCCGTGCAAGCCTTAGATCGCGTTAGTCGCTATACCGGTTCAGCGGGTGATAACGCACCGCTGCATAAACTGGGCACCGACACCTGGGCCAAAGCGAAAAAGAAAGCCGCTCAAAAAGTTAACGACACAGCTGTTGAACTACTCGACTTGTATGCACGACGTGCGGCACGACAAGGTACATCCTTGGAAGCCGCGGAAGGAGATATGTTGGCTTTTGCTGATGCCTTCCGCTTTGAAGAAACACCGGATCAGGCACAAGCTATTGCGTCAGTTGTTGAAGATATGCGCAGCGGTAAACCTATGGATCGCGTGGTCTGCGGCGACGTCGGCTTTGGTAAAACCGAAGTGGCCTTACGTGCGGCCTTTGTCGCCGTACAAGCTGGTAAACAAGTGGTCGTGCTGGTGCCTACCACTTTGCTAGCTCAGCAGCACTACCAAACCTTTGCCGATCGCTTTGCCGACTGGCCTGTGAAAGTCGAAACCATGTCGCGC
Organism: Pseudomonadota bacterium; assembly: GCA_947454465.1. Taxonomy (GTDB): domain Bacteria; phylum Pseudomonadota; class Gammaproteobacteria; order Steroidobacterales; family Steroidobacteraceae; genus CAILZL01. The sequence continues at coordinate 8,600 of CANGJP010000047.1, forward strand.
TTTAGAAGCGCCGCGCAAGTGAACGAGGCCTTAAAAGGATTGGAAGATGGCACAGTCGATATCGTGGTAGGCACACATCGTCTGCTGCAAAGCTCGGTGCATTTTAAGAACCTCGGTTTGATCATCATTGATGAAGAACATCGTTTTGGCGTAAAAGACAAAGAAAAACTCAAACACCTGCGCGCCGAAGTAGATGTCCTGACGCTCACGGCCACACCCATTCCTCGCACACTGAACATGGCTATGGGTGGGCTACGCGATTTGTCATTGATTACCACCCCACCCTCATCCCGTTTGGCAATTAAAACCTTTGTGACACCGTTTGATGGCGCCGCGGTGCGCGAGGCGTGCTTACGTGAAATTCGTCGTGGCGGCCAAATTTATTATGTCCATAACAGTGTGGATACCATTGAGAAAACCGCACGCATGCTCAGTGAACTGGTACCCGAAGCCAATATCGCCATTGGTCACGGACAAATGCGTGAACGCGAGCTGGAACAAGTGATGCTGGATTTCAGCCATCAACGCTGTAATTTATTTATCTGCACGACCATTGTGGAAAGTGGCATCGACGTACCCACTGCGAACACTATCATCATTGATCGTGCTGATCGTTTCGGCTTGGCGCAGTTACACCAGATGCGCGGTCGAGTGGGACGTTCGCATCATCAAGCCTATGCGTATCTGCTGACGCCCCCCAAAGCCAACATGACTCCCGATGCCATTAAGCGACTAGAAGCCATTGAGTCACTCGAAGATTTGGGCGCTGGCTTCACCTTAGCGACCCACGATTTAGAAATTCGCGGTGCCGGTGAATTACTTGGCGAAGGCCAAAGCGGACAGATTCAAGAAATCGGCTTTGCGTTGTACATGGAAATGCTGGAACGCGCGGTGGAAGCATTGAAGGCGGGCAAGACACCCGACTTGGATCAACCCTTGCACCGCGGGCCCGAGGTCGATCTACATGTACCCGCTCTACTGCCTGAAGATTACATGCCTGATGTACACATGCGCCTAGTGCTGTACAAGCGCATTGCCGCTGCCGAATCCACCGATGTACTGCGTGAATTGCAAATGGAAATGATCGATCGATTCGGTTTACTGACTGAACCGAGCAAGAATCTATTTCGCATCACGGAACTGAAACTGCGCGCTAAATCCATTGGCATCCGCAAATTGGACCTACACACCAATGGCGGCCAGGTGACATTCGATAAAGATGCCAACATCGATCCGACTAATTTGATTCTATTCGTACAGCGTAATGGCCGTACCCATAAATTTGATGGGCCACTGAAGTTACGCTTTACTCTGCCCCTAGAAAACCCAGAATCACGCTTTAAGGCTGCAGAAGATTTGCTAGATGGGATTACACTATCACCAGCTGCGATCGCTGCTGCCGCTATCTCTAAGAGCCGTAAACACTGAGCCCCGCATGATGAATACCTTTCTGGTTGCTGCCCTATACAAGTTTGTGTCCTTACCCAACTGCAATGATATGCGCGAACCCTTACAGGCTTACTGCGATCAATATGGCGTAAAAGGTACGCTACTGCTGGCCCATGAAGGCATTAATGGCACTATCGCCGGTACACATGACGGTATCAAAGCGGTATTAACCTATCTCCGAAGCGACCCACGTCTAGCAACACTTGAACACAAAGAATCACTGGCGCCTCGAATGCCATTTAATCGCATGAAGGTTCGCGTCAAAAAAGAAATTGTCACGATGGGTGTACCGGATATTGACCCAAATAAAATTGTCGGTACCTACGTCAAACCCGAAGACTGGAATACGCTCATAAGCGATCCTAACGTAGTAGTGATTGATACTCGTAATGATTATGAAGTTGCCATTGGTACCTTTAAGGGCGCCGTTGACCCGAATATCAAAAGTTTTCGCGAGTTACCCCGTTGGGTCAAAGAGCAAAAGATACTGGAGAAAAAACCCAAGGTCGCCATGTTCTGTACCGGTGGCATTCGCTGCGAGAAGTCCACGGCGTTTATGAAAGCCCAAGGTTTTGATGAGGTCTATCATCTACAAGGTGGTATTCTTAAATACTTGGAACTGGTGCCAGAAGGAAATAGCCTTTGGGAAGGTGAATGCTTTGTTTTTGATGAGCGCGTGGCAGTTAAACATGGACTTTCAGTCGGCGAGCATCAACTTTGCCGCGCCTGCCGTGAACCAATCAGTCCACAAGACAAATTGTCGCCTTTGTTTGAACTGGGAGTGAGTTGCCCCCGTTGCCACGCCACATCAAGTGACGAAAAGAAGCACCGAATGCGCGAACGGCAAAAGCAGGTAGAACTCGCCACCGCCCGCCGCCAACAACATGTGGGCGCCAAGCATCCGCCGAAACGTAAATCACAAACTCCTAACGGCTGTGGTTGACGTTAAAGATCTGTTTTAATGTTACCCATTCAATTTTGATTTTCACTGTTTGAGTTAACGATGAATAAGCCACGCACCGCCATCACCCCTACGCGCGATGAAAACTACGCTGAGTGGTATCAACAAGTCATTCGCGCCGCCGACCTAGCTGAAAATTCCGCCGTACGCGGCTGTATGGTGATCAAACCATGGGGCTATTCGTTGTGGGAAAACATGCAGCGCGTACTGGACGATGAATTCAAGGCCACAGGCCATCAAAATGCTTATTTTCCACTTTTCATTCCTTTGTCATTTCTGCAAAAAGAAGCCTCACACGTGGACGGTTTTGCCACTGAATGCGCCGTGGTCACTCATCATCGCTTAGAAAAAAATGCAGAAGGTAAATTAGTGCCGACTGGTGAATTGGAGGAACCCTTGGTGGTTCGGCCCACCTCAGAAACTATTATTGGCGATGCCTTTTCACGTTGGGTGCAAAGCTACCGTGACCTGCCCTTACTGATCAATCAATGGGCCAACGTGGTTCGCTGGGAAATGCGAACCCGAATGTTTTTACGTACTGCCGAGTTTCTCTGGCAGGAAGGCCATACCGCCCACGCCACTCGCGATGAAGCCATCACCGAAACCATGAAAATGCTCGATGTCTATGCCGACTTTGCTGAGAACTACATGGCCATGCCGGTCATTAAAGGTGAAAAAACCGCCGGCGAACGCTTTCCAGGCGCGGAACAAACATTCTGTATTGAAGCCATGATGCAGGATCGAAAAGCCCTGCAAGCGGGTACCAGTCACTTCTTGGGTCAAAACTTTGCCAAGGCCAGCGGCATTCAATTCTTAGATCAAAACGGCACCCAGCAACACGCTTGGACCACCAGTTGGGGCGTATCCACACGCCTAATCGGTGGCATGCTGATGACCCATTCCGATGACGATGGTTTGGTATTACCACCTAAATTAGCACCGACGCACATCGTAATCATTCCGATTTATCGTAATGATGAAGAACGTACTAGGGTTTTTGAGTACTGCCAACAAGTTGCCAATGAACTACGTCAGCAAACGTTTGCGCAGCGCAAACTTAATGTAAATGTTGATCAACGTGATGAACGTGGCGGCGACAAGGTTTGGCACTGGATTAAGAAAGGTGTACCACTACGAATCGAAGTAGGTCCTCGCGATATGGAAAAAAACGCGTTATTTGTAGGCCGCCGTGATCAAGGGCATAAAGACAAGACCAGCATTGACCGCAATGAATTTATTCTAAATGCTGCGAACATTCTGCAAAGTATTCATGACAACTTGCTCGCTAAAGCGAAAGCGCATCGTACTGCGCACACTCGTAATATCGATACTCAAGAAGAGTTTTATGCTTATTTCACTCCACCTGCTACCGACGCCAATCAACCCACGCCGATACACGGTGGTTTTGCGATGACTCACTTTTGCGGTGACGTAGAACTGGAAAAGAAGATCAAATCTGACCTGTCAGTGACGGTACGTTGTATTCCATTAGAAACTACCAAACCGGGAACATGCCCATTCACTGGGAAACCCAGCCGCACTCGTGTAGTGTGGGCCAAGTCTTACTGATCAAACCGGAAATACTGATGAATGGCAGGCCATTCAGCCTGCCTCTTTTTTCGCTCGTTCAAGCTGCTCCGTCAGTCGCTTTGCTGAAACCGGCATGGAAGCCTTTAATTCTTGAGCAAACAACGAAACCCGAAATTCTTCAATCATCCATTTCAGTTGAGTGAGCTCCACTTGCACAAGCGGCTTAAGGGACACTAGTTGCTGATAGCCGGTTAAAAAAGGCTGTACCTGTTGCATCAACGTTAAATCACGTTGAACATTAGCTGACAACTTATCCACACGCCGAGCCAAGGCTTTGATATAGCGTGGCAAATAACCAAACCACGGTTGAGATAAATCTTGTAAAAAGCCAGCAGAGAGCAGCCCAAGAAGTTGCTGCTGAATATCAGCCTTTGCCGGAGCAAAACCAGGCGCATTTAATGTCGAAATACACTGCTTAACTCTATGATGATCTTTAAATAAACTTAACATGTTTTCAGTCATCTTCATCACCGTAGTATTTAATTCAGATCGGTACAATTCAATCAGTCGATTGAAATCGTCACCTGATCGAGGGAGCACCTGCTGCTCCGCTAAGAAACACTCCCGAAAGGCACGCTCAGACAGACCATCTGCCAAAGACTGATTCCCTGACAAACCGTGCCCAAGCAACATCAACTCACGATGGGACGAAAACTGCTGACGAGCAAACTTATATTGCTGTGGCAATACCAGTATCAGTAAGCGTAAAACCCCTTTTAAAGTGACTTGCTCAGCATGTATAAGATTATTGAATTCAACTAACTTTACATGGTCATGTTGATCCAGAATCGCGGGGTACACTGAATAACGAACAGCTTGACGCTGAACCTCCCGACTTTCTGGCAACAATCCGAATGTCCAGGCTCGGTACTGCTGTTCCGGTGATACCGTAATAGACAACACAGCGTCGCTTGCAGCAGCCAATTGTTGACCTTGACGAATCAATGAACGGAAATCGCGCCCCCGCGAAATGACCCTAGCATTTGCATCTTCGATAGAGAAAT